>JAUVWI010000035.1 GCA_030604195.1 Spirochaetales bacterium
AAGAGAAAGAAGAAAAGAAACTTAAGGTAGGCACGTTAGTAGCCCCTCCCTATAACAAATTATAACTCATTGCCCACGGCGCCTGCAACAACTTTGTCCACAACCGCCGCCCATGGGGAATTTCTATTTGACACCAAGCGTAAAAGAGCTTATGCTGCCAGTAGATTATCCTGAGAAGTAGTCGATACTGCAGTTCTATGCCTACAAAATTCAAAGCACAATAACCTTTTATACCGTTATATGTCTTTAAAGGAGTAAACAATGCCAGCAGTTGCCTCATTGGAAGATTTAAAAAAGGTTGAGGAGCAGCTCCGCGCCATCAAAGAAAGCCACCCGCAAGGGTATGCCGGCTTAGTGGAGTTGTTCCGTCAAAACCGCAAAATCGGCTACAAGAATATCTGTAAGCTGATGATGGGTGAAGCCACACCGGAAAAGCTCAAAGGTATGGATTAGGGCTTTTATAATAAGATGTAGAAAAAAAACTATCTCCCGGGTATAATTTATTTAATTTTGAAATTAGCAGGGTCGGAATGTCGGTGAGGGGAGGGAGACATCATGAATGAAATCGAGAAAACAATTTTAACAAATTTCAAATCGCTGCTATTACAGCGCGTGGCGATGCATCGTCTAGTAGTATTTGGATCGCGCGCGCGTGGCGATGCAGATCCTGAATCCGACATAGATGTGCTTGTGATTCTAAGCGGACCGAATACTCCAAAGGCGAGGAAACATATAAGTGACTGCGCCTGGGAAGCAGGCTTTAAGTATGGTCTTGTAGTTTCTCCTATTGTTGTTTCCCGCAATAACTGGGAAAATGGCCCTGAAAAATATTCCTTGTTAGCGAAAGCAGTAGAAGAGGAAGGGATAACTGTATGAAAGATGATGATATTCTTGTTCTTATACGTCACAGGATGGACCAGGCAGAAGAATCGCTTAAGGATGCTAAGGTGCTTCTGGATGGAGACCGAAGCCCTCGCAGCATCATCAACCGTTCTTACTATGCCATGTTCTATGCTGTACTCGCTCTGTTGCAGAAAATCGGGAAGGTTCCCCGTAAGCATAGTGGAGCAATTAGTCTTTTTGATACCGAATTTGTATTGAAGGGTTTGTTCTCCAAAGAGCTTTCCAAAGATTTACATGATATCTTCAACCTTCGTCAGGTATCCGATTACCAGATAATTGATCCTGTCACATTAATGGATGCTGAAACAACTTTGAAGCGGGCGGAAAAATTTGTTGAAACCGTTAGTAAATATCTGATGCCGTAGGACTATATCTGTAAGCTGATGATGGGTGAAGCTACACCGGAAAAGCTTAAAGGTATGGATTAGCCGTTAAGCTCAATTGCTTTTACTTCAGGAAAGAGGGAAGCATGGGCGGGATGGCAGGTAAATAGAATAAGCTGTTTCTCTTTAGCGAACCTTGAGAGCACTCCGGCGGCCAGTTCCTGCCTGTGCGGATCAAGATCCACTAAAGGATCATCCATTACCAGGAAACCATCCTGCTCCTTTAAAAAATAATCCGCCATGGCCAATCTGAGGGCCAGTCCAAAGACATCTTTGGTGCCTGCAGACAACAGAGGGTAAACAAGGGTCGCTCCATCCTCCCTGATCACTCCCCGGGGCAGAGAGCCTTCAAGACTGATATTTCGGTAGCGGTCAGCTGTCAGTTTGGCAATATAGGCGGCTATTGATCTTTCATAGCCGGCAAAGGTGTTGCTGTCCAGCTCTTTGAGCATGCTTTCAGACCTCTGTTTTATTCTGGCTATTATTTCCCCCTTTTTTACTTCAGCTTTATAGCTGCTCTCAGCCTGCCTTAACCTGGCAGTGATCTCCTCAGAGGATTCATCCGCCATTTTTGCTTCTATTTCCACACATTCTATTTCCAGCCGGTTTTTTTCTTCTTTGAGTTCGGCAGCAGCCTGCTTCTGACCTTCAAAAAATTGAATAAAAGAGTCACAATCAGTAAAGCCCTCAGGTAACGCTTTCAGTTCTGAAAGTTGGAGTTCCAGCTCCTTTTTCTTCCCGCCCAATTCAACCAGCCTGGAAAAGAGATCATCTTTGCTGCTGTATTCCCCGGTTAAGGCCTTGAGCTTCAAAGCAGTCTCTTCATGTTCACCTTGCTGCCGCTCAAGTTTATGCTTTCCGCTTAACAATTCTTCGATTATCCCGGACAAAGATCTTGAAGGCGCCTCTTTTTCTAAAGCTGCGGCCTTCTCTTTTAACTCCTCATAGGAATAACCTTCCAGCTCCTGCTTGAATATCCCGGCAATATTTTCTACCTGGCTGCCAAGACCTTGATACTCTAAAGAAGCGCTTTTTGCTTCTTTCAAGCTTGCAACTCCTTTAGCCTTGAAAAGAGCTTCAAGCTTTGCTTCAGTCACTCTTAGTTCTACGGCTTTTTTCTGCTGATCCTCTCCGCCGCTCTTCACCTCCAGTGACCAGTCTGAATGGTTCAGCCGTACCAGGCCGTTAGAGCTTACTTCAAGCGATTCCCCGGAAGCAATCTTTTTCTCTTCGGCTTCCCCGAGATCATTCTCAACAGTCAGAGCAATATCTTTTTTAGCCTGCAGCTTCAGATTCAGCTTTCCACCCTCTAAGGCTGCTTTCAGCCTTTCCACTATACTGACCTGCTGTTCAATCTCTTCCAGATCCCCACGGGAAAAGGGTATGGCTCCGGCCAGTTCTTCCTCCGCCTTTTTAAGCTGCTCTCTTTTTTCCTCCGCCCGTTCAAAGCGTTTCTTCAGTTCTCTGCCCTCGTCATAGATTACTGCTGACTGCTTTTCCCCTTCCAGCCGTACAATATCTTGCTCAAGCAGGGGAATACTCCCGGCAAGCTCTCCCAGCCTCGCTGTCAACACCGGCCAGCTGTCATAGTCGGATTGCAATTTTTTCATAGTAAGCCCGGCAGCCTCCAGCCGGGCCCCTAAAAGACTCCTGATCCCGGCATCAACCGCAGACTGCTGATTTTCACTTAAAAAAGCCTCTTTGGCAGCCAGCTCATTCATGCACGCTTCCAGCTCCCCGGTTTTAGCGCCGTAGGAATCTTCCTTTGCCTCTACATCATCTAAAAAACGGCAAAGTTCCTGATAATTGTAATAAGCCTTCAGTATACGCCCGACGCCCTTTTTATAGGGATTATCAATACCCCTGTTGTTCTCCGGCTTTTTCCTGGCCAGGTCCCAGTGTTCATAAGCCTCCCCATATTTCTCCTCCAGGAGAGCCTTAAACCTCTCCACTGATATGCCATCTGTTTCCAGGATCGTCCTTCTTAATATGGCTGAAAGGGAATCCAGGGTCTCCCGGTTATTCTCTAAATTAGCCAGGGTGCCGGCCAGGGCCGATTGATAAGTCATCAGTATGGAGCGCACTGTCCCTTCCCGGACCGGCAGAAGCTCTCTTACAAGAGCGGCGACTTTCTGATCGTCTGTTATGCGCCCGCCATCGGGCAAAACCAGCTCTGCCGCCTCTTTGCCGCCCCAGTTTTTAGTAAGCAGATAACTTCTGTTCAGAGAGGAGAAACCCAATTTACAGCCGATTGTGTCCCCGCCCCCCAGGGGAATAAAGCCTGCCATAGTGGTGCGGAAATTGGGTTTTGATAATTTAACCGGTGTTAACAGGGTGTGTAGCATAGCCTGGAAAAGGGTTGTTTTGCCCGCTTCATTGGGCCCGAGAATAATATTCAATCCAGGGCTGAATTCAACCTTCCTGGCGGCCAGGAAACCGAAGGAAATAATTTCCAGACTATCCAGTATCATGCTCTAACCTCTTCGAGCAAAGCATAGGCGGCCTGCAGGGCTTCCGGATCTCCATCCTCGATCAAGCCCTTTAATAACAGATAGGGAAAGGAGCCTTGAGTGAACTCATGGTCAACCAGGTCAGGGGTAATCTCTTCGGCAACCTGGCTGTCATCGATTCTAATCCGGAAGAGGGATTCCTCCAGCTCTTTTATCAACTTCCGGAGCATGGTTATCTTTTCCCTGGGAAGCCTGCCACTCAAATTAACATCGCTTAAGGTATTGGTCATATCAGCTTCCCGGTACCTGGAAAAGAGCTCTTCAAGGTCGGAATTCCCATCAACCTCGATATCTTCCCGTGAAAAGCGGTAAGTTCCCGTATTTAGAGATTTCTTTTTGATCTTATTATCCGGAGCTACCTCCAGGAGCCAGGCTTTGCCACCGTGCCGGCAGTCAAAGCCGTCCGGTTCAGGGGTGCCGGGAATAATAAAGGCTGCCTCTTCCCTTTCAGCCGCCGGATACTGATTGTGGGTATGGCCCACAACCCAGAGATCGAGTCCCAGTTTTTCCAGTTCCTCAACTGTCATGGGGAAATAATCCCCCTGGGAGTCAAAGGATATTCCAGCCAGGCTGCCGTGTGCTATTCCAAGATAGAGCAGCTTTTCATCCCTTTCTTTTAAAGGCGAAAAACCGGCCAGGCCGTTTACACTGGAGTGCTTGGAGCTGCAGGGAGCAGCATAGAGTTTGACCGACAGGCCATAGGGCTGTAAATCGTAGACCTGCTGCTGTTTCAACAGCAGCACCCGGTCGCCGGCAGATTCACTAAAATTCTTCCATAAAGCGCCGCCGCTGCTGAAGAAATCGTGATTCCCAGGTAGCAGGGCTACGAGCTCTCCCTGGAACTCATTCAACAGAGAAGTTGTGCGCATAATATCCTTTCTGGAAACCGTTACCCTGTCAAAGAGATCACCGGCAATCAGGAAAAGTGAACACTCCTCCCGGTTTGCCGTTTCTATTAATCGCTTCAAAGCGGTAAACCTGGCTCCGGATAATTCCGCCTGCACCTCGGGGTAGCCGGAAAACTTCATGCCAAGATGCAGGTCGGCGGCAGCCAGAATTTTCATTGCCACAATCCCGATACCCCCTTTTATAATCTTATACAGCTATTAGTTGATTCCTGCTTTTAAGATAGCCTAACCCATCGCAGTCTTCGACTGCAATGGGCTCCGATTGTAGTTTTGCAAAAATCTTATTAATAAAACAAGATTTTTGGATGGTATTGCATAATCGGGCAGGCTCAATCCAGCCGCTCTATTTCTTATTACTCCAGGTAAGGCGCTGCAAACCTCCTTGAATAAGCCCCGTTCTTTTTCAGTTGTTTGTTCCAGTAGAAATTCAACAGCCCGGTGGGCCCCAGCAACTGTAACAGCAGGAGCACACCCCCGGACAGGCGTTCCGGCTTTGCCAGTTCCTCAATCAATCTTTTATCGAAGGATCCATCACGGCCGAAAACCCGGCCCAGTTCATAGAATCTGGTGAAAAGCTTAGCTGTCATCCGCGGAGGCTGAACCCGGATTCCCTCAGCCCCTCCCTTCACAATGGTGCCCAGGTAGGCGCATCCCAGCCTGGAGGCAAGTTTTTCGATATACCGCTCCACCATCCGGCTGTGTGCAGCCTCGGGAAAGCCGGATTGAACGATAAATCCAAGGGCGGGATTACTCTTCCGCCCTGCAAAGGGTTCCAGCGCCTCAATAAAAGACTTGACCACTCCGGGCATGGAATCCGTATATAGGGGAAAAGCGAGAAGAACACATTCCGCCTCAACAAATGCACGCTTGAATTGATTCTCTTCTTTGACCCGGTTCAGGTAATAGAGCTCGTGTTTGTTTCCCCCTGTTTCGGAGAATCCTTTTAAGAAATGCTCCAGCAATATACGGGTATTGCTCCTGCGTCCCCGCGGCGAGCCGTTAAATACTGTTAATTTCATTGACTACCTCCTCAAGAGGATTCTCTGTGGACCGCACAAAGGCCAGGCTGCTTTTCAGGTTGAGGGCTGTGCGTTCATAGATTCGGGTAATAATATCCATATCCTCATCATCCGTATCCTTCTGTCTCTGCAGAATCAGACCCAGCTGCGGGTAGTGATCATAGCGGGGCCGGTGATGCACCTCGCCGCGATCGATAACCAAATAGGGATGGATCAATGGTATCAGCTTGTCATTCGTTTTTTTAAGAAGCGCACCGGGAAAACCCATGATTACCGGACTGGCAAAGAGAGCCAGATCAGAGCGTACCAGCTCACGGCAAACCAGGGCCGAGTCATCTTTGACTACACACTCCCCGGGTGTTTGCAACCAGCAGCCGAAACAGCCGGTACAGTATTTAATTGTCAAATCCCTAAGTGTAAATTCCACGACTGAGTGTTTTTTTGCTTCCAGGGCTGCTCCGAGCTCTTTCAAGTAGCGGTCAAGCTCATTGCTGCTCGGGTTGCCGTTCAGCATACATATCTTCATAATTCCTCCTTATGGGGAGCGTTGCTCTTGCGATTGTGTTTCCCGTTTTTAATACGTTGAATGACTCCCTCCATCCAATCAAGCAGGGCCCTGGCCATGATTACCCCGAACTCCAGGGTGAGCATCCCAAAGAAGTCCTCCCCTGGTGAATCCACCTGGTGGTGATGCTGCTCCGCACTGGCCGGAACCTGATCATATACTGATAGGAGCCCCGCAAGCAACTCTGCCTGGCGCTGGGAAGTGGCCGGTATCCCTTCATATTCCAGCTGGCAGGTAAAAAACCCTTGTATCAGACTGGCAGAGCGGTGCTCCTTCGGGGCAGGGGGCAGCGAGCCATCGCCACAGCTCAAGCTTTCCCTCTTCGGTAATCTGAAACATTTTCCCATTTCCCTTGACAATGTCAATATTTATATTTATATTGATGATGACCAATATTCAGTCAGTGACCGACGGTTGGTCAAAAATAATGAGGGTGAATGATGAATAAAAGAGAGAAGCAGAAAGAGGAGACAGTCGCCGATATTCTCCGGATTGCCGAAGGGCTCTTCCATGAACAGGGGTACGAAAAGACCACCATTCAAAATATCGCCGAACGCTGCGGTCTTTCCAAAGGAGCCCTCTACCACCACTTCAGATCCAAGGAAGAGGTGCTCGAAAGGATATGTTACGACCAATACATCTACTTAAAAGAGACATTCCTTCCTATTGTCGAGGATCCTGAACCTTCAATGATGGAGAAGCTGCGGCGGATTATGACGATAGCTCGGAGTTCTCAGATGAATACCGCCGCCGCCACTTTTTCGAAGGGGAAATCCCCGAAATCCAGCAGCATTAAAAATGCGGCATTAGGGAAACTTCTTGATAATTACAGCGAAAAGGTCTACATCGATATCGTCGCTCCACTCCTTGATGAAGGGAGGGAAAAGGGAGAGTGTGCTTTTCCTGGTTCTGCAGAGGTTATGGTCGTCTTTATCCACCACCTCGATACCGGAATGAGTGAGCAGCTCAACCGTATTCTATTCGACGAAGATCGCGCCTCGTCTGAGGAACGGATCAGAGACGTGATAAAGGGATTCACTTTCGTTCTGGCACAGCTGCTGAATATTGATGAAAAGGCGATTGCCGACGTCACACTGGCGGATAAGATGCTGGAGCAGTACCTAAAGATACTAAAAGAGTTAAAAACAAAAACAAGAAGTGTCACAACTTAATAAAGGAGAAAATATAATATGAAGAAAGGTTTATTGATATCGTTGATATTTGCGTTGACGGTGCCCCTTATTGCCCAAAATGGGCAAGAGAAAGAGAAGGATGATAGTGTCGATGTCATCCCCATACTTAGTTATAATCTTTTATCCCTGGACAAACGTACGGTCCACGTTCCCGGAGCAGGGGTAGCCGTAATGGCCGGTGAAATGGAACCGGCAACTGTGGAAGAGACTAATAACCTGCAAGCCGTCGGTCTGTACAGATACCACATCCTGAAAGAACCGCTCCTCTTCAACTACCCGGACATCTACCACAGTATTGAATTTATCCTGCAGAGGAAAGTAGAGCGTCACCAGTACTATACGCTGTTCAGGAGTTACTCCGACAGGCCGATTGCCGGAGGACTGCACACCTTTGCCTTTATCAGCGGTTACGGTTATGAGTTCATCCACAGCCATGGCCACTCCCTGGCGCTCGGAGCGTCGTTGGGAATCACCGATTGGGGAATTGAACTTCCGGACGGCGGCGCCTGGCCGCTGTTTCCTCTTCCTTTCATTCACTATGAGTTCACCTCGCAGTGGTTTGATTTCTCTTTTGACTTTACAACCTCCCCGATGGTGGATTTTGTCATCGCACCGGAACAGAGGTTTCGTTTTAACGGCTCTTTCATGATAACTAATCTCAATGTCAAAAGTCTACGCGATCTGAAGTATGACGCCTCTTTAGAGTACCGCTTCTTCTCTGACGATCACCCCATTGGAGACTTCGCCGGAGTACGGACCGGGTTTATGGGCGAAGACTATGGTTACGACCTCGGAGGGAATGATGACAAGTCTCTGCAGGTTTCCTGGTATGCAGTGTACGGAACCCTGGATCTTTCCTTTCTGGAGATCACCGGAGGCTACGCCTTTGCGGCCCAGGAGCGCTACGGAGATGAGCATACATATGATCTGGGTGACGGTTTCTATTTTAATGTGCAGCTGGCTTACCTGTTTTAATTATGGAGATTACTGTTATGACTGAAAAAAACAGCACTCAGAAGCAGCAGCAGAAAAGGTTATTTTCACGATTTTTAGTAATCTGGTCAGGTGAGTTTCTCTCTGGTATCGGAACCGGCTTGACTGCATTTACCCTGGCAGCTTATGCCTTCAGAGAGACAGGTCTGGCTACCAGTGCCGCGATGATTGTTCTCTTCACTTTTCTGCCCGCATTTTTGCTGCGCCCTGTTGGGGGTGTTTTGGCTGACAGAATGGACAGACGGCTTTTAATGATTTTCGGCAACCTCGGATCCGCTCTTGGTATTGCCCTTATCCTCGTACTCATGACCGTGAATAACCATGGTTTATGGGTGATTTACCCTGGCGCCGCACTGAGTTCCGTTTTTGTTGCATTTCATAATCCGGCTTACAAGGCATCGGTCTCTGATTTCCTGCCCAGGGAACTTTATGAGAAAGCAAGCGGATTGTTACAGTTATCAGGAGCAGCGCCGCTTTTGCTGGCGCCGTTCATCGCCGGATTCCTCATGTCCCTTATTGATATCCGCTTTATCCTGCTTATTGATATCCTGACTTTCCTCTTTTCCGCCGTTCTTATTCTTTTTATCAGACGCGCAATGAAAGAAAATATAAAAGAGAAAAGTGAGGGTAAAGAATCACATTTTATCGAAGAAATGGCTGAGGGATTTAAAACGATTGTTGAAAATCGGGGTATTCTTATCCTGACCTCAGTGATTTCGTTAATACTTTTCTATGTCGGACTCTTGCAGGCTCTGCTCGCACCAATGGTACTTTCCTTCACTGATACAGCTGCTCTCGGCGCAGCCCAGTCCTTCTGTGCAATCGGTATGCTTATTAGCAGTCTGATTATTGGTGCGTTTGGCAAAAAAAGAAAACATGTATTGGTTCTCTCCATTGCTCTGGGTCTTATGGGTCTCTTCTTCTCATTCATCGGGATTAGAGGGAATATCCGGATGATAATTATTCCCGGTTTTCTCTTCTTTTTCACCCTCCCTTTCACCAATAGCAGCATTGAGGTCCTGATCAGACAAAATATCAGCAATGAGAAGCAAGGCAGGGCGTGGTCGCTGATATCGTTTATCACCTACTTCGGAGCAATACTAGCTTATGCAATTGCCGGATTCCTGGCAGATAATATTTTCAACCCCCTTTTTATGCCAGGCGGAGCGTTAGCGGTCAGTCTGGGTCATGTCTTTGGAGTGGGACCGGGCAGAGGGGTTGCCTTTATTTTCTTTATCTCCGGAATCATCGTAATCTTTTTATCGATCATCATTTACCGGTCAAAATCAATTCGACAGTTGGATTTGAACAGGGAACCGGAGAGATTATCAAAAGAACGTTTTACCCACAAGATTCGTCAAGGAGCCGTATAGATGTTATTAAAAATACTAAAGAAGGATTTTCAAAGAAAAAAAATTATTACTCTAATGTTATTTGTTTTTATAGTGTTGCCGGCCTTACTAATTTCCAGTGGTTCCAACATGATCATTGAGTTGTCCAACTCGTTGAATTACTTGTTTATTAAGGCAAAGGTTCCACATTTCGTGCAGATGCACTCCGGTGCGATAGATCAGGAGGCTATAGATAAGTGGTCTTCTGAAAATAATCTTGTAAAGAGCCAGCAGACAGTGGAGATGGTCAATATTGACGGATCCGATGTCTATCTGGGTGACAACACCGTGTCGGAAGCCAACAGTGTTATGGATCTTAGTTTTGTGAAACAGAACGACTCCTTCGATTTACTGCTTGACTTAGAAAATCAACCCATTCGGGTTTCAAGAGGAGGGATTGGTGTTCCTCTCTATCACAGACAGAAAGAAGAGATGAAAATTGGCGACATTGTCAGAATCGCTCATCAATCCTTTGTTATGGAATTCAGAGTCACCCACTTTGTCCGTGATGCTCAGATGAACCCCTCAATTATTCATTCCAAACGTTTTGTCATCCATGAGATTGATTATGAAACTCTTAAAAGGAACCTCGGCGAAACGGAATACCTGATTGAATTTCAACTGGGTGATGTAAACCGACTGAGCGATTTCAGCAACGCCTATGAATTATCAAATATGCCCAGAATCGGACCTTCCATTAACTACGACTTGTTTAAGATTATTAATGTGATCACTGATAGTATTGTGGCTGTTATTGTTATACTGGTAAGTCTTCTGTTTTGTATAATAGCTGTACTCTGTTTAAGGTTCACAATTCTGGCGTCTATTGAAGAAGACTACAGAGAGATCGGAGTTATGAAAGCCATTGGCATTCAGCAGCGGCATATAAAACGAATTTACCTGGTCAAGTACGTTGTAATGGCTGCTCTTGCTGCTGTAATCGGATATGTTTTATCCCTGTTTCTCAGTGAATTGTTCACGGCCAATATTATGCTCTATCTCGGCACCGCACCGAAGAGCGTTCCAGGACTGTTGATTCCTTTTTTAGCCTCCGGCGTGATATTCCTGATTGTGGTTTTATCCTGCATGATAACACTAAGAAGGTTCCGTAAAATATCGGCCGTAGAAGCCTTACGATCGGGAAACACCGGGGAAGCCTATAAAAACAAAGGTTTTCTTTCTCTCAGTAAAACCAGGTTTTTCAGTACCAATATATTTCTGGGACTAAGGGATGTTTTTCACCGATTCAAAATGTTCTGGTTGTTGTGCTTTGTCTTCTTTGTTTGCACTTTTATCATCATCATACCGGTAAACTTTCTAAGCACCATTCAGTCCCCTGTTTTTATTACCTATTTGGGTATTGGGCAGAGCGATATCCGTATCGATTTACGACAATCAGAAAATATGACTCAACGATTTGACGATATGATCAGGTATATTGAAAGCGACAAAGATGTTACAGCATTTTCACCCATGGTCACCAGTCGATTCAAAGTGGAGGATAGCGATGGCGTTCTGAAAAACCTCAATGTTGAAACAGGAGATTTTACCATTTTCCCATTGGAGTATCTGGTAGGCGCCGCCCCGGTACAGGACAACGAGATCGCCCTCTCGGATTTGAACGCAAAGGATCTGCAAAAAGATGTTGGTAACACTCTCTGCTTAGTGGTGGGTGATCAGAGAAAGGAGATGGTGGTGAGCGGCATTTACCAGGATGTGACCAGCGGCGGCCACACTGCAAAGGCGTCTCTGCCTCCCAATTATGAAGCGGTACTCTGGTATGTGGTAAATTTGAATGTCAAATCCAACACAGGTGAAAAGGTCAACGAATACGCGGAGGCTTTTTATCCGGCAAGGGTCACTCATTCAGAACGCTATTTATCCCAAACTATGGGGAATACGATTAAACAGCTCAAGTTTTTTACGCTTCTGTCCATTGTAATTGCCCTCTTCGTATCCATGCTGATTACAGCTCTGTTTTTGAAGATGATAGTTGCCAAAGATTCCTCTCAAATAGCTATTATGAAGGGTATAGGGTTTTCTTTAAAAGACATACAGGTCCAATACATAACCAGGGCGCTGCTTGTCCTTAATGTCGGGATCATTCTTGGGACTGTTATTTCCAATACGATTGGTCAGAGTATAGTGAGTGCTATATGGTCATTTATGGGTGCTTCAAAGATCAGGTTTGTTATCAATCCGGTTCAGGCTTACATTCTTTACCCACTCGCTTTAATGCTTATTGTGTCTCTTGCAACATTGATAAGCACTTCATCAATAAAAAAATCCAGCATTGCTGAGATGAACGCGGAATAAAGGAGAAATTTATGAAAAACATATTGGAAGCAAAGAGCTTAAACAAAGTTTTCAGAGTTAACAAAAATCAGAACCATGTACTCAAAGATGTGAGTCTGCAAATTAAGCAGGGGGAATTCGTAGCGGTGATGGGGCCGTCGGGATCGGGGAAATCTACCTTGCTCTACAACATCAGCGGTATGGACAGAATGACCGGAGGAAGCGTTCTTTTTAACCAACAGAAGCTGGAGGCTTTGTCCGAAGATGAGTTGTCACGATTACGCTTACGCAAAATGGGTTTTATATTCCAACAAATACATCTTTTAAAAAATCTTACCATTATAGATAACATCATCGCATCAGCCTATTTGGCAAAAGAAAGAAGCCGCAAAGAGATTAATCGTAAAGCCATGGAATTGATGGAAAAGACCGGAATCGCTGAACTGGCTAAGAATGACATCACGCAGGCATCAGGAGGGCAGCTGCAAAGAGCAGCCATCTGCAGGGCTCTCATCAATGAACCTGATATCATCTACGGTGATGAGCCGACAGGTGCGTTGAACTCTAAATCCGCTAATGAAATCATGGATATATTAGCCGACATCAACCAGTCAGGAACAACGATCCTTTTAGTAACCCATGATGTCAAAGTCGCGTCAAAAACTGAGCGCGTTCTCTTTATGCTGGACGGGGAAGTCGCCGGGGAATATCGACTCGGAAAATATGTAAAAGAGAAGAGTGACGATAAAGGAAGAGAAGAAGAACTCTCGCAGTGGTTATTAAAAATGGGGTTCTAAGCGAGACTTTGGGATGTTAATATGCTATACTAAGGGTCTATTACCGCCGGCTTAACCAATATTATTTTCTCGCCAGCTTTAGATATTCTTCCAATAGATAATATTATCCCGCGATAACTTTTTAAAGAGTGGTTTCCAAATGCGTTTGCCCTGTTTTTACAGTCAACCGCCTTTCCATCCGGTTGCCGCTTCGCATTTCGGATAAACTAGAAAATTCCTTCTACATCCTATTGTTGGTTGGTGAAAATGGTCTCCATATACACCTTTTTATCATCTTGACATTTTCTAAATGATACTATAAATTAGTATCATAAATTGCTGTGAACAAGAAAAACAAGACTACATTAGCTGCGATATTTGAGAATCCTGTTGGATCGGATATATTGTGGAAAGACATCGAAAGCCTGCTTTACGCTCTTGGGGCTGAAATTAGTGAGGGTAGAGGGTCGCGGGTTCGGATTGTACTCCAGAGTATACGAGCTGTATTTCATAGACCCCATCCTCGAAAAGAGACGGATAAGGGATCCGTGAGATCAATGCGTAGATTCTTAATATCTGCGGGAGTAAAAAATGCTGAAATATAGAGGATACACAGGCCATGTCGAATTCGATGATGAAACCGACATTTTCCATGGGGAGGTTTTGGACACCAGAGATGTCATCACCTTCCAGGGGGAGACCGTGGAGGAGTTGAGGAAGGCATTTCGTGATTCGATTGATGATTATCTTGAGTTCTGCGCAGAAAGAAATGAGAAACCCGATAAGCCTTTTTCAGGTAAGTTTGTAGTACGACTCTCTACGGGTCTTCATCATCGAGCCTACGTTAAGGCTATGGAGCAAGGGAAGAGCTTAAATCAGCTGGTAGTTGAATCTTTGGAAAAATCAATTTAGCGCAGCCTTTCACAACTACTCGGACTATACTTTGTAATTGGCAGATATAGATGCTGATAGTGCTTCCGGCGAAAAGCCGGCGAATGGTGTGTCGTGGTGAAAAACCAGCTATTGTATCTCCCGGTTTCTATTTCTCCCGTTTGAAGGGCCAGGCAAGCAGCCCACCCTCCATTACCTTTATATTTGTGTATCCCTGGGCGGTGAGGAAACATGATGCCTCATAGCCTCTTAAGGATATCTTGCAGTAAACAATAATTTCTTTATCCTTATCCTTGGGCAGCTTGTCCAGGCTGTTGCGTAAAGAGCCCAATGGTATCAGCTCTTCGCCCACGCCCAGGCGCATCTGTTCATATTCCCCCGGACCTCTGACATCTAAAAGTAAAAAATCTTCACCTGCGTCTATCTTGCTCTTTACCTCTCTGCAGGAAATACCTGTCATCATATTACGACACTTATTTTCCATTACATGAATTGCAGCAATAAAATTATCAATAGCAGGTGAGAAAGGCGGAGCATAGGGCAGGTCGAGATTCACCATTTGAGGGATGGAGAACCTTCCCTGAAGCGCTACCGCTGCCATGGCAACTCTCTTTGCGACATCACCGAGCCCTACAGCCTGCATGCCCAGGAATTTACAGTTAGTTTTGTCAGCGATTATCTTGATAATAATGGGTTTACCGCCCATAAAGCCCGGCTTGTCCGGCGCGGCATGGATTGCAGTAAGGATATTGGTATATCCTTCAGCCCGGGCCATTTTTTCAGACAGTCCCGTGCTGCCGGCTGTGTAATCGGCTATTTTACAGATCCCGGTGCCTACAACGCCTTCGAAATCTACAATATTGCCTAAAACAACATTCTGGGCGGCAACCCTTCCCTGAAGGTTTGCCAGATCTCCCATGGGAAAGTGCTGCTTATTATGTGTAACCAGGTTGGTCACCTCAACACAGTCACCTGCGGCGTAAATTGACTGGTCACTTGTCTGCATAAAGCGGTTAACAGTTATGCCGCCTTTCTGTCCGATCTCTAAACCGGCTTCCCCGGCCAGTTTGGCATTGGGTCTGACCCCGATAGCAATCACGGCCAGGTCACAGTCGAGCAGGCTGCCATCATCAAGCTTTACCCCTTTCAACTTGCCCTTCTCTCCGGTAAAGCCGGTTACTGCGGTACTGGTCCTGATCTGCATATTTTTTGAGATCATATAATTCTCGACCAGCTTGGCCATTTCCCAGTCTAAAAAGGGAAGAACCTGGTCAAGCATCTCCACTACAGTCACTTCAAAGCCGGCGAGCTCCAACGCTTCACAGGATTCGATGCCGATAAGTCCGCCGCCCACAATTACCGCTTTTTTTATCTTTTTATCCAATACTATCTGCTTCAGATATTCGGCATCCTCCATGCTCTGCAAGGTAGTGATTCCCTCAAGGTCAATACCCGGAAGATCGGGAACAAAGGCTGTGGCGCCGGTAGTGATAACCAGCTTATCATAGGGAATTTTTATCTGCTCTCCGGTTTCCAGATTTTCAGCAACAACCATCTTGGCGGACCGGTCAATTGACTTTGCCTCAGTATTTACTATGGCTTTTATGTCTTTTACCTTTGAGAAAAAGGTGGGATCCCGCTGTACCCCTGTTGGCGTAGATATGAGCATATTGCGGTTGTCGAATACACCACCAACGTAGTAAGGATAGCCGCAGGAGGCCATGCTCAGGTATTTGCCCTTCTGGATGATGGTGATCTCTGCCTCCTGGTCCAGGCGTCTTGCCTTTGAAGCAACCTTTGGTCCGGCCGCAGAGCCGCCGATAATAACTATTTTTTCAGCCATTTTATTCTCCTTAAATAATTATGAACATATGTGCGTTAACCTATTATAAGTGCTGGAAATTGTCAATCTCAATGGATCAATAAAGATCAGGAAGTGTGGTATCAAAATACCCGCCAATAATAGCTTCAAAAAGCCATTTATTACAAGTAATATTTCATTTTATGGTAAATAATGCAAATACATCTTCTATCTGCTTGAAATATAGGACTTTTTTTACTATTGTTTTTGCAATTCAGAAGAAAGGATGATTTATGCAACCACGGGGAGCCTGGATTACAGATATCGATGATACCCTGGTAGAATCAGGGAAAATGCCGACACCGGAAATTATTCAATCCCTTACTGTAATGGTCAGAGCACTAAAGAAGCAAGGGGTACTCTGGGTTCCCATGAGCGGGGTAGCCATGGTTAAGATGGGGCTGCGTATACTCTACAACCTGCCTGAGGATATTCTGGATAATATTATCTATTATGCCGGCGACGGCAGCCAGAAGTATTTTTATGATCCCGGAACAGAGTCCTGGAGGGAGGATGAAGGTTTTGTCAGGCTCTTTTCCGATGGCCAGGCCCTGGCCGTTCTTGGTCTTAAAGAATTTGAACGCCAGTTCACTGAGCTTGGTGAGAGTGGAGGCGATCAGGATGTTGGGGAGAGACTCGCTGCCGCAGCTAAAGTGGTCAAAGCTTATGGGATTGATCCTGAGCCTGGCCTTCTTGATGAGATGAAAGAGGTGTTGAAATCAAGAGGCTTTCGCCCGGAACAGGCAGAGACCTACTTCCGCGGCGGGTCGGTAAGCTGGATGATGCTCGGCGATATTCAAGCTGCGCCTTACAGAGAAGCTCATGCTGTAAAGGTGCGAAAAGAGTTGATAGCCCTGGCTGGAGAGCGCCTGGCTGAAAAAAACCAGTTGGCGGATATCGGTGAAAGCGGAATTCACATTCCTTTTCCCGGCGCCAGGGGGATCAAGTTTGTTCTACAGGGAAATGATAAAGAGCGCGCTCTGCGCAATCTCATAGACAACCGGGGAATACCGCCTCATAAAATACTCTTTGTGGGCAACGAGCTTTTTGCGGGCGGTAATGACAATGTGGTGCGCAACATACCAGGCATCACTATTCTTTCGGTAAGTGAAGGGGAAGACCCCGGAGAGAGGGTGGTGACCGGACATTTCCGGAAAGGTGATTCAACTGTCTCTGATGTGGAGGCTAATTCACTCTGGATGGATTGGGCAGGCCGGCGGCTGGAACAGGGATACTGCTGGGAGTCCCTGCTCCACACCATGAGGCTGCTGGGAAGTTCGGTAATAAAGCGGCGGAATGGTTATGCTAAAGTGAGGTCCGGTTTAAGGGGACATAAGCAGATTGAGGCCATCTTTTTCGATAAAGGAGGGACTTTGAGCTTCCGGGTGCCCCACAAGGATGGCGGCCTGTCGCAGATAAAGAAAATAATGGCCCTTATCGGCGCCCGGGATTCACCGGAAAGTTTTCAGCAGACTTTGAATAAACGGGATAAGGAATATAAAAGCTGGGCACTGAAGGGCTGGATAGAGGGCAGCGAAGAAAAAATCTGGACCCGCTTTATGCTTCCGGAATTCCCGGAGGAACTGGTAAGGTTGCATGCTGAAGAGTTGACACTCCTTTTTTCCCACTCCAAGGGCCTGCGGCGGTTCCGCCCCGAAGCAAGGGGAATAATCGAAGAGCTCTACTGCAGAGGCTATCGCCTGGGCGCTGTAACCAACACGGTCAGCCGGGTGCTTGTGCCCGGGGAGCTGGAAGAAGCCGGTATTGCCGATTTCCTTGAGGTCCTGGTCATGTCATCGCTTACAGGTATACGCAAGCCTGATCCCCGGCTCTTTCTTATGGCCACCCGGTTAATGAAGGTCAAGCCCGAACACTCAGCCTACATTGGCGATCAGCCCAACAGAGATGTAGAGGGACCGCGGCGGGCGGGGTTTGGTATGAGTGTGGTGCTGCAGAACAAAGCCGTAAAACCTGTTGAGGAGCTTGATCCCATACAGAAGCCGGATAAAATTATTGAGAGTCTGGAGGAGCTGCTTATTCTTTTCCCATAATCCATCCTGCAGAAGCTACTGGTTCTGCAGCCAGAAATCTCTTACTCTAACTGAATTCTGGTAGAGCCATTCCGGATCTTCAACGTATAAATCCAATTCATGGAGCAGCACCTGGCCTTCAGGCTCGGTAATATCCTTGCGCACACTCCAGTTGCCGAATACATGGTAGGGCTGGTATCCTGCCATTCTCTCTTGATGGGGATTGTCACCCCCCATCATCCACTTGATCATCAACTTGGCTGCATTGGGATGGGGAGCGAATTTGGGTATGGCCATAATGGTAGTTGACGTGCAGCCGGTTACCGGACTCAAATTCATGGCTACGGTTGCCGGTTTGTTTTCCTCCTCAAAGGTGCGCAGCTTGGAGTAACCTAAAAGACCAAGTACCGGTGTGTCTTTTCCGGATGCGCCCACGGCGCGGACCACGGTCCCTGAATCAGCCATCAGGATCAGACCGTTATCCATCAACCTTTTCAGGAATTCATAGCCGGCGTTTTCAGTGTCATGAAGCGCAATTTCCTCACCGAACTCTTCCAGGTAGGACTGGGCCATCTCATCGGCATGCTGAACAAAAGAGGCAAACATATTGAACTCAGCCCCGGAACGCATCGGATCTTTCATGAGCACCTTGCCATGCCACTCCGGACGGGTTACATCCCACCAGGAGTCGATGGGCTGTTCATCGAAGGCATTGGTATTATACATAATCACCTGCATGCCGTAGTGGTGGATTAAAAGGGGTGATTCCTTAGCCTCATCGATCAGCTTATCCTCCAAATCGGTGGGTACGAAATTATAGATCATGCCGGTATCAAGAAATTCTTTATAAAAGGTGGGAACATCATCGATAAGCACAACATCACAATTGTAGACCCCGGACTGCTGCTCCAGCCTGAGTTTTTCTCTAAGCTCCGGGGTGGTAATGTCGTAAGCCTCCACGCGAATACCGTATTTCTTATCAAAGGTACGGCCGAATTCGAATACCCTGGAGGAGAGGGAATATACTGTCACCCGGCCCTCCTCCTTAGCCGCAGCTTCAATAGCCTGCCAGTCATCCTGTGCGGGCCTGTGGACGCCTAACTGGGCCAGCTCTTCCCACTCTTCAATAGTTTTGACTTTTTCTTTACTGCCGCCTGCAAAAGAAAGAGCTGCAGCCAGAAAGATGATTGCTGAAATAAGAATTGATCTACGTAGAAACACAATAAGACCTCCCTATCAAATTTTAGCAGCAATTGTAGCACAGGAAGGCGGTAAAGCAAGGATTTATTTCATTTATTATAGAAAATGAAATAATATTTTCAGTTTGTCGTGGTGTTTGCCCGGCTGGAAGTTGACCGGTCAACAGATAGATCTATGGATCGACCCCTGCTGTCTGATTCTTTTACCGCATCCATTAGCCGGGCAGCGGCCAGAACCTCTTCAGGGCCCACGGGCGCTTCTTTTCCCTGCTGAAGAGCCGCTACAAAGGCCGGGTAAAAGCCGCCGGAAAGTTCCTGCTGGGAGGTGTCGAGACTTATCTGTTCCTGGAAATCGTGGAAACTCTTCCTGATATGAGCGCTATTCCACTCACAGGGATCGCCGCCCGCCATTTTTAAAGTGCCTTTGCTGCCAAGGAGCAGCCAGCGCGGCAGGGGATAGCGGTGGTTGTTGGAGGCTTCAACCCGGGCGCTTACGCCATTCCGGAATATAACCTCCGCCCAGAAGTGGTCCTCCACTTCGCTGCTCCAGATCCTACTTTCAGTTTTTCCAAACAGACATTTTGCAGGTGATGAGGTCAACAGCAGTAATTGATCGAAGAGGTGCGGACCCCAGTCGGAAAGGATGCCCCCGCCATAGGCCTTTTTTAACCGCCAGGGATTATCCAGGCCCTGCAGACCCCAGCCCGCCCACCCGGAGGAAAAAGCGGTGTAGCGTGACTCGATCCGGTAAACCTCGCCCAGAATATCTTCTTTCAATACCCTCTGCACCAGCACAAAGTCTCTGTCCCAGCGGCGGTTCAGGTGTACCGTTACCTGTACCCCCTTCTCACGGGCGGCCTGGAAAATGGCTGCTGCTTCCTCATAGGATAGTGCAACCGGTTTTTCAATTATCAGGTTTTTGCCGGCAGCTATTGCCCGGAGCGCCCATTTTTTGTGCTCATTGGTAAAGGTGGTTATAACTATCCAGCCAATTGAGCTGTCCTGAAGCAGCTCTTCATGGCTGTGGTAGACCTTGATTTTCAATTCCTCTTTGATCCCTGCTGCTATTTCAGGGGAGCGGCTGCTGGCCGCGGACAGAGAAAGCCCGGGGGTTGCCGCAATCTGCCGGCAGTGGACCTGGCCCATCCTGCCCAGTCCTAAAACCCCTATATTAATATTGTTTTTCATGAGAAAAATAATAAGGGAAAAGAGCTGACTTTGCAATTGAAGAACTATATGCTGGTGATAATATTTAAATAGGGAGATGCGGTTATGGCTGGAACAAAACGAGCAAATATTAAATCCGGTATTCGGGTTTCTATTGTATTGAAAGAGGATCAGAGATCGGGAAAACTGACCGAGGGTGTGGTTAAGGATATTCTTACAAACTCACCGACTCATCCGCACGGGATCAAGGTCCGCCTTGAAAGCGGAGATGTAGGTAGGGTAAAAGAGATTTTATCCGGGAAGTAACAGGCGCCTTGAGAAAAGCAGTATGGTAGATTCAGGAATTACTGATACACTTGCTCATGTAGCCGATCCACTATTCGATAAAGACCGCGCTGAAGTGGTCAGGCGGGCGCAAATGGCGGGAGTTTCGGCCATAATCGGGGTGAGCACTACGCTGGAGGATGCTCGAAAGAATCTAACGCTGGCCGAAGAGTTTTCCATACTAAAGCCTGCAGCCGGCTTGTATCCCGGTTACCCGGATCTTGATCAGGCAGCGGCAATGGCCTTATTCATACGCAGTAATAGAAGCAGGTTGGCGGCTATCGGAGAGGTGGGTCTGGATTATTGGCTGGCAAAGGAAGAGCCGGAGCGGGAGCTGCAGCGGCGGATTTTCAATATCTTTGTTGATCTATCCCTGGAGCTCAACCTGCCTCTCAATGTCCACTCGCGCTCTGCAGGCCGCCGTTTTTTTTGAAGCGGCCAGCACCGCTTCATGGATTGCTCCATTAGTAGCAATAATACTCTGATTGTTTGACAATTGTCTTCCGGTTGAAAAGTCCAGGGCCCGGCCGTTGATATCGGTAATCATTCCCCCCGCTTCCTGCACGATAATCGATCCCGCCGCATGATCCCAGACCTTTTCCTGATAATCCGCTCTTACCGAAAGCCGTAGATAGATAGTTACCTCTCCCCTGGCAAGGACAGCATATTTGCACTGGCTGTCCATTCTCAAAGGAGCTTTCTTAATGGCCAGGAGCTCAGCTATCCGGGCTGATCTACAGTGTGACGAGTGTGCTGGTTCATAGGATTCTGTAAACCTTGCCTTTGCCGGGTCCTTTACCGGTGAGACATGGATTTTTCTTTCTCTTTCGCCGGTGTATGCCCGAATATATGCACCCTGATCCTGTACTGCTATAAGCAGAGAGCCTTTTTCCGAAGGCTCATCCATAAAGTCCAGGGCCAGGTTTGGACACCCCAGCACGCCGACCACAACTTTTCCCTTTTCGATTAGACCAATGGCAACGGCATATTGCTCACCTCTTAAAAAACCTTTGGTTCCATCTATCGGGTCTACCGCCCAGTATCTTCCCCCGGAGCAGCCTGTAAACTTTCCAAAGTCAATTGCAGTTAGGACCTCATCTTCGGATATATCTTTTATAAGCCGGCAGACCCTGCTGACCACCTCGTGTTTAAGTCTTTCAGATGATCTGAGTGCGGATGAATCTTCCTCCGCCATTATCTGATCAGCGGGGAAGGCTTTTCTTATTTCCAGGTTGACAATAGCCTGCGACCCGAAATCAGCCACAGTTACAGGAGAACTGTCACTTTTTGTAATTCTTTCAGCCGATTTGATTCCCGCCTGAACATCTCTGCACAGGGCTGTGGCTTTAATTGCTGCTCTAATTGCAACAGCTCTCTCCAGCTCATATTTCATTTTCATTCCTCTGCTATTTTAGTCAATACGGGAGTCGCAGTCCATAGAGCTGCTGCGGGGGCTAAAATAGCGAATATAATAAATATATTCTAGAAATGATGTCTTGACATCATTTTAAAAGATGCTATGATGTCAATATGAGAACAACACTATCAATAGATGATGATGTGATGGAACGGGCACGGGCCCTTGCAGCTAAATTGAGCACACCATTTAAGACGATTGTCAACGAAGCTCTTCGTGCTGGTCTGGACCAGGTGGAACAACCAGCGAAGCAACGTGGCTACAAAACGAAACCTCACAAAATGGGCCTCCTGCAGGGCCGCAAGCTAGATAATATACAGGAACTGTTGGCCCAGATTGAAGGCGAGGATTCCCGTTGATTCTTGTCGATGCCAATATTCTATTGTACGCGGAAGACTCTCTTCACTCCCGTCACCAGCAAGCGAGTGCATGGTGGGATGGCCAGCTATCCGGAACTGGAGTTGTCTGCCTGTGCTGGACGGTTTTGTCCGCATTTATTCGTATAGGAACTAATCCAAGAGTCTTCGAGCACCCACTCTCTATCGAACAAGCACTTGATCGTGTACAGAGCTGGTTGGATCAGCCCTGTACTAGAGTCATTCGGCCTACCGGGCGACACTGGATTGTTTTCAAAAAGGTACTAACGGATGGTCAGGCTGTCGCCAATCTGGTGACAGACGCACATTTGGCAGCTCTTGCCATTGAACATGGCTGCGAGTTGGCCTCTACCGATGCTGATTTCGCTCGTTTCCCCAAACTGAAGTGGAGGAACCCTCTCGCCTGACCCTCAATCATTTTGCAAGTGGAAAAAATATGTCAAGAAGAGTTAATTGATCCCACAGCATGATCCCGGACCTCTCTTTCCTATACTAAAGCCATGGCATTCAGGCAGGCTGGCAAAAGCTCTATTTCTCTGCTAATCTGTTAATAGGCCCATAGTGCGGGAGGAGTAATAGAGAAGTGAAAGTAGCCTTAGGTCAGGTCAATCCCAAAATCGGAGATTTTCAAGGCAATGGCGACAAGATACTTGATTATATAAAACAAGCGGTCGAGCTTGGGGCGGAGCTGGTTGTCTTTCCCGAACTCTGTTTGTGCGGTTATCCCCCTATGGATCTTCTGGATCAAGTCTCTTTTGTGGAGAAAAACCTTGAAAACCTGCACCGTATCCAGCGTAAAATGCCGGGCAGAATTGGTGTGATTCTTGGTTATGTGGACCGTAACCGGTCAAATTCCGGCAAGCAGCTGGTTAATGCTGCCTCCCTGCTCTTCAACCGGAAGGTGGTATTCAGCATGAGTAAATCCCTGCTTCCCACTTATGATGTTTTTGATGAGGCTCGCTATTTTGAACCAGCCGCTTGCAGAAGGGTCTTTGATTTCAAAGGTGAATTAATCGGTCTGGCTATTTGCGAGGATCTCTGGTGGGAGAAGCAAGCTGAGGCTGGAAGTCTTTATCCCCTTGATCCGGTTAAAGAGCTTTTGGATCAGGGGGCTACCCTGATTATTTCACCCTCTGCTTCCCCCTTTCATTCCGGAAAACACCGGACCCGCCTTGAATTGATCTCACGGATAGGCAAGACGGCTGGAGTGCCGGTGGTCTATGTAAATATGGTTGGCGGCAATGACAGCCTGGTCTTTGACGGACAGTCCCTGGTCACCTCTAATGAGGGAAAGTTGATCTTTCTGGGTAAGGGCTTTGAGGAAGAGCTCGCATTAGTAGAAGTGGCCGGCTGCGGTAAGAGCAGTTCTCCGGGGGGCAACCCTGACCAGGTCGAGTTGAAGCTGCGGAATGACAGCTATGGCGAGCTGGAGAGGGCGCTCATACTGGGGTTAAGGGATTATGTAAAAAAATGCGGCTTTGAGAGGGTACACCTGGGACTTTCCGGGGGAATTGACTCAGCCGTAGTGGCCGTTTTAGCGGTACGGGCTCTGGGGAGCAAGCAGGTTAAGGTATTTGCCCTGCCCTCCGGGTATTCCTCTGAGGGCAGTATCGTAGATGCGGGCAGGCTGGCAGCTAATCTGGGCATAACCTTAAATCAGATTCCGATTGAACCCCTCTTTCAAAGCTTTTTAGGATCTTTAAAGGATACCTTTGTTGGAAAAGATACAGATGTAACCGAGGAGAATCTCCAGGCTCGTATCCGTGGTACCCTGCTCATGGCTTACAGCAACAAATTCAATTCCCTGCTGTTGGCTACAGGCAATAAATCTGAGCTGGCCACCGGCTATTCAACCTTGTATGGTGATATGTGCGGCGGCCTTGCCGTTATCGGCGACCTGTTGAAAACCGAGGTATATGGATTGGCGCGAAGCATGAACCGTGATAAGGAGATTATACCGGAGGAAATCCTGACCAAACCTCCTTCAGCGGAGCTCCGGCCCGGTCAGGTTGACCAGGACAGCCTGCCGCCCTATGAGCTTTTAGATCGTATTTTGAGCCTCTATCTGATTGATAATTTAGACAGCGCCGGGATTACTGAGCAGGGATTACCCGCTGACCTGGTAAACAGGGTTATCACCCTGGTGGAAAGGGCGGAATACAAGCGCAGGCAGGCGCCACCGGTTATAAAGGTCAGTGCCAGGGCCTTTGGCACGGGCAGGCGCATTCCCATTGCCCGCACCATTTAAGAAACTTTTATGGGGTTGGCTGCTTGAAATATATCTATTGGGTCGATTCCCTGAGCAATCCGGTTTTCCCTCCTGATCTTGAACCCGATCGTGACGGCCTGATCGCTGCGGGCGGTGAACTCAGCGAGCGGGTGCTGATAGAGGCCTACAGCAAGGGGATTTTTCCCTGGTATAACGGGCCCCCGGTAATGTGGTTTTCGCCGGACCCCCGCCTGCTTCTCTATCCTGATGATTTCCATATTCCCGCACGGTTGGTCCGCTTGCTGCGCCGGCAAACTTTTACAGTACGGTTCGATTATGATTTCAGCCGGGTAATAGCCCACTGTGCCGAGGTGCCGAGAAAAGGTGATGCCGGCACCTGGATTGACCCCCAATTTGAGGCTGCCTATACCAGGCTGCACCGGCTTCATCTTGCCCATTCTGTATCTGTATATCAGGGGGATGAGCTCTGCGGCGGGCTCTATGGAGTTTCCCTGGGACGGGCCTTCTTTGGGGAGTCCATGTTTTCTCTAAAAGCGAATGCCTCCAAGGTGGCCCTCTTTTATCTGGTTGAATGGCTGAAGAAAGAAAATTTCCACTTTATCGATTGCCAGGTACCCACCGAACACCTGGTCCAGCTTGGCGCTGTGGAAATATCACGCACTTCCTTCCTGGATCAGCTTGCCCGGGCGCTTGAGTATCCAACGCATAACTATTGCTGGCGCCATCCGTTAACTTGACAGCAGTCTTTTTATTTATCATCTTCAATTATAAGAAAATGAAAAGTCTAAACAATACGAAAACATTCTTAAAACGCTTAGGAAAGGAATTCCAGCGGGATGGGTGTTTAGAGAGGGCGGCAGGGCTTTCCTTTACCAGTTTACTTGCTTTGGTTCCACTGTCTGCGCTTATCTTTTCTCTTTTATCCTCATTTGGTTCTTTCAAAGATGTATTAGAGGATATTAACAGTATGCTCATAAAGCAATTTCTCCCTGCAAGCCAGGGGGTTGTAATGGAGTATATTAACAGTTTCGTAGAAAATACCCAGGCCCTGGGCGCCGTTGGGCTCTTTTTCTTTTTAATCACCGCTGTATTTCTCTTTAATACAATACATAATAACTTTAATGCTATTTGGGGAAGCAAATCTAATGCTCTGTCACTAAGAAGGCTGGCAACGTATGTTTCTGTCCTTATAGTAGGAAGTTTTCTGGTAAGCATAGGGTTAAACCTGACAGAAATGTTTCGGTCTCTTATAGGTCTCTCTAAAATAAAAGATATTAGCGGGCCCTTCTCTTTTTTATTAGAAATTGTCCCGTCAATTATTCTCTTTTTTGTTTTTTTATTGATGATACTTATTCTGCCGGGCGACAGGGTATTTTTGAAAAGCGCGCTTATTGGTGCAATTGCGGGAACAGTTCTTTGGGAGCTTGCACGAAAGCTGTTTTTTTTCTGGACTAAGTACGTTATAAGGATGTCCGTGATTTACGGGTCTCTGGCAGCTATTCCTATGCTTCTTTTATGGCTTTATATCGCATGGGTTATAGTGTTGTTGTCTTTGGAGATTACGTACGTACATCAGCATTGGAGCACTGCATGGTCAATTGGAAAGCCGAAAGAAATGAGTTCGGCAGAACGTCTGTTGCTTGGCCTGGATGTATACTTTTTTATTGCAGAGCGCTATCGTGCCGGGGAGAAGCCGGCATCCAGGTTGGATATATCAAAAGCACTTAACCTTTCTATGGCGGGTATTAACTTCTTCGTGAATAGTTTTTACAGAGAGAAACTGATACTCTTTACCGGGAAAAATGAGAATAGAGTTGTGCCTTCAAAGTCTCTGGATAGAGTTAAAGTTGGTGATATTGTACAATGTCTATTTGGTAAGATATCTAATACTGGAGAAAGTAAAAGTGAGGCACATCAGGTTTTCAACGATATCGTTAAGTCTATTAAGGATTCAACTCGAAATGTAACTGTAATGGAATATCTTAATACGGGGCGTTATATCAAAAAAACCCCTACTGCACAGATTTTAAATACGGTAACGGATCAATTTAAGCTGGATACGGGAAAAATAGGTCTATCTGTATCTAAAAACCTTCAGGCTTTTAAATCGTTTATGAAAAAAATCCGAAATAAAAACCGGGATTGAAAATCTATATAGTTTCAATGCTGTCGGCAAAGTCTAAGAAGAGAGATAATTAGCAAATATTTTTAAAATATTCCAAAAAAGATCTTGCACTTATTGTGCCTTAGGGTATAGAGTAGACACAAGATATTGTGTTTACTTGGTAGAAAGCAATAAATGTAGAAAGTATGAGATGTCCTTACTGCCTTAATACAAAGCTCAAAGTAGTAGATAAACGGGATGTTGAAGAACTTGATTATATCAGGCGGCGCAGGGAGTGTCTGGGCTGCGGTAAGCGCTTTACAACTTATGAACGGATTGAGCTTACCGGCTTCAGTATAGTAAAAAAGGACGGCCGGCGGGAGAACTTTGACCGTCAGAAGCTAATAAGGGGAATTTCGAAGGCCTGTGAAAAGCGGCCGATACCGCGGCAGAATATTGATAAACAGGTAGCCGCTATAGAGGGTGAACTTAGAAATAGCGAGCGTAAAGAGATCTCTGCTGATGAGATCGGAAAGCTGGTAATGGCCAGGTTGAGAGAATTGGATAAAGTAGCCTATATTCGCTTTGCCTCGGTTTACCGGGAGTTTGCCGATATCAGTTCATTTGAGAGTGAGTTAAAGGATCTTAAGAAAGATCTGTAAGTAGGTACAGTGCGGGGTTTACCCGTTTTGGACTTTTTAAATATGATCTTAATACAAAAACCTGGGAGGGGAAGGCAAACAATGAAGGGGGTCATACGATCGATTAAGAAGAGAGATGGAAGGGTGGTACCCTTTCATTGCGAGAAAATTACCAATGCAATCTGGCAGGCCGTACAGGCCGTGGGTGGAAGGGACAGAAATCGGGCTGAGGAGCTCTCAGGGGAGATCGGGAGATTGCTCAACCGCAAATATGAACCGGGAGGTGTCCCTTCCGTCGAGCATGTCCAGGATGTGGTGGAGAAGGTACTCATCGAAAAGGGCCACGCCCAGACGGCCAAAGCCTATATATTATACCGAGAACAACATAAGAATATCCGTGAGGTCACGCAGCTGTTGCGTGACATCTCCATGGTTGAGGATTATATCAACGAAATAGACTGGAGGGTCAAGGAGAACAGCAACATGACCTATTCCCTTCAGGGTTTGAATGTACACATTACTCAGAAGGTAATAAGCAACTACTGGCTCAACTCTATTTATTCCAAAGAAGTCCGGGAAGCCCATATTAAAGGTGAATTCCATATACATGATCTGGGCACCCTGGGACCCTATTGTGTAGGCTGGGACCTTCAGGACCTGCTCCTGGTTGGTTTCCGAGGGGTCAGGGGAAAGATCGAGAGCAATCCGGCTAATCATTTCGATGTAGCCCTGATGCAGATAGTAAACTTTCTCTATACCCTGCAAGGTGAGGCAGCGGGGGCTCAGGCCTTTTCCAATTTCGATACTCTGCTCGCCCCTTTTGTCAGACATGATAAACTGGACTATAAAGCGGTAAAGCAATCCATTCAGAAGTTTCTATTTAATATGAATGTTCCCACAAGGGTGGGCTTTCAAACTCCATTCACCAATATTACCCTTGACCTCACCGTGCCTGAGTATTTGAAAAAGCAGCCGGTCATAATCGGCGGCCAGGCCGGGGAAGAGACCTATGGTGATTTTCAAGCAGAGATGGATCTTATTAACCGGGCCTTTGCCGAAGTAATGCAGGATGGCGATGCCAGCGGCCGGCCATTTACCTTTCCCATACCTACCTATAATATCACCAAAGATTTTCCCTGGCACAAGCTTGAATATAACGCGATCTGGGAGATGACTGCCAAGTACGGCATACCCTATTTTTCCAATTTTATTAATTCGGAACTGAAACCGGATGATGTCAGGAGTATGTGCTGCAGGCTACGGCTCGATAAACGGGAATTGAAGATGAGGGGCGGTGGATTGTTCGGCTCCAACCCCCTCACCGGCTCCGTGGGTGTGGTTACCATTAACCTGCCGCGTATTGCCTTTGAAGCGGATACAGAAAAAGAATTTTTTGCTATCCTCTCCAGCCGTATGGAACTGGCTAAGGAAAGCCTGGGGGTAAAGCGCCGGGTGCTGGAGGAATTTACCGATAGGGGACTCTATCCCTACAGTAAATTCTATTTAAGACATATTAAGGAATCCTTCAAGCAGTACTGGAAGAATCACTTTTCCACCATCGGCATAATCGGTATGAGTGATGCCCTGTTGAACTTTAAGGGCCATGAAATAAGCCGGCCTGAAGGCAGCGCTTTTGCCGAGAGGGTAATGGATTTTATCAGGGAAAAGTTAGCCGATTTCCAGGAAGAAACCGGCAACATTTTCAACCTGGAAGCTACGCCTGCCGAGGGAACCAGTTACCGTCTGGCCAGGCTGGATAAAAAGGAGTATCCGGAACTTAAAATATACAACCAGCAACATAATAGCAATGGCAAGGCAGCGCCCTATTATACCAACTCCACCCAACTCCCTGTTGGTTTTACCGACGATGTCTTCGAAGCTCTGAAGCTCCAGGACGGACTGCAGTCTAAATATACCGGCGGTACGGTTATGCACTGCTTTCTGGGGGAAAGCATGCCCTCCATCGAGGCCACCAGGAGCCTGGTGAAAACCATAGCTGAGAATTTCCATTTGCCCTACTATACTTTAACGCCTACTTTTAGTATCTGCGAGCAGCACGGCTACATAAAGGGTGAGCACGAAAACTGCCCTCAGTGCGACAGCAAATGCGAAGTATGGTCAAGGTCGGTAGGTTATCTGCGCCCTGTGGATCAGTGGAACAAAGGAAAGCAGGAAGAGTTTCAGGACAGGAAAACCTTTGACCGCCAGTTAAAAGCCCAGGCATTGAAATAATCGGCCGGCCGGTGATCTTCAAAGGATGGCAGAAGACTTCGCTTATTGAATATCCCGGCAGGATCTGCACCGTGCTTTTCACCGGCGGCTGTAACTTCCGCTGTCCCTACTGTTACAACCGGGAGCTGGTGGTTGGCTGCCGGAAACTGCCGGATATAGAATCTGAAGAAGTCATAAACTATCTTAAGCGCAACCTCAAGCTCTATCAGGCGGTAATGGTAACCGGGGGTGAGCCCACCCTTAACCGGGAGTTGCCTGAATTTTTAGGTAAAGTGAAGGAACTGGGCCTTTCCTGTGGCCTGGAAAGTAATGGCAGCAATCCCGATTTGCTTGAAAGCCTGGTTGATCGGGAACTTGTTGATTTTTCAGCCATGGATATCAAAGCCCCGCTGGCCATAGAAAAATACTCCCGGGCAAGCGGCGTACGGAGCAGCAGGCTCCTGGCCAGGGTAGAGAGAAGCATAGAGCTGATAATGGGCTCCGCTTTAGAATATGAGTTCAGGACCACTATTGCGCCCGGCATAACCAGCTGTGGTGATCTGCTTGCGATCGGCAGGAGGATTAAAGGGGCAAAGAGGTATGTGCTGCAGCAGTATGTTCCCGGCGAGGTATTGAATAAGAAGTTAAATGAGGTTATGCCCCTGTCCTCAGAAGAGCTTCTGCAGGTAAGGGATAAGCTATCCGGTTTGGTTGAAGTCTGTGAAGTGAGGCTGTAGGACCAGGCAGTATTCCCTGCTTTAGCGCCGTAAAAAGGAATCGTTCTTGACCACTCCGATCATCAGGGTCATGTCATCAAGTGAATAGCCGGGCAGCACGTGGATCGGCTTGTTGCGATATGTGAAGTTGGCGTTGAACTCCCATTTACCCCGCATCAGGCTTATGCCGCCGAAGCCTCCGTGACCGATTGAACGTGTGTCCGCTGATTATGCAGGTTAGAGTTCTGTTTTTAGATTATTCGTTACGAAAATGTGCATACACGCCAATTATTAGAACCAATATTGACAATGTATGAACATATCAGGTGGGAAAAACTTACTCAATCCTGGAATTCGGGAAAAAAGCTTACTCTCATGTAGCGTATTTTAATTTTGAGGAGGACGAAAATCTTAACTCTCTATTTTCAGGAGATATAAATCCTGAGCGGATTATTTCAACTCTATCTCTATCCAGCGGGATAAAGATAGAGAAAGGAAAAACCCTGATATTTTTTGATGAAATTCAAGAATCTAACCGTGCCTTGATGTCTCTTAAGTATTTTGCAGAAAAAGCTGCAGATTATCATGTCGCTGCAGCAGGATCTCTATTAGGAATACAATTATCAAGGCCTGGTTCATTTCCGGTGGGAAAGGTGAAATTCTTAACTCTATACCCGTTATCGTTTTATGAATTTTTAGATGCTATAGAAGAATCTAACCTGCGTACGTTTCTTGAAAATAAAAAGGATTTTTCACCAATCCCGGATATTATTCATAATAAGCTTATTGATTATCTAAAAATCTACTACATCATTGGCGGGATGCCTGAGAGTATAGAAACATATATACAAACAGGTGAGAGTACGAGTTGCCGGGTAGTGCAGCAGGAAATTCTTAAAGCGTATCTGATTGATTTTTCCAAGCATGTTGATGCAACTGATATCCCGAAAGTATCAGCTATCTGGAATTCACTCCCTGCTCAATTGGCAAAGGAGAATAAGAAGTTCATCTATAATCTTGTTCGCGAAGGTGCAAGAGCACGAATGTATGAAGATGCTCTTGCCTGGCTTGAGCTTTCAGGGCTTATCTATTGTGTTCGAGAGGCTGCTGCTGCGCGTATTCCACTTCGTTCCTATGCTTCTTCAAAGGCCTTTAAAATCTACATGCTTAGGGAAAGAAGGATATTGTTCCTCTTGAGGTAAAAGCAGCGAAGAATACCAAGAGCAAAAGCCTGAAAACATATGGAGATATAATGAAGGCAGATAGGCTTTTCAGAACCAGTCTGCTCAATTTTGCCCATGACGGCAAAATCTGCAACATTCCCCTGTATGCAGTCAGGAATATAGTGGAACTGGCTTAGGTTATACGCCTGTCCGTGGCAGAGCTTCTACAGGTAAGTGATAAGCTGGCCGGCTTAGTTGAAGCGTGTGAAGTGAAGAATATTTATTAATTATTCAGCGCCGCCGTTAACAAGCAGCTCTACCATATCTGCCTGCCCCATCCCGGCCTGCTGCATTAAGACAGTATTTCCCTTCTTGTTTTCAATATCCGGGTCAGCGCCTGCTGATAAAAGCTCTTTCACAATTTCACCATGCTGCTTAAGGGCGGCCAGGCTTAAAGCAGTGTCCCCATTTTTAGCCTGCCTGTTTATATCAGCTCCGGAAGTAATAAGCCGGGATAGGAGGCCAACATGGCCCTCCACAGCTGCATAGATCAATGCAGTCCAACCCTCATTATCCCCACTATCCAGCTTAGCGCCGCCGCTGCCGATTAGCCTGGCCGTCTCATCCTGGTCGCCGTCATAAGCGGCGCGGCGCAGGGCTATGGCGGAATCAGATGTATCCGGTGTACTGACACAGCCCTGGAGGAAAAAAACAAGTAGAACCAAAAACAGAAAAATATATGTATATGTTTTTTTCATACAATTTTAGAAGATATTATATAATAGCAGGGTGAGGTTTAAATAAAATCCAGCCCCTTATTTTATTGGTTTATAAAGCCATCAGCCGTTACTGTGACAGCTGATCCGAAAACTCTTTTTTTAGCTTTAAAAGGTAATATCCTTCTCTGGCCAGTCTGCGGGAGTCTATGGGTCCGAATGGTTCCCTGTCCTTCTTGATCTTACCCTGGCTGTCCCACAGGGTGTGCAGAAAGTAGGCTGTTCCCAGTGGTTTCTGTGAGGTGAAGCCGATCAACTGGCCGGCCAGGAGTTCAGCCAGGTTGTTGTTACTCTTTGTTGATAAGAGCTTATTAAGCTTTAAAAGCAGGTAGGCGAGCTCATAGCCGCGGAAGAGCAGGCGGTTTCTTCTGCTTGAATCAATTACTCCGCCTATGGAATTGAAATTACCCCCGTTGAAGCTGCGGTTCAGGTAGACCCAGGGTAACAATAGAGATATATAGTCATCCAGGTTCTTTATCTTTAATCCCGCTTCCACTAAAGCCAGCACTGCATTGGCTAAAAAAAGGGCGCCCTTGACGTCGGGATCGCGTCCGGCCCGGGAAGAGGGTAGGAGATCAGGGCGGCGGTACTCAGAGAAGAAGCTCTCTTTGATGGTATTCAGAGCCTTTTTATAGCGCTCTTTACCGCTCATTTTGTAAAGCAGCAGCAGTGGCTGGCAGAGCTCAAGACCTGCCAATCCTCTTTCCACACCTTCCAGGGAGGAGAGATCGATAACAGAGCCGAGGTTCTGCAGCTGTTTCGGTTTTTCCAGGAAGCTGTCCACCATTCTCCTGCCGGCAAAGAAGTATTTTTGCCAGCAAAGACCCCTCTGCTTCAATTCCCGGGATAGAAGGATCAGAAAGAGGGCTGTGCCTGAGGCATATTCCAGTGATAACAGCTTTTTGGAGCTGTGCAGTCCCAGCCACCTGTTGCGGCTGATATCATAGTTTTCAAAAAAGAGACCGCCGGGGTGCTGACCCTTAAGCACGAAATCACCAAGCCTCAACACGCATTCCCGCTGCTGGGGCAGGGCTTGCTGGGGCAGGGCTTTTAGTGCGAGCAGCGCCATGCCTGCTCCTGCATAGGAAGAGATAGTGGTTGATTTTTCCAGAATTCTTAAGCCGTGGATACCGCCATTTATGTGCAGATGGGTGGAAAGACATTCTTCTATTGAGTGCGCCAGGGTGTTCGGCTTTACCTGCCGGTGAAGGTACTTCTTTGAATTCTTCAGTATGGACAAAGCCCCCCTGTAGTGTATCTCTGCCAGTGGGGCAAAGGTCAGGTTTATCCGGTACTGCATATCAAAACTGCCCGGGGAATCAATAGCTGCGGTTGTCTCTTTAGTTGTGTGTGTGTTCTTTGGGCCGAGAATAGTAACAGGTTTTTCTTCCGGGGGAAGCCTTATCTTAATGCGCAGCAGGGAATCATTTTCTATTATGACTCTCTCGGTGCCGATACTTGCTTTCTGCTCAATATTTTCAGGCTGCTGGCCGGATATTAACATGGAGCCCGCCTGGTGGTAGAGAAAGAGGGAGGCAGGATAGGACAGGCGTTCTCCAAGAAACATCCTGCCTTCTTTTCCGGCAAATGAGCCGCGATAGAGCGATGGGAAAAAGTAAGAGCTTTGTTCAGGGTTAGAGAGATCGAGGGTGAAGTTAAGCTTGATACTGCCTGCCGGTATAATGGACCAGCTTCGTAGAATTGAAAGCCCCGAACTTTCTTCAATAAAGCTGTCCCGGATTGTCGCACTTAGAAAAAAGGCATTAACATAATTTTCATTAAAGACAATACTTTGCGGAAGACGCTCCTGGTTGTTCCAGAAATAACTATAGCGTAAATAGAGGGCGAGGCCGTCTTTTACTATTTTTATTGTGCGCAGGTCAACCTGGTTTAACTTGATTTTGCTCATAGCTATGCTTCATGATGCTCCTCAATTATCCATCGGTGACTCCGGACGTAATTATTGCACAAGTTACGTTTCAAATCCAGCAGTGGAAAGATTTTTACCGGTGTGAGCCCGTCAGATTCCAGGGCAAACGCATTTAAGCCTGAAAAATGATTTTTTCAAGATAATCTGAGTCCCAACCCGACTTCAATCGTTTTCTTCTGATGCTTAACCTGGGTGTCTTATCCTTTTTCAGAAGATTCAAAGCA
>JAUVWI010000030.1 GCA_030604195.1 Spirochaetales bacterium
CCTAGCAGACCTGGATAAAAAGCCAACTGAGTGTTTGATCCAGCCCGCACTGCGATAAAACCTATCCCATCGCTCCACAATTCTTCCTCCCGGCCCTATTGAAAATACTGATGCGTCAGTACTGCTCCGCTGATGCTATACTTGACATAGCAATGGCTCTTGACATATCTTTTATAAGTTTCAACAGTAAAAGGATTATATACACCAATGAATAAGAAAATAATATTTCTAATAATATCTCTTTATCTATTGAACGGCGGCGGCAATATCTTTGCACAGTCAATAGACAAGCCGGCTGCTACGGTGAAACTTGATAAATTTGAAGTAATTACTGTAAAGCAATTGAACGGCAAAATTGAAGCTATAGAGAAACGAACTAAACAAAAACTCTCTACTGGAGACCGGGAGAAGTTTTTAGATCTGCTGATCAGCGAAATTCTGATTGGCCAGGCTGCTTCACAGGAGAATGTTACTGTTACCGAATCAGAAGTGAATGCCCGAATTGAACTGGCCAAGCAGTCAGGGGGTTTGAGTATGAATCTAAACCGGAAATTGACCGATGCTGAATTTCAATCAATTGTCAGTCAATCCGGCCTTACCTGGGATGAGTATCTTGTGCAGCTTGAAAGGGCAATAATACAGCAGAAATATGTTATGCAGAAGAAACGTTCTTTCCTGGAAAATATCCCTCCTCCAACTGAAATGGAAATAATCGAGTTTTACGAGGCCAATAAAACTGCGTTCGTGACTCCTGATATAATACGTTTTAAACATATTTTTATAGATACTCGTAATCTGCAGTCCAAAGACGATCGTGATAAAGCACGGGAAAAAGCGGACGGGATCTACAGAGAAGTGCAAAATGGCGCTGCCTTTGAAGATACAGTAATAAAATATACAGAAGATAATGCTTCGCGCTATAGAGGCGGGGATTTCGGTTACTTACGCCGCGACGATGCAGCCAGAAAACAGCTCTTAGGTAAAGATTTCTTTGAGCTTACTTTCCGAAAAGAAGTCGGTGAAATAAGCGGCGTACATCAATCTAATATTGGTTTCCACATTATCAAGATTGAAGAAAAGATTCCTTTTCAGCTTTTAACTATTGACAACAAGATACCGCCGCAGCGGAGCCATACGGTCAAAGACGAGATCCGTTCTCAACTGCTTCAGAGAAAACAGGCTGAGTACTATCAGAAAGCGCTGCTGGATATTCTTGCAGAATTGAAAAAAAAGGCGGAAATAAAAATATTTAAGAATAATCTGTCCTATTAGCTATGGGGGGTAGGAGAAAAGGCCGTATAATCGCTTTTCAGTCACTATATAGTTTCGATATAGCCTGCCGGGAAATTGATGAATTATTCAATTTTTCCTGGATTGATGAAGAGAGAAAAGGCAGGCTGAAAGAGGAAACTCTGGCATTTTCCCGCCTGCTTGTTAAAGGAACAATAGAGAACTTACCGGTAATTGACCAGAAGATAAAAGAACATCTCGAGCATTGGGATTTCTCCCGGTTGTCACGGGTTGATCTGGCAATATTGAGAATGAGTGTTTTTTGTTTGCTCTATCAACCGGATATTCCGGCAACTGTTACCATTGATGAAGCCATTGATATTGCCAGGGAATTCGGCACAGATGAGTCTTATCGTTTTATAAATGGCGTACTTGATTCCATACAGAAGCATTAAAGAAATTGAAAAAGAAAATAATAATCAGCCTTATTTTAATTTGCCTTTTTCTGCTGCCGGTAACAACCTTTCTTTTTATTAATTCGCAGGTAAGTTCAGGCAGGGATAGAGAGGAGAAAATAGCTTTACTGTTAAGAGATGCGGATCAGGCAATTTCCTTAGGCTATATGGATCAGGCCGCGAAAAATATCGCCATAGCACTAAAATCAGCCGGCAGTGAGTACGAATACCTTCGCGTATTAAAGCGCTCTTTGAATCTGGCCATTCTCAGCCGTGATTTTCAGGATTTTGAGGGGCAGGCAGCGCAGGCGCTTGCTTCGATACCTGGAAGTTCGAGTTTACAAATATTGATGCTATACGGCAAATTACGTTCCGGTCAAAGTCATTATATCAATATCTCTGATCAGGCTAAAAAGGAAATACCTTTATCACTATGGGCTGAAGCTGTACAAAGAAACAGAGTGGAAATTGATTTTCCGGGTAATCTTCCGGAGGAGCTTAAACAACTGCTCTTACTGGAAAAAAATAAAAATTCAGGAATTCTACTCGACCTTGGCAAAAAACAAGCAGATAAACGTCTGTTGCTGGATGCAGCTTTGAGCCTGATGAAAAAGGGTAATGGTGAGGCGGCCATGGAAGTTATGGAGCAGTATTTAGTTGAAGAGATCTATGATGAGCCGGCTGCTTTAATTGCCTATGATCAGGGCAACCTGGGCGAGAGTATTTTTAGATTGGAGCGCCTGGTTAAAAAATATCCTCAGCGCCAGGATCTAATGCTGCTGTTGGCTGACAGCTATTTATTAGCCGGGAATTACAATTCTGCGGCAAAGATCTATCAGCAACTTATTCAAATGGATGACCGCTATTCCTGGAAACCTTATCTTAATCTGGCCCGGATTAATGAGCTTCAAAATGATCCTGAGCGGGAGCACAGCTTCAAAGTAATAGCTGCTTTGAGGTATCCAGGGGAAAAGCAGGTACTGCTGGAGCTGGTCAGAAGTTATAAAAAAAGAGGGGAGATAAAAGAAGCAAAAGAGGCTCTTCAGAAACTGCATGATCTGGATCCGCAGGAGCTGGAAACACTTCTGCTTGGGCTGGAGCTTGCCGGAACCTCTTACTCTCCCTCGCTGCACCGCTCAAAACTATGGCAGATTTATAATCTTTTTCCCGGCAATGAAAAATTGTGCAAGGCTCTGGCAGCCTATCTGCTGGAGCTTGGCGATATTGCCGGCGCAGCTATGGCTCTGGATCAGTTTGCAGAAAGTTTCGGCGGGGCGGCGCCGCCGCTGTGGCATCTGCATTTGCAGGGAATAATTAAAGCCCTTGAGGGAGACTATCCGGAAGGGGCGGCCAGGCTTAAAAGTTACCTGGAGAGAAGGGATAACTGGCAGGTCAGGTATAATCTGGGATTGATCCTTAAAAGTTCAGCACAGTATGAAGAGGCAATAAGGGAATTGCGGCAGGCCGATATGCTGCTTGGCCGGGAAACGGCAAAGCCTACACAGAATCATTTTCGTTCCCTCACTCGCACTGAATTGGGCTCGATTTTCATGGCCGATGGGGACTATGAGGCGGCAGCCAGAGAGCTGGGATATGCCAGAGATTTAGACGGAGATAATTTGAAAGCATCTCTTTTATATAAGAAACTTGAAGAGATCAGGCAGAAATGATATGGTGGTTTTTTGAAAAACTTTTAAAGGAGAAAAGATGGCTGTCAAAAATGAAACTGCCAATTGCATAATAGGTGAAGGTTCGGTTTTTGAAGGACGTTTTTATGTTAACGGATCTATATTGATAGAGGGTAAATTCGCCGGTGACATCAAAACAGATGATCATCTTACAGTGGGTCCCACCGGTAAAGTAATGACTGATATTGAGGCTAAAAAAGTAACTATTGCCGGCACACTAATCGGTAATATTATAGCTTCCGAAGAGGTCAGCCTGGTACAAAGCGGGAAAGTGCTGGGCAATATTACTACCCCAAAATTAAATGTTGAAGAAGGGGTTATTACCAGAGGCAGGGTTACCATAACCGCCGGGAAAACCGATTCGCTGGAGAATATTATCAAGGATTCTTTCGGCGATGATGCGGAAAAGCTCTTTTCTGCAATGTCCAAGCCGGCTAAACAGGAAAAGCAGAAGGTAGATGATAGTCCGCAAAGTCAGAAAAAATAATATTCTACAATGCTCCAGCTAAAAAGTGAGAAAGAAATAAAAAAAATACTGGAGGCCTCGCAGATCTTAGCTGAAATTTTGCATGCGTGCGGAGATCTGGCGGCACCCGGTATTACTACAGGTGAACTCGATAATTTTGTGAGGAATTCTATAATCCGGCGGGGAGCAAAACCCGCTTTTTTGGGTTATATGAATTATCCGGCTTCACTCTGCATATCAATAAATAATGAGGTGATTCATGGTATTCCCGGGCGCAGGAAGCTTAAAGAGGGAGATATTGCCGGTCTTGATGTGGGTATAGAGCTTGACGGCTATTTCAGTGACACTGCAATAACCATTGGCGTGGGCAGAATATCCGCAGAAAGAGAGAGATTACTCAAGGTAACCAGGCAATGTCTTGAAAAAGCAATTGAGCAGGCAACTGCCGGCAACCGGGTCAGTGACATCGGTAGAGCCGTATATAATCATGCACGGGCAAATAATTATGATGTTGTGCGCCAGTATTGCGGCCATGGAGTCGGCTTTTCCCAACATGAAGATCCGCAAGTGCCGAATTATTTATCTACCGGGCCAAATCCACGCCTCCGGCCGGGAATGGTGATAGCAATAGAACCGATGATAAATCAAGGCGGTTGGCAGGTAGAGGTCATGGAGGATGATTGGACGGTAGTCACTGCAGATGGCCTTGATTCCGCCCATTTCGAGCATACTATCGCAATCTTTAAGGATCGTACCGAGACTCTCACTTCTTTTAATAGTTAATAAGTATTATATTAATAATCATGTCAAAATACAATGAACAAGGAAAATAAGATGAAACATTCACTTAAAGTAAGCTTTATTTTATTATTAGCAGTTATTCTCTTTTTCAGCTCCTGTTCAGCACATTCTGAAGGAATTGCTGAGAATGGTAGCAATAGGGTGGGGCCTGTTGAGGGCGCACAGTCAGGAAAAGAACAGGGTTTAGAAGGATCAGCCGGAGTTTCAGCGCTTGAAGAATTGCAGTACTCTTTCAGGAGTATTGCCCGCAATGTACTGCCCGTTGTTGTGCAGATCAATGTTGTGGAGGTTGTAACCCAGAAGACTCCTGAGGGTGTTACCCCCTGGGACTTTTTTTTCGGGCCCGGTCCGAATAGCCCTGAAGGAGGGACTCCTCACGAAAGGGAGTTCCGCAGGCCGGGATTGGGTTCCGGTGTGATAGTGCGAAAGGATGGCAAAAAGGTTTATGTGCTGACCAATAACCATGTTGTCGGGGAAGCGGATGAAATTAGCATTCTGCTGCATGACCAGAGAACCTTTACCGGAAAACTTGTGGGCAAAGACGAGAGAAAGGACCTGGCGCTGGTTGTATTCGAAACTAAAGATGATGTTCCGGTAGCTGTGCTGGGTGATTCCGATTCCTTACAGGTGGGCGATTGGGCTGTTGCTGTGGGAAATCCACTGGGGCTGGAGTCCACGGTAACGGTAGGAATTATCAGCGCCCTGGGCCGCAGGGGCGGTCCGGGTAGCAATATCAGTGATTTTATTCAGACCGATGCTGCCATTAACCCCGGCAACTCCGGAGGCGCTTTAGTAAATCTCCAAGGAGAGGTTATCGGCATAAATACCTGGATAGCCTCAACAACAGGAAGTTATATTGGTTTCGGTTTTGCCATACCTATTAATAATGCCAAGAAAGATATCGAGGATTTTATTAAGCATGGTGCAGTGCAATACGGCTGGCTTGGGGTAAGCATCCGTGACCCTCTTGCGGCCATGCGCAGTGAGATGATGCTGGAAGGTATAAACGGGGGTATGGCGATTAATGTATATAAAGGATCGCCTGCAGATAAGGGCGGTATAATGCCCGGCGATTATGTAACCAGTATAAACGGCAGGAAAATAAAAGATGCCAATGACCTGGTGCTGGTAGTGGGGGATCTGCCCGCAGGAAAGACAGCGGAATTTGATGTAATCCGTTATGGTAAAGAGGTAAAACTGCTGGTAAAGATCGCTGTCCGGGAAGAGGAGCAGAAAATTATTTCCGGGAGCAAGAATATGTGGCCCGGTATGCTGGCAATCAGCAGTAAAGATGCGGCCATGGCCAGCAATGTCAAACAGGAGCCCTTTGAGGGGGTACAGATAGTCATTGTTTATAATGACTCCCCGGCGGCTATTGCCGGTCTTAAACAGGGAGATATAATTAAAGAGATTAATGAGAGTAAGATCAGCAATGTGCTGGACTTCTTTAAAGCTCTAAACGATAAAGAAAAAAAAGAGATCAGGTTTAAAATTGCAAGGCAGGATACCGAGCTTTCTATAGGCCTTTTCAGATGAAAAAAGAGTTCCTGACTTATGAAAAAGTCCGAAATAATGCCTTAAAATTGGCAGCCCGGATTTACAAAAGCGATTTTATTCCCGATGTAATATACGTTTCTCTGCGAGGCGGGGCGTACATGGGAAATGTAATAAGTGAATATTTCAAACTTGCCGGCAGAAAATCGCACCCTGTGTTTTATGCTTCTGTTGTGGCCCGCTCCTATACAAATATCCACACTCAGGAAGATGTTAAAGTGGAGGGGTGGACTTACAACCCGGAACATCTGAGACAGGGTGATAAAGTGCTGATAGTTGATGACATCTTTGATACAGGCAGGACCATGAATTATTTGGTCAAAATAGTAATGCAGAAAGGCATTCCCCGCTCTGACGTAAAGGTAGCCGTACATGATTATAAGATAAGAAAGTATGTCACTGAGCAACATCCGGTGCAGCCGGATTTTTACTGCCGGCTCCACGAAATAAACTCCGAAGCTGAGGATTCCTGGATTCACTATGAAAGCCATGAGCTGGTCGGGCTTACGCTGAAGGAGCGGGAAGAGCACTACTATGCTCAAGATCCTGATTTGCGTAAGGCTATGGAATTCCTTTATAATAGGGAGCATGAGCAAGAATAAATTTGTCTGTGGCCTTTTATTGCTTTTCACTATTCCGTTTTCGGCTGCTGATTCCGGAAAGAACCTGATATATCTATCACAAAGCTCCGGCAGCTATAATAGAGACATCCTGCTTAATGGGGCTGCTGCACTAAAAGAGAGCCGCCTTGAATATTCCTTCAAAAACAACGGGGAGTGGGGGCCCTGGCTGCGCCTCAGGGAGGGACTTAACTTAACCGCCGTGCCAGGGGAGGAGCGCCGATATCAAGTCCGGGTGGCAGCGGTTCAGCGTAGGGAAATTCTCGAACAGAGGGAACTTGACTTTGTAATTGATAAAAGGAAACCTATGCCCCCGCAGCTGATAATGGCAGAGAGCGGCTGCCTGCAGGGAGCAGAAATAAACTTTTCAGCTTCCCAGGGTGAGCTGGTTTATTACGCGGTGAACAGCCTGGTAACCGAACATGGCAAGCTCTGGGAAAGAAAGCCGATTCCCCTTGAGCTGAAAGGGGGGATGGCCGGAAAGATATTTGTTCAAGCCTATTCACAGGATAAAGCCGGCAACAGGAGTTGTATAAAAACCTTTAATTTCACTCTTGATACATGTATACCGTTTCTGGAGATATTGAGTCCTGCCCCGGGTAATTATGCCAACACCCAGATATTGTATATTAACAGTAGAAATACAGCCTGGGTTAAATACACCCTTGATGGCAGTGATCCTGCGGCCAGAGGAGTCTTGTATACAGGGCCCCAATCGATTGAACGTACCGGCAATATAAAATTGAGGGTTGCGGCTTTGCCCCTTCAGAAAGGGAAGGAGCTAATACGAAGCGAAGTTGCCTTTGAAGTGGCAGCGGAGAGCAAGCTCTCCCTCTCCTGTGACCGGGAAAGCGGTCTCTACAAAAGCGGCTTGAGGGTTGGGATTACCCATAATCACGGAAATAAGGTTTTTTATACGCTGAGCGAAAAAACACCGACAGTGGCTGATTATGAGTTTTCCGATGTAATCGGACTTGATTCTATCCCTTTTGTAAGCAAGTTCTGTGTGCTGCGTTTACGGATATTTGACCAGGAAGGAAAGGCCTCTGATGAATATCGCTACTTCTATATTATTGACCGCAGCAAACCATCACCTCCTGTAATATCAGTCAAAGGGAGTAATCCCCTGGCAGCCGAAACCGAAGTTGAGTTAAAAGCTGCCGGTAATACAAAAATATACTATACACTTGACGGTACTCTACCCGGCACTTCAACAATGCTCTATAAAGGAGCCTTCACTCTGTCACCGCCGGCCAAATCTGCGAATATACTGGTGCAGGCCATTGCTGTAAATCCTCTGGAAGTAGCGAGTGATATTTCTCATTATCAAGCGCAGTTTGATACTCAACCCCCGGAGCCGCCTGAAGTGCAGGTAAGCACTGATATGCCGACAAATAAACCGGTTAAGATCCTCTCTAAATCACCGGATGGCAGCAGAATAATTTTTGAGATCTCATCAGATGGCGCAGAACCAGCCCCATTAAGCGCAAACTCCCCTGAAGCGTCTGAAGAAATTGTCCTATTCCTGCCAGGGGGAATGACCAGGATATTCAAATTACGCTTTGCCTCTATCGATACTGCCGGAAATATTTCTGAATCAGATGAATTGGTTACAGTCGAGTTTGACAGCGAACCTCCGGCATGCCCGGAATTAGCAGCTTTAGCCGCAGGTGGCAGTTTTGATCACAGTATTGATATTGCTGTTGAGGGTGAAAAAAGAGTCTACTATGAGCTGACAGAAGATGGCTCAACCCCTCAGGATCCAACCATTGATTCTTCTGAATATCAGGAACCGATTACCTTAAGCGGCAGGAATAAAAAGTTCACACGCTACCTGATAAAAATGCTCTGTCTTGATAACCTTGGAAATACCAGTGAGGTTGAGGGATCCTATAGTTTTGATATTGATTTAAGAAAACCGGAGCTTCCGGTAATTAAGGGATTAACAGAAGGAAAGATCTATAATCTGAAGGAAGTGGTTTTCAGCTTAAGTGATCCCGGCGCAAATATCCGTTATACTTTCACCGACGATGGCAGCGAGCCGGTGAATCCAACCGGGAAATCTCCCAGAATAGATGAGGGTCTGGTCTTTAGAGGAGAAGAAGAATCCGTAAAGCAATTCAAACTCAAAGTTCTGCCCTTTTCTCCTGGTATGAATTTGCAGGGAGATGTAAAATCTTTCAGATTTATCATCGATCTCAAGCCTCCTGCTCTGCCTGAATTGACCGGATTTGAAGAAGGAAAGAGGTATAAGAATGGGGTCAAGATAACCATGACTCCTGCTGATAAAGATGATCAGATATACTTCAGTTATTCTGATTCCTTCAATACCCTGCTGGATCCGATAACCCATGGTGAACCTTTCAGCGGGGCAATGACCTTTGATATTGAAGAAGGTGTGGAGCAGAATATATTCTTGAGGGTAGCCAGTCTGGATAAGGCGGGTAATCGCAGCCCTGGCGATCAGTATGGTCACTTTATTCTGGATAAAAAACCACCCCTTCAGCCTCTCGTCGAAGGAATTGTGGATAACAGTATTGCCAGAGAGAGTGTATCAGTTTCTCTTACAACAGATGAAGGAAAGATATATTACGAGATCAGCGAGGACGGCACCATTCCTCCAATTCCGAATTTGAACTCACCTCTTTATCATTCACCAATTGTATTGACCGGACGGGCAAAAGAGGAAGTTACCTACCGTATAATTGCCAGAGCGGTGGATGATCTTGGCAACTTCAGCCCGGCTGAAAGATCCTATACACTGCTTATTGACCGTAAGGAACCGGAACCGCCGGATGAACCGGATATTCAGATTTTAGGCGATGAGGCTGATAAGAAATATTTTATCAGCTGGGATATTTCTGCCGGTAACCGGCTCTATTACCGTTTGAACAAGACCGGAGAGGACCCGGGCCGGTATGCTCTTTACACAACTCCTTTTATGGTTCAAACAGGGGCGGACAGAAGATATGTTGAGAGCTATTGCGAGGATGAAGCCGGGAACAGGAGTGGCAGTCTTTCATTTGCTCTTCCGGATTCAAAGAGCAGGTTAGCTGCCCCGGTTATCAGCGGCATCGAGCACAATGGAATTTACAGGGACCGGATATCCTTGAAAATAACAGCGCACAAAGGACGGACGCACTACGAATTAACGGCAGATGGCCTGGAGCCGCCGCCTGTATCAACCTCTTCACCGAGGGCTTTAGGTGCCATTATCCTTGATTCAGAGAAGGGAGAAACTCTGCAATTCAAGATCAGGGCAAAAAGCTTTAGCAGTGATGGCTCATCTATAGCCTCCGCAGAGGTGTACGCGGCCTTTACCATTGACCGAACCCTTCCTGAAGCTCCGGTTCTAACCGGGGTTGAGCATAACGGTTACTACCATGAATCAGTAAGCTTTGGGCTGGTAAATGTTGATAGTGGAAATATCTACTATTCGCTGATTTCCAATGAATTGTGTGTAAATGAGCTGCCCGGCGATAAAGAAGAAAAGGAGCCGACCCGGAAATACCTGCAATATAAGGAAATGGTTGAAGTTGATGTGGCTGAAGGAGCGAGGCGTTTTTTTCAGATATCCGCCTATTCGGTGGATGAAGCCGGTAATCAGAGTGGCGAGATTAAGAGCTGGACCATAACAATTGATAAAAAAAGCTACTATGTGTCAGAGAAGGGGAATGATCTCTTTATGGGCACACGCAATAAACCATTCAGAACCCTGCGCAAGGCTGTAGCCATAGCCGAAGAAAGCGGCAGAAAGCTTATTCTCCTTGGTATGGGTGATTTCTATCTGGACTGGGGGTTGGCGCTGCCGGAGGGGTTGCGCGTTATCGGAGGCTTCAATCCCGATACCTGGGAGAGGGAGCTTTTCGAAAGAAGAACAGTACTTGATGCGGGCAGTTATTTCAAAGAGGGCGGTGAACTGTTAAAGATATCAGGCGGAGAGGTATTACTGGAAAGCCTTGAGCTTAAAGACAGCAGGGCAAAATGCAGATCCCTGGTCACACTGGAGAGCGGTGTTCTGCTGTTGAAGGATGTTAAGGTTAATCTGAATAGAAAGCAGCAAGGGGCAATTATCTACGGGATTTTCCAATCCGGAGGCAGCCTGAAAATCGATACCTCTGATTTTACAGCAGATAATGTTTATCAGGGAGCCTTCATTTATTCCACGGGCGGTGATCTGGTGGTGAAGAATAGCTCTTTTAACGGACCGCACAGCTCAGAAATATTTCAAGCCCTGTTGATAGATGGTAACAATGTTAATAATCTATCCGGCTTAACTGTTAAACCTGGAAATGGCAGGAGAGTCAGCGGAATAAACGCGGTTAATGCCAGACTCACCATAACCGGCAGTACTCTTTTTTCCGGAATAGGGAAAGAGAGAGCATCTGCACTTGATCTGCGTAATTCACAAATTATAGTCAGGGATGTGCGCATTCAAGGTGAAGAGCAGGGCAACTACACAACGGGTATTATGGCTAAAGAGAGTAGTATTCAGATAGAGAGTTCAACAATTATCCCTGCAGCCCGTTATGGCGCCAGGGGCCTGTATATCGACCGGGGCAGCCTGATAATGAAAAACTCAATTATAAATGGCAGAAGCACACCTGAGTTCCTATACCTGGTAGAAATGAACAGAGCCACGGGCAGTATTTATAACAATATAATGACCGGAAATACTTCAGGCGATTCTATAAGTGCAATACTTACCGCTGGCAATGGTGACTGGTTCAATAATACTATTATTAGCGGCAGCGGCAATGATCTAACAGTAGGATTTATGATCAAAGGGGCGGATCGTTCAAGGTTCATCAACAATATAATTCTCCGTAGAAAAAAAGAGAGAGGTACCGCTTTTTACCAGGTAGGAGGGGAAAAGGCAAAGCTATCAATTCTGTCCAACAACCTCTCAGGGTGGGAACATTTCCTGGTTCTTGATCCTCTTCAGGGAGAGGAAAAAATAAGAGATATTAAAACGCTGAACCATTCTGATGGTGACATTTTTAATGGTTATATTCACGGCAATATAGAAGAAGATTATCGTGATACCTTCAGCAAGCCGGAAGGGGAAGATTTTAAATTAAAAGCCGCTTCCAGGTGTGTAAATGGCGGTGTTGACCTGAGTAAGAGGGAATTCAGCGGGCCAGGGGTGGATATGGAAGGACAATCACGGCCCGCACCCCTGGTGGGCATAAAACCAGCCTATGATATCGGCGCTGATGAGCTGTATTAAGGAAGGCTTGTTATGCTATTACCTTTTTAACCTTCAAGAAAATCCACTTTTCTGCTTATATCAAGTACTTCAAGTTTTAGAGATTCAAGGGAAAATATAAAACTGTCCTTTTTATCTTCAATAAATCTTTCAGCTAATTCTTTGTAATATGAAATTCCGTCAAGAAGATTAGATCCAAACTCAATAAGCTGTTTTTTTCCTTCATTCACAACAATTCCAAGAGAGATATCTTCAAATTTAGCTTTAAAATTCTCAACATATAATTCCAGCTCCCGCAGGAACATGTGGGTCCTCTTTTCAGAAGTGATTAGATTAATTCTTCCATAAATATGGTCCACCATCTCTTTTAAACTGCTTATTTTGGAAAAATTAATAATATTCGGACCCGGGGTTAATGCGGTATGAGCCTTCCTGTCAATTCCGAGTGTTCTAGTTGCAGCCCCTGCAAGATCATGACAAATGCAGGCTTTTGCCAAAATATTTTGCTTTCGTTTTTCAAAGACTTTTAAAGGCAATTTCTCTTTCATTAAAGCTGCCAGTTTATTTTTTTGGTAAGCTTTACTTGCCAAACACTGAGGTATTTCTGAGAACTCCGTATTAAAAGCAGCATATTTATTAACACAAGGAGCGCCTGGATTTCCACTGGCAATCCTGCGCTTTCTAAGCAGCTCACTTGCAGAATTTTTTATATTCCAGAACAGTACGCCTAATGGTGAGGCCTGGCTTAAAAACACATCTGATTTTTTGGCTGCAGCCAGTTTTTTAAGATGTTCTTCGTTAATATTTACCACTTCAGGAACCAGCAAAAAAGGAGTTCCCCAGCCGGTGCCGCCAAGATCATAATGTTCTCTCAGGAAATGATCCTCTTCGGCAGTACCGATTCCACCCTGGACCGTAACTCTAAGTCCATCTGCTACAACTCTGGCATCTCCTCCGGATTTAAGAAAAACTCCGGCAATAGTTTCCATGAGTTTTTCCTTTCCCTTACGAAATTCTTCAAGTATGGGACCCAATAATAACCCTCTGGAGGCAAATGCATGTCCTCCACAGTTTAATCCGGATTCAATTCTGAATTCTGATACCCAGAGCCCTTTACGAGCTAGAGCCCGTCCCTGTATGGCCGCGGAACGAAAGTCACTCACTTTAATTACAATTCGTTTCTTCAATTTTCCGAAGATATCCGGAAGGAAATCTTCATATTTACTGATAGCATCAAAAAGTCTTGGATTTATTCCTGCAGAAAAAATCATTGATGAATTAAGTTTACTCTTTGCATATCCCCTTAATGCGGAAACTGCATCAGAATATTTAATATCAAGTGTTTTACCCTTATACGATGGAATATTATCAAGTTTCGTCATAATATTCACATCAATTGATCCGGTTACAACCATCGACCGGAGATGTTTCTGGAGAAGGGATTTCTCTTCCCCATCAGGAAGAGCTTTCATTTTAAGATATTCCTGTTTTAAATTGCTTTCAGGCAGAAGCTCGAAATACCCGGTAATCTGACTTCCTTCTTCAAATGGACTTCCCAGTAATTCCAGAACCTCTTTCTTTACCAGATCATCAAGAAGGTTTAAATATGATGTAATCCGGCTGGCTCGCCAATCTTCCGACCCCTTCCGGATGGGGGAATATGGCAGATTGTTCTTTTCCGAATGGAATTGACGCATCTGCTCAATTAAATTATCGTCAACCAGGGAGATTACAGATGATATTCCATATTTTGCAACCTTAAGCGGAGTGTCGATAGAAAAACCAGTGCCCATTACAGGTATTTGAAATGAATGGGGTTCAATATAATAATTATTCATTTTTAGCTCTCCTATAAAAAATCTGCCTATAGGACTTATTCCCGGTTCCAGTTATCGCCGCTATCCTCCGAGCGCCACAGACCGGCGCCTGCGGTACAGGCAAATACTTTTGTTGTGCCGTCCAGAGCAAAGTTCAATACACCGCCGTTGTAGAGGTCGCTGATACTGTAATGGGGCTGGCGCTCCATCTGGGTAACATCGCCCCCGGCTACCTTGTAGTAGCCGTGGGTGCGGGTGCCTACCAGCAGGTCTGTCCCGACTTCGATGAATTTGGTGAAGACTACGTCCATATCTGCTGAAGAGGTCCATGAGCCGCCGGCATTATCTGAATACCATATCCTGCCGTCTGTGGTTGAGAGGTAGTAAGCATGAAGTAAAGTGGTAGAGTAGTGAATGCCGCCGAAACTGGCGCCTGCGGAAAGAGTGGGCGCGGTTGTCAAAGGTGTACTCAATCCTGCCAGCGTAGCTGCCTGATATACTTCAGAGCCGGCAACGATCCAGTAAGTGGTTACTCCGTCATGTAATGCGTCGATAGGCATACCGGAGAGGGAAGTTAGGTAAGTTGCTGCTGTGCCGTGTAAAGAATAGGTAGCGCCATTCTTGGTGCCGATTAGCAGAGTTCCGTTTACATCCTTTAGCATAACGATCTGTTCATTGTTGACGGAAGGAGCGCCATAGCTTTCCACGCTCCAGATCAGGCTAGAGCCGGGAGTAGCGCTATAAAGTCTGAATGTTAATGTTGCACCACTGTCCGAGAAAAATCCGGCATATAGCTTACTATCACCACTAAAAATCTCCATGGCCTCGCACATAACCCCTGTTTGGGGCATATTGGCCTTTTCCCAGGTAGTGCTTCCTGTTGCCCGGTAAAAGATACTGGGGGCCGCTGCAAAATACCAGGTTCCGCCTTTAACTACATTACGCACTGTAATCTCATTATCCAGGGAATCATCCACTATGGGGCGTTCCTGCTCCAGGGTGTAGAAAATAGGGTCAAGAGAGTCATTGCAGGAGGTAAAACCGCCTATAATGACGGCAACGAGCAGAGCGCCGAGTAAAATACTTATTCTATTTTTCTTCATACTGTTATCCATTTAAAAATTGTACTGTAATGTGGGAGTGATTTCCAGAAAATTACACATTCTGGCCATAGAATCGTCCTGGGAGCCGGTGGCACCCTGAAATATCCACCAGTAAACAAAGTTCAAGCCGAAGGACCAGGAGGAGCTGTATTTCCATAGAGAGGAGAAACCGGGTTTCAGGATGAAATCAATATGGGACTGGTCTTCATACTTTATAACATTCATGCCCATACCGAGAAAAAGGGGCAGCTCAAAGGGATATACATGAAAAATATAGGCTGCCTGGGCCGTAACCGGAAGCATTAACAGCATATTTTCCAGCTCGCTTTTACATATCATGCCGCCTATCTCTGCACCAACCATCAGGTTGTTATTGAGATGAACGCTCCACCTCAACGAACCGGTGAATCCAAGCGAGAGATTGGTTGAGCTGATCTCTCCATCAAAAGAGGAAAAAAAGAGTGGAATCATCAGGCCGGCGCTCAAAGAGATATTCTGCTGTCCAAGAGAATATATCTCAATTGGGCGTGACTTTTCTTCTTGAGCAAAAATGGCGGTTGTACCGCTGAAAAAAAGGATTATGATAAAAAGATAGGCAGCTATACCACTTATTTTCAATTGTTTCTCCTTGGTATAAGGTGTTAGATCTATAGGCATAATGATAATCTATCACTGAAAATGATTTTTATCAAGATTAACCGGCTGCTCTCCCGCTTTATTTTCTAATAATGATTTGACAAAATAGTTATTATCATTTATGATAACAAAATGAAGAATGAGAGTTTCAATTTGTCAGGAATGCTTAAAGAACGCAGATTAGAGCTCGGATTATCCCTTTCGCAATTGTCCTGCCGTACAAATACCTCACCGGCCACCCTTTCCCGCTATGAAAACGGGTGGAGTCGTTTCGAAATCTATACCCTGCGAAAACTTGCTTCCGCCCTTGGCTGCCGTTTGTGCGTTAAATTGGAGCCGTTAGCGGATACTGCCGGTCAGGAATCAACTGATACGGTGGTGAAGCAGCTAAAATACTTGTTTTGGGATAAGCCGTTACTTGAAAGAGACTTCGATGAATTTCCTCTGTGGGTAATCAAACGGGTGCTGGAATATGGAACACTGTCGAATGTACAAATTCTGATCAGGATGATGGGAAAAAATGAAATTTTAAAGAGTGTGTCAAAAATTAAATTCTCTTCTATGATAACAAAGAGATTCTGGCAAGAAATTCTCGATAAGGAAGGTTATAAGTGCACGAGAAAGTCCTCCCCCCAGGGAGTAGAAATGTACTGGCCCGCTTAGAGAATAACACATCGCCCCCGCTTCAAGGTTGGATTCTCGCCGGAGGAACTGGATTAGCTCTGCATCTTGGCCACCGCTGTTCAGAGGATTTCGATTTTTTTAATACAGAGAGTATTGATATACAGGGTCTGCACGAAATATTCAAGCTGGAAGGCTCTTATAAGACTCTACAGGAAGAGAAGCGGACTCTAACCCTTTTAACAGAAGGCGTTAAGATCTCATTTTTCCGGATATCCGATCCGTTTCTCTTCAAAACCACACCCTATAGTTTTTTTAAAGTCGCAGATATTCGTGACATCGCTCTTATGAAACTCATCGCAATCTCCAGCCGCGGAAGCCGCAAGGATTTTATCGACCTGTTTACCATTCTCCGCAGAGGCATGATTCTTCGCGACTACTTCGAGCTACTGCCGGAGAAATATACTGAAGGAAGATCAAATCTGTATCAGATACTGAAGAGCCTTACTTTTTTTGAAGATGCAGAGCTTGAACCCATTCCTACAATGCTGGAACCATTTGACTGGGAGGAATGCAAAGCATTTTTCATTAGAGAGGCGCATGCAATCATCCTTCCTCCATGAAATTTCGATCAATTAAGGAACTGCCAACCGGTATCTGCGTTATATAGAATTATTTACTCTCTATTTGCGATTCAATATTTACAAAATAGTGAAATATGATTAGAATCTGCCTGTATTCATTAAGATAAATCAATATATAGATGTTAAGGAACAGAAATTATGAGCGATAGCACTGCTTCCGGTAAGATTCAAGAAATTTCCGAACATTTAAAGGCAAACATTATAGAACCCGCTGAAAAAGAAGCGCAAAGAATTATTGACGAGGCGCAGCTGAAAAAGGCTGAGATTATTGCCGCAGCTGAAAAAGAGGCTCAAGAGATAACCCTTGGCATTGAGAAAAAGGCCAAGCAGAAGCTCGATTCGGTTGAAGCTGCTTTACGCCTTTCCGGCAAGCAGGCTATTACTGCGCTGAAAAAAGCCCTGGAAGGTGAAATTCTAAACAGGACTCTTGGTCAACCGCTGTCAGTTGTTCTTGAAGAGGAAGATGTTTTAAAAGCAATCATCTCCGAAATGGTAAAAGCATATGTCAAACATGATTTCTCAGGAGAGATCGAAATACTTTTATCTGAAAAGAACAGGGAAAAATTGAAGAATTATATCAAATCCGAATCTACGAAAGCGATAAAAGAGGGCATTAAACTTTCCCTTGAAAATGTGGGATCAGGCTGTAAGGTTATTTTTAAAGAAAACCATACAGTCTTTGATTTTACCGCAGAAGCGGTGACTGAGCTCCTGGCCGGTTTTCTGCGTAATGAACTACGCTCTTATATCTTCGAACAGTAGAATGAATTATCCGGCTAAGCATTACTATTATTTTATTGCATCATTACCAGATTTGAAATGGGAGGGAGAAGTCCCCTTTCCCATTACAGCATTTTTGGAGGAAAATGAAACTGCGCTTTTGCCATTAAGTTACAATGTCAATAATATCATACTGCTGAATGACCTTAAGAATATGCATGGCTATATCAAGGTGCAATGCGCTGACTATATAACCGGCACAAAAATAAGCGGGGAGGCAATGGATGCTGAGTTTTACGAACCCTCTCTTTTCGATAAAGAAACTATACGGGAGCTTTTAGTTGAGCCTGATGAATTACCGGAGTTTATAGTATCCTTCTTAACTGATAATAAAGAGTTCGCTGAGCGTTATGAAAATTTCGATTCCCTATATGCAGCGTACTATGATTACCTTGGAGAGAAAGATTCCGATTTTTTTAAAAGTTACAGTCTTTTCGAAAGCTCACTGCGTAAAGTGATAGCGGCTTTTCGGGCGCGTAGCCAGGGGCTGGATATGGAAACCAGCGTGCCCGGCAGCGATGAAATTACAGATACAATTCTGGCTAACCGTACAGCTTCCGATTTCGGCTTAAAAAATATTTTTTCCTATATCAGTGAAATGGTTGAGGTGTTTAAAGAGGATACTTTAAATAAAGAAAAGAAGCTGGATAGAATTCGTTTCTCATTTCTGGAGAATTTTACCGGGGAGGATCCATTCAAAGAGGATTGTGTGTATGCATATATTTTCCAAATGCTGCTTCTCGAAAGGTGGCAGATGCTGGATAGGGAAAAGGGTAAACAAATTGTTTCAAATATAGTAACTGGAGAAATAAGCTGATGAGTGTACAGGCAAATAATACAGAGGGAAGGGTTGTAGCCGCCCGCGGCAACCTGGTAACAGCTCAATGTACAGGTGATATCAGGCAAAATGAAATAGCCTATATCGAAACAGGAAAGCAGAAGCTGAAAGGCGAGGTCATTGAGATAAACGAGAATGAAGCCAAGATCCAGGTATTTGAGCTGACCAAGGGGATCAAGCTGGGGGATAAGGTTACTTTTGAAGGAAACCTGTTATCAGTTGAATTGGGACCGGGTTTGCTCAAAAGGGTATTTGACGGGCTGCAGAACCCGTTGGAAGATCTGGCAGAGGAAGCAGGATACTTTTTACCCCGCGGAATGTATCTGCCGCCATTAGAGAGGGATGTTAAGTGGAGTTTTACGCCCCTCCTTGAAAATGGCGCGGTGGTTGAACGCGCGGATTTTTTGGGAAGTGTTCCCGAGGGGATTATAGAACATAAAATAATGGCGCCTTTTACATTTCCGGGAAAAGGCAGGGTAATCTCTATTGCCACTGCAGGTGAGTATACTGTTGAAGATGAGATCGCTCAGATCGAAGATGAACAGGGTAAGGTCCATTCAGTTGCCATGATGCAGAAATGGCCTGCTAAATTTGCGCTGCGCATAGGTGAGCGCCTCTTTCCTAATGAGCTGCTGGTAACCGGCGCCCGAATTATTGACGGCCCCTTTCCCGTGGCCAAGGGCGGGACTTTCTGCATTCCCGGTCCATTTGGCGCCGGGAAAACTGTTCTTCAGCACCAGATTTCAAAATATGCTCAAACCCAGGTGGTTATTGTTGTGGCCTGCGGCGAGCGAGCCGGCGAAGTAGTAGAGCTGTTGCGCGAATTCCCCGAGCTTAGAGACCCGCAAACCGGAAAAATGCTTATGGATAGGACCTGTATTATCTGCAACACTTCATCAATGCCGGTTGCAGCCAGGGAATCTTCCATCTATATTGGAGTGTCTATTGCTGAATACTACCGCCAGATGGGCGTTGACTGTCTGCTTTTGGCGGATTCAACATCACGCTGGGCCCAGGCTCTCAGAGAAATGTCCGGGCGCCTGGAAGAAATTCCGGGGGAAGAGGCTTTTCCTGCATATCTTGCCTCACGTATTGCCGGTTTCTATGAAAGGGCAGGGTTGCTTCGTCTCAAAAACGGCGAGACCGGATCTGTGAGCATTGGCGGTTCGGTTTCTCCTGCCGGCGGAAACTTCGAAGAACCGGTAACCCAGTCAACACTGGCCGTTGTTAACTGTTTTTTAGGCCTATCATGGGCTCGCAGTAATGCCCGCCGTTTTCCGGCAGTTGATCCATTGATTTCCTGGAGCAAATATCTGGACAGGATTTCTGAAAATGGTGATGAAAAAACAGCGGTCAGGGTGCAAATTGTGAAAAGAGCGCAGGAAATTATCAGGCAGGCTGATGAAATCGGAAAAAAAATGGCAGTTGTGGGGGAAAGCGGCACAACTGTAGACGATATGGTAATCTTTCTTAAAAACGAGCTTTACGATGCTGTGTTTCTCCAGCAGAACGCTTTTGACATAGTTGACACAGCCACATCACTGGACAGGCAGTATGAACAATTGACCATGGTTGATTTGTTGCTGAAGAAAAATTTCAGCTTTAACAGCCATGACGAGGCCAGGGAATATTTTTTCGGACTTCAAAATGATTTTATCCAATGGAATTATACAGCGCAGGATGATCCGGAGTACCGGAAGAAAAAAGCGCTGCTATTGGAAAAAATTGGAGAAACGGGTTGACATCACCATTTAATGAGGATTGGTTATTATGATTAAAAGCTATAATCGTATTGAACGAATTAAGGGCAGTATTGCAGAAGTAAAGGCTGAAGGTGTGGGCCTCGGAGAGCTGGCGGAAATCAGGATGATCGACGGCCGCTTCACCCTGGCCGAGGTAATCGGCTTTGATCGTGACCGGGTAAATATCCAGGTTTATACCGGTACCCAGGGTGTATCAACAGGAGATCAAATTCGTTTTCTGGGCAGACCGATGAAGATTCCCTTTGGTGACTCCCTATTGGGGCGTCGCTTCTCAGGCTCCGGTACAGCGATTGACGGCGGTCCGGAGGTTATGGAAGATCAGGTAGATATTGCGGGACCTTCTTTTAATCCCTCCAGGCGGATTATTCCGCGGCGGTTGGTAAAAACCAATATCCCGATGATCGATATGTTCAATACCCTGGTGCGTAGCCAGAAGATACCTATTTTTTCCATACCGGGAGAGCCCTACAATGAACTTCTTGCCAGAATTGCAGGTCAAACCGATGCAGATGCAATTATACTGGGGGGTTGCGGCTTAAAATTCGATGATTATGAGTTTTTCCGCCAGTACTTTGAGAAATCGGGGGCAATCGAAAAAACAACCATGTTTATTCATCTGGCCTCTGATCCGGTTGTTGAGTGTGTATTGGTTCCTGATCTGGCCCTGGCAGTTGCCGAGCAGTTTGCCCTGCAGGATAAGAATGTGCTGGTTCTTTTGACAGATATGACCGCTTTTGCTGATGCGCTCAAGGAAATAGCCATATCAATGGAAATTGTTCCTTCCAACCGGGCTTATCCGGGTTCTCTCTACTCCGACCTGGCTGCCCGTTATGAAAAGGCTGTTGATATTGAAGGGAGCGGCTCAATTACGGTTATTGCGGTGACTACCATGCCCGGCAATGATGTAACACATCCGGTGCCCGATAATACCGGCTATATTACTGAAGGACAGTTTTATTTGAATAACGGTGTAATCGACCCTTTCGGCTCTCTTTCACGTCTTAAACAGCTGGTAATGGGCAAGGTAACCCGTGAGGAACACTCTGATCTGGCCAATGCCATGATCAGGCTTTATGCCGATGCTAAGAAAGCCCGTGACCGGGAATCCATGGGTTTTCGGTTGGGTAGTTGGGATGAGAAACTTCTAAATTATGCCGGTATATTCGAAAATAGGATGATGGATCTGGAAGTGAACCTGGATATTACTGAGCAGCTTGATCTGGGCTGGGAAATCCTGGCAGAGTGCTTTGAGTCCCAGGAAACAGGGCTTAAAGAGGACTGGATCGAAAAATATGGAAAGTGGGATAATAATTAATAGCCCATGGCTGAGATAAAGCTTAATAAGACAGAATTAAAACAGCAGAAAAACCTGCTCGATCAGTTGAGGAAATATCTTCCCACCCTGCAGCTCAAGCAGCAGCAGCTTCAGGTAGAGGTGGATTCTTTGACCCCGGTTATTGAAAAAGTAAACAACCGTATCCTTAAGCTGAAAACAGGTGTTGAAGGCTGGGCTGAGCTTCTAACGGAAAAAGAAGACTTTGTAATACATGAACTGGCTGTTGTCGATCGGGTGGTAACCGGCTTTGAGAATATTGCGGGTGTGGATGTGCCGATTTTTGAGAAGGTGGAATTCCAGAAGGTTGAGTATTCATTATTTATGACCCCTGTCTGGGTCGATCAGGCCAGAGAGACTATGCGTGATATTGTATCACTGCGTGAAGAGATGAGTGTAATAGTAAAGAAACAGGAGCTTTTAGCGGAAGAGCTGCGCCAGACAAATATAAAGGTTAATTTATTTGAAAAACGAATGATACCTGAATGTTTGGAAAACATCAAAAAAATCAGAATATTTCTTGGTGATCAGGAAATTGCCGCTATCTGCAATGCAAAAATTGCCAAAGAAAAACTGGACCGTAAAGCCAGAAAAAGGGTTAAAATAAGTGATTGATCGAATGCGCAAAGTCCTTTTTGTGGGACCGGAAAACCAGAAAAACAGGGTGCTTGCCGATCTTCAGAAGCTGGGGGTTGTCGAGATTACCGGTTATACAGGGGAACGGAAGAATCCGAACGAAGCGAACGAAGTGAGCGGAGTGAGTGCAGAGCGCCTGCTGGAAGTATATAATTTCCTGAAACGATATAAATCGGAAACTGCTACACCGGAACCAGATCCCGGCAAGCAAGTGAATAAGGCAGTCGAAGAGATCGAAACCTTGAGGAAGGAGCTTTTTTCTCTGCAGTTTTCCAAGGGGTTGATCAGTGAAAATATAATTAAGGCGGAAAAATGGGGCAGCTTTGATCTGGAAATGCTCAATGATATTCAATTGCGCGGGAATATGGTTGTCCAGTTTTGGATCTGTGCCGGAAAGTATGAATGCTGCCTTCCTGAAGGGTTTGTTAGTATTGAGATTAACAGTGACAACTCCCGGCGTTACTTTGTTACCGTAGCCGTAGAAAAGCTCGAATTATCCGAGTGTGAGGAGGTACGCTTTGAAACTGATCTTGACATACTGGAGAGGGAGCTGCAGGATAATCTCAACCGACAGAAAGATATCGAGAAGGAATTAAAATCATTTACCGTATACCTGGAAATACTATTCTCAGCCTATCAACGGCAGCTTGATCGACTATCTTTTGAGCAAGCAAGATTACAAGCAGGAGAAGCCCTGGATGGGAAGCTCTTTACTCTGCAGGGCTGGTGTCCGGCGGGTGATTACCAGGAACTGGAAAGATCAATGAAAAAACAGCTCGTTGAAACAGTGTTGGTACATCCCGATCCTGGTGAAAAAGAGCCTACCCTGATGGTTAACAGAGGAGCGGCGGCAATGGGCACGGACCTGGTTAACATTTATGACACGCCCTCATACCGGGATTGGGACCCATCTTCCTGGGTTTTCTTTTCCTTTGTCATATTTTTCGCCATGATCATAGCTGACGGCGGTTATGGTTTGATACTGCTGGTCATTTCTTTATTCTTAAAAATCAGATTCAGAAAGGCTAAAGCGGCAATGAGCAGGTTCATTAATATGTCGCTTATCTTAAGTATAGGTACCATAGTCTTCGGTATAGCTTCCGGGGCATTTTTCGGTCTAAATGAGAATAATAAATTATTCGGCTGGCTCATAAGCAGACGACTCTTCGATGGTAATGAAATCGGTTCGATGATGAATGTTTCGATTATTATCGGCCTGCTTCATGTGAGTATTTCCCTGCTGCTGAAGTGCTTCAGAACTGTAAAGGTCTTCAAGAATTATATCAGTCCCTTTTCCCAGCTTGCCTGGATAGTGGTTATCTGGACGTATTACATCTGGTGCGCCTATTACAAGCTGCCGGAGCAGACTTATTATGCTCTAAGCGGCAATTTCCTCTATTTTTTCGGGGGCGCCCTGGCAGTTGTTTTTCTTACCAGCGCCGGGACTTTTCAGCCGCTTAAACTTATTGCCGGCGGTCTGGGCGGTCTTTACAGTATGGTTCAATTTTTTTCTGATGTGCTCTCTTACCTGCGCCTATTCGCCCTTGGACTGGCAGGCTCATTACTGGCCCAGACCTTCAATGGTCTGGCCCTGGATATCTGGAAGAGCGGTATAGCAGGTATGGTTTTCGGGGTTGTAATTTTTCTTTTGGGACATACAGTCAATCTGGCTTTATGCATAATGAGCGGTGTTATTCATGGGCTTCGCCTCAACTTCCTGGAATGGTACCGCTGGAGTTTTGATGGAGACGGAAAGGCTTTTAAACCGTTTAGATTATTAATACAGGAAATGAATTAATGGAGGATTTATGGCTTTTGATATTGGATCTTTAGGTCCGGCGCTGGCAATAGGCTTAAGTGCCGCAGGGAGCGCAGTTGGTTGTGGTATTGCGGGAATGACATCTCACGGCGCTATGACCAAAACAGATGAGGGACATGGAAAATTCCTCGGCATGTCTGCCGCACCTTCATCACAGACCATCTATGGTTTCGTTTTAATGATTCTTTTAAACGGCGAATTACAGAAATCGCCCCACAGCTCGCTGGCCATCTTTGCTATCGGCCTCTTCTGCGGTTTCGGGATCATGATGAGCGCCATCTTTCAGGGAAAAACCTGTTCATCCGGAATTCTGGCCACCGCCAAGAAGCCCTCGATTTTCGGAAAGTGTTTTATGGCAGTGGGTATTGTAGAAAGTTTTGCCCTCTTTGCCATGATAGGGGGTATTTTGAGTATGGCGATTCTGCCAAATTAATTTTGGCACTAATTAATTGTAGCATTTGCTCTGGTATAAAGATATAATGGGTTTTAAAAGCGGTATCAATGAAAAAATATAGTTGCTTAAAAGTTGCAGTCGTTACATCACTTGTTGTATTTCTACTATCATCATGTATAGGGATCGAAAGCAGGATCAAAATAAATAATGACGGTTCGGGACAGCTGACCTTGAAATATCGCGTATCACGGTTGATTACCCACCTGGAAAGTACAGAGACAAAAGGGAATGTAGTGCCCCTGCCCCTTTCCAGGGAAGAATTTGAAAGAACTGTAAACAATACAGATGGGCTCGAGTTAGTGAGCTACAGCCGGAAAAAGGATGAAGTTGACATCCACATCGAGGCTAAGATCAATTTTAATTCTATTGATGCTCTGTCTGTCATGGATAACCGTAATGAAAATAGTTTCTCCTTGCGCAGTGAACAGGGAAATAGAGTTGTAAGCCAGATTATTTACGCGGGCAGCCACGGTGAAGCGCCAACCAGGGATTCTTTAGAAATGATGGAAACCTTTTTTTCAGGATATAACCTGATTTTTATTGTTGAAACCCCGGATGAAATATACAAACATAACCTGGGGGAGCTATCTGCGGATAAGAGGAGTGTGACCTATCAAATCTCAATTCCTGAATTGTTTGGTGATACTATGAAAAAAATATTTGAAGTTGCCTGGTGAAAGGGAACAATATGAAACATTCTTACCAAAATATAGCCATTATAGCTCTACTTTTTCTGATTCTGTCGTGTGCCGGCGCTCCACAGCCTGTTCAGGAGCATGATGTAACTGAGCAGAGTAAGGGCGGCAGTGAAACAAATTCCGGGGCAGATATTGAAGATGCTCTACGAAGGATGGGGGAGTTCCTGGAAAATGGACAGCAAAAAATTGACCAGGGCGCCATATCAGAGGGAATCAGTCAGCTTGTAGCTGTTTTGGCTGAAAAAAGTAAACTGGGCAGTACATCACCTGAGATTGAGGAGTTTGCTTTCCGGGCGGAAACTGAATTGGCCAAGCTCGGAGCGGCATTGGAAATAGAAGCGGGAATGGAGTGGCTGGATGATGATAAGAACCAGATCAGCGCCAGCTCCATGGACGGTGGCACGGATAAGGGTTTGAATCCAAGTGTTATGCTTACCCTTAATCTTGGCGGAGGCAAAGCCCTGGTTTCAGGCGCCCCGATTTTTTTTGAATTTACCAGGGGAATGGGACTCTTAACCAGCTTTGTAAATACCAATGATTATGGGCAGGCGACCTGTACAATTGCTAGATTAGAAAACAATAACCAGGAGAATATGGTAAGAGCCTCTCTGATCTACCGGGTAAAGGGCTACTCCTACACTTTTAAGGGGTTGGAAAAAGATTTTGTCTATCTGCCCCCTGCGCGCAAAGCCACTATCCTGGTTATGGAAAAGGCAGAAAACCAGGTAGCAGAGGACCCGGTTATTTTGGATAGTGTATTCAATAAATTGAAAAAAGTTGCCTTCGATTTTTCACATTACAATGGCGTATTGCTCGGCGATGATTTTATGAAGGTATTCGGCGGCGAGGTGCAGGCCATTAAAAAAATGGGGCTGGAAAAAGAGGTTTCATACCTGGTAATGGTCTTAAATGACGGCTACTACGTAAAACAGGTTGAAATGGGCGGTAAGAAGTATAATATCTATAAGTCCCAGACTACGGCCACCACCAGAATTATCAGGGTCAGTGACGGCACTATTCTTTACTCGGGTACGGTACAGGGGGTTGGCGGTCAAGGCGGCGATACCCAGAAAGCTGTGCTGGATGGCTTCAGAAGAGCAGCAGATTCTATGGCAGCAAAAATAGAAAAGGATATCAAGGAAATCATTAAGGCGCTTAACGGCGGAGATTAAAGGAAATGAAAGAAAACCTTAAAAAATATTTAAAGATTCTCAAGATTGAATTTGAAGAAGCCATAGAATATCTCGAGTATCTGCTGGAGGCGCACCGTATTCGTTATGAAAAGGAGGAGATTACCCATTACGTCTATTTAGAGAATGTTACCGTACTGACAAATGAGCTTTCCGGCATAAAGAATATTTTGAAAATCATTAGATCATTGAAAGTTGACAATTTTAGGGATCTGGAATCCCTGATACTCTATCTTGAAAAGCGGGTTGTAGAGAGTATAAAGCATTTTGATTATCCGGAAGCATTACATGTCATGTGCCGGCGGAAGCTGGAGAAAGTTAAGATATTTGTATTGGAAAACTAATGGAACATCATGCGCTGCTTCTCTGGGAGAGCAAGCTGAAAAATATATTTATCAAGATAGATGAATATCTTGAGGAAAAGTACGGACAAAGCTATCCGCTTCATCCTGCCAGGGCGAAGAGAGGTTCAACGGCAAATAACGCCTATGACGGGCTCTTTAATGTGGGCGCCAGTTTTTCCGCAGGCATAGGTTCACGGTATGGCCCGGGATACGTTGTTGAGGTAAGAATGGTGACCCTGAGCCATATCCCTGAAAAGATCAGGGTTGAAATTGAGGATGTTGTGGTTGATTACCTTAAGCGCGAACTTCCTGTTGAATATCCGGAGAGGAAGCTGCAGGTAACACGGGATGGCGAGATATTTAAAATTTATGGAGATTTGAGTCTGGGGACATTATAATTTATTTAGTTTTCACCTTGAAATATTTAAGGTAAGCGGGTAGGATCAACCTACGATCCCGTAAATAACATATATAGTACAATAATAAAGAGGAGTATATGGAGGTTCAACTCAAGGAACTTATCGAAAAAATAAAGAGCGAGGGAATAAAGAGCGCCGAGGAACAGGCTGAACAGGTTATCGATGCAGCTGAAAAGAAAGCATCCCAGATTATTCTGAAGGCAAAGGAAGATGCTCAAAAGCTGACAACCCAGGCTGAGAATGCAGCGGCAAATAGTGAAAGAGCGGGGAAAGAAGCTCTGAAACAGGCAGGCAGAGATCTTATTCTGAATGTTCAGGCCAGGATAGTTGATCTATTCAAAGCAATTGTGATAAAGGAAACCGGTTCAGCCTTATCTGAAAATGTGCTGGTAGAGATTATTCTTACGGTGATAAAGAACTGGACAGACAGGGGCGTAGATGAGCTCCAGGTATTAATTTCCAGTCAGCAGGGAAAAAAGCTTGAAGATTATTTAATGGCAAAACTGGCCGCTGAATTCAAGAAGGGTGTTGAGATTCTACCTTTACCGGGAAGTGCAGCCGGTTTTCGTATTTCCGAGAAGAATGGCTCTGCATATTACGATTTCACCGACAGGGGTATAGCCGAGTTGTTGATTGAGTATTTGAATCCCAGGATAGCCGGTTATATAAGCGAAGCTGTCAGCGAAAAGCTATAAGGAGCCATAACACTTTTGAGCCAGTATTATTATCTTGTCTCTACACTGCCTTTATTAAGCTATGACAGTGAATATACGATATCCACAGAGTATTTCCTGGAACAATGTGAAAAATGGCTGACAGCCCGGGATTATCAGATTTTAAAAACTGTCAGTATAAGTGAATTTAATTCGCACAAAGCCGGCTGTGCTCTATTAGATAAGTGGCTGGTGTGGGAAATTAACTTAAGAAATGAGCTGGTTAAGCTCAGGGCGCAAAAAAAGGGGCTTGAGGGAGATGCTTACCTGGCCACAGTTCCTGAAGTATTGGGAACTGCTGAAATTGCGCGTGAAGCGGCAGCCCAGGAATCCCCTTTAGCTGCCGAGGAGTTGCTGAATAGGGCGCGCTGGTCATTTCTTGATGATCTTGAAGTGGGCTGTTTTTTTACTATTGAAAAACTGATTATATATTATTTGCGCTTACAGATACTGGAACGAAAAAGCTTATTCAACAAAGAAGTGGGCAGTGAGCGTTATAAAAGTATTTATGAGTCCATAACTAAAGAAATCGCTGGAGAAGGTGTAGATGAGTGATAGCATAGGTAAAGTTGTCGGTGTAAATGGAAACATGGTTTCAGTGGAGTTCGAAGGGAATGTCGCATTAAATGAGGTCGGCTATGTATTATTGGACGAAAAACGGCTCAAGTCTGAAGTAATCAGGATTAAAGGGAAAAAAGCTGAGCTCCAGGTTTTTGAGATGACCCGCGGTATCGGGATCGGCGATAAGGTAGAGTTCACTTCTGAGCTTTTAGCCGTGGAACTGGGGCCCGGTCTCCTGGGACAGATATATGACGGGCTTCAGAATCCGTTGCCGCAACTGGCTGAGCAGTGCGGATTTTTCCTTGACCGCGGGGTATACCTTTCCGCGTTAAATGAAAATACTCTCTGGGAGTTCACACCAGCCGCGAGGGTGGGCGATACCGTGAAGCGCGCTGACACTCTTGGCACTGTTCCCGAAGGTATCTTTAAGCATCAGGTAATGGTTCCCTTTAACCTCTACGATACCTATAAAATTAAAAGCATTGCGGAGGCGGGAAAATATAAAGTAAAAGATAAGATAGCCGAAATAGAGGATTCCGAAGGAAATATCATTTCTCTGAACATGACTTTTGAATGGCCGGTTAAGCGACCGATAGATGCTTACGCAGAGCGGCTTAAACCTGATGAACCCCTGGTGTCAAGATACAGGATCATCGACACTTTTATCCCCGTGGCACGCGGCGGCTGTTACTGTATTCCCGGCCCTTTTGGCGCCGGCAAAACAGTGCTGCAGCAGAATACCAGTAGAAATGCCGAAGTGGACATTGTAATAATAGCCGCTTGCGGTGAAAGAGCGGGTGAGGTTGTTGAGACACTGCGTGAGTTTCCGGAATTAATAGATCCGCGTACGGGTAAAACCCTGATGGAACGTACTATTATTATCTGCAATACCAGCAGCATGCCCGTGGCTGCGCGTGAAGCCTCTGTTTATACGGCTGTTACCCTGGCTGAGTATTACAGGCAGATGGGCCTGGATATTATGCTTCTGGCAGATTCAACCTCGCGCTGGGCCCAGGCAATGCGTGAAATGTCCGGGCGTCTGGAAGAGATTCCCGGTGAAGAGGCCTTTCCTGCTTACCTCGAATCGGTTATTGCTTCTTTTTATGAGAGGGCGGGAATTGTCAAGCTCAATGATGGACGAATCGGCTCGGTAACCATCGGCGGTACAGTAAGTCCCGCAGGCGGTAACTTTGAAGAGCCGGTAACACAGGCCACTTTGAAGGTTGTCGGGGCCTTTCACGGGCTCTCAAGGGAACGTTCCGATGCCCGCCGTTATCCGGCAATTCATCCCCTGGAGAGCTGGAGCAAGTATAAAGGGTCGATTGATAAAGAAAAAACGGAGTTTGCCCGCTCCATACTCTTCAGGGGCGATGAGATAAGCCAGATGATGAAGGTAGTTGGAGAAGAGGGAACCAGCCTGGATGATTACATAATCTACCAAAAAAGTGAGTTCATAGACGCCGTATACCTGCAGCAAGACTCTTTCGATCCCAATGATTCCTCTGTATCGGTAGAGAGACAGCGCTATATATTTGAACTTCTCTATAAAATACTTATATCCCGGCTTGACCTGGCTGATAAAGAGGCTGCACGAAGTTATTTCAATAAACTCAGACAGAAATTTCTCGATTGGAATAACAGCGAATTTTCTTCGGATGTTTTCAATAAAATCGAAGCTGACCTTGAAAGCTTGATAACAGAACAGATTGAAAATGTTCAACAAGAAGCGGCCGTTTAAATAATCTATTAAAAGGCAGGAAAGATGCGTAAAATTTACAGCAAAATTGAAGAAATAGCAGGAAATGTTATTACCGTTTTTGCCTCAGGGGTACGCTATGGTGAGCTGGCCGAGGTCAGTTCTTCACACAGCAATTCCTTAGCTGAAGTTATACGTCTGAATGAAGAAAAGGTCTCACTGCAGGTCTTTTCCGGGGGTAGGGGAATATCAACAGGTGATGAGGTCAGGTTTTTAGGCAACCCTATGCAGGTTTCTTTTTCCGATAACCTTATGGGCCGGATATTTGACGGCGGTGGTAACCCCAGGGATAATGGGCCGAAATTGACTGAAAATCTCATTGAGATAGGCGGTCCCTCAGTTAATCCGGCAAAGAGAATTATTCCCCGTAATATGATACGCACCGGAATTCCCATGATCGATGTCTTCAATTCACTTGTTGAATCACAGAAGCTGCCTATTTTTTCCGTATCAGGCGAGCCTTATAATCAACTCCTGGCCAGGATTGCCATGCAGGCTGAGGTTGACCTGATCATACTTTGCGGCATGGGTCTAAAATATGATGACTTTCTATTTTTCCGTGATACTCTGGAAGAGGGTGGGGCATTAAGCCGCACCATCTTTTTTGTTCATACGGCTGCCGACCCGGTTGTCGAATGTCTGCTGGTACCTGATATATCTTTAGCAGTAGCCGAGCGTTTTGCTCTTAAAGGTAAGAGGGTGCTCGTCCTGCTGACCGATATGACCAACTTTGCCGACTCCTTAAAAGAGATTGCCATTACCATGGAACAGGTACCTTCAAACCGCGGCTATCCGGGGGATCTCTACAGTCAGCTGGCATCTCGTTATGAGAAGGCAGTTGATTTTGAAGGAGCCGGTTCCATAACTATTCTTGCCGTAACTACCATGCCTGGAGATGATGTTACACATCCGGTACCGGATAATACCGGCTATATTACGGAGGGACAGTTCTATCTGCGTAATGGACGGATTGAACCCTTTGGTTCTCTGTCCCGGTTGAAACAACTGGTGAACAAGGAGAGCCGGGAAGATCATCGTACCGTTATGGATGGTATGATCAAACTCTACGCCGGTACATTGGAATCATTAGAGAAAAAAGCCATGGGTTTCCGCATGTCGGACTGGGATCAGAAGCTTCTCAAATACGGGGAGATGTTTGAAAAAAACATGATGGATATTTCGGTAAATATTCCATTAGAAGAAGCCCTGGATCTGGGCTGGAAGATATTGGCGGAGTGTTTTTCTGCTCAGGAAACCGGACTGCGCTCAGAGTTAATTGAGCAATTCTGGCCGGAAAACAGGGGAACAAATTAGAGTATGGGCAAAATCAAGTTCACCAAAAATGAACTGAAAAAACAGAAAGATGCTTTAAAGAGATTTCAAAGGTATCTGCCCACACTGGTATTAAAGAAACAGCAGCTTCAAATCGAGATTCGAAAAGTTGAAGCGGAAGAGCGTATTAAGCTGAAAGAACAGGAGTCTATATCCGCAAAAATAAACAGCTGGATTGAAGTATTCGGCGAAGAAGTCTCTATGCAGGAGCTGGTTAAGATAAGTTCAATTAAAATTGATAAGGGAAATATTGCCGGAGTTGACATCCCTCTTTTCCGGGGAATAGATTTTGAGGATATTGAATATGATCTTTTTTATATGCCCCTCTGGGTTGATAAGGGAGTTGAAAGCATCAGTCGGGTAGTTGCTCTGGAGGCGGAGATAGTAACCTTGAGAGAACAGATCAGGTTGCTGGGAGAAGAGCTGAGAATTACAACCCAGCGTGTAAATCTTTTTGAAAAGGTAAAAATACCTGATACTAAGGAGAATATACGTTTAATTCGGATTTATATGGGAGATCAGCAGACTGCAGCAGTTGTCCGCGGTAAAATGGCTAAGAATAAGCTGGAAAAGGTATCATAAACTATGATTGTGAAGATGAAAAAGATCTCCCTGGTGGTGCTTGACAGGGAAAAGAGTGAATCCCTTACTGAACTTCGCCGGATCGGGGTCCTGCATCTGAACAATCAGGATAGTACAAGTGACGAACTCTCTGACATTGAAGAGAAAAGACTGCTGCTGGATAGATCTTTATTATTTTTACCTGCGGTTAAGGGCGAGCAAAGAAAAAGAGATGGCGGAGTAGAAGAAGCTTTGGGAATTGCTCAGGAAGCAGCCAGGCTGATTGACGAGGAACGTTTGAGAACAGAAGAACTTGAACGGCTCTCAAAAGAAGAGCGCAGGCTATCCGTGTGGGGAGATTTCAATCCGGCAGATATTGAGTATCTCCGGCAGAAAAATGTCCGCCTCCAGTTTCTTGATTTAAGTCCGGAGCAATTTGCAGCATTACCGGAGAATTTACGTTATCTGAAAATAGAAAAGACCAGGTATGCAGTTAAAATTGTAGTCATATCACTTCCCGGCGAGTCAGAGGCTGATTTTCAGGAACTGCCTCCGGCCCGGATGGGACTTGGAGAGCTGCAGGAACTGATCAAAGAAAAAAACTCATCAATTAAAAAATTGCATGAAGAATTGCACAAGCTGGCTGAAAACAGATCTTTTATAGAGGAAAGCATAAAAAAAATAGATCACACTATTGAATATGAGCAAGCAAGAGCAGGAATGGGAATAGAGCAGAGTCTGGCCTATCTGAAGGGCTATGTGCCGGTAGGCAAAGTTGAGAAACTAAAATCAACAGCCGCGGAACAGGGTTGGGCCCTGCTGATTGAGGAGCCCGGTGAAGATGACCAGGTACCGACCCTGATAAAGAATCCCCCGTGGATTCGTATAATTAAACCGGTCTTTGACTTTCTGGGAACAGTGCCCGGGTACAGGGAGTTCGATACCAGTTTCTGGTTCCTGCTTGGCTTCAGTATCTTTTTTGCCATGCTTATTGGTGATGCCGGCTACGGTATTTTCTTCCTGGTTATGACCCTGCTGGCCCGTATTAAAATGCGTAAAGCTCCGGCCGAACCTTTCTTTTTGATGTTTGTTCTCAGTTTCAGTACAATTGTCTGGGGTGCGCTGACCGGCACCTGGTTCGGATCGGTGTACTTTGCTCAATCAAGATTCCTCTCCTGGATGGTGATCCCCATTATCTCCAGTTTCGGGGCGGATTCCGGTTTTATCATGCTTATCTGTTTTATTATAGGCACAGTACATTTGAGCATTGCCCATATTATAAATTTTATCAGGAATCTGCCGAAGCTGAAGGCCTTTGCCGAGCTGGGGTGGCTCTCTGTTATCTGGGGTATGTATTTTCTTATCCGTTTTATAGTGTTGCAGTTGCCCTTAAATGATATCGGTTTGTGGCTGGTTGGCGGCGGGTTGTTCCTGGTTGTGCTCTTTGCCGAGCAGAAGGGCAGCTTCTTTAAGGGCCTTGCTATGGGACTTGCTAATTTGCCCTTAAAACTTCTGGATTCCATTAGCGCTTTTTCAGATATAATTTCCTATGTTCGACTCTTTGCAGTAGGACTGGCAACCGTTAAGGTGGCTGAGAGCTTCAATGAGATGGCTCTGGATATTGGATTGGCATTCCCTGCAGGATTAGCGGCTGCCTTAATCCTTTTCTTTGGTCATCTGCTTAATATTGCCATGGGCGCCCTATCCGTTATTGTTCATGGTGTCAGGCTAAACATGCTGGAATTTTCCAGCCATCTGGGCATGGAATGGACCGGAGTTGCTTATAAACCCTTTAATGATGATATTGGTTAAAATTACTTTTTAAAAAGGAGAATGTAAAATATGGATATTGGCCTGTTAGGAATTGCTGCAGCACAGTCTCTTGCGGCGGTGGGTTCGGCTCTGGGCGCGGGAGCAGCTGGAATGGCGGCGGTTGGCGCCTGGAAGAAATGTTTCGCCCAGAATAAACCGGCGCCTTTTATGCTAATTGCCTTTGTAGGCGCTCCTCTGACGCAGACTATCTACGGAATGATCCTGATGAATGCCATTAATGCCTCTGCCGCAGCTTCGCTTACCAGGCTGGGGGTGGGACTATTCGGCGGCATTGCAATTGGTTTTTCCGCCTGGTTCCAGGGTAAAGCCGGCGCCGTTGCCTCTGACGCACTTGCTGAAACAGGCAAAGGATTTGGTAACTACATTATGGTTCTGGGACTTATTGAAACTGTTGCCCTTTTTGTAATGGTCTTCCTGCTGGGAGTACTCGGTTAGTAATAACAGGAGGGCCGGTGGCCAAACCGACCCTCCTGAATAAAAAATGTTTACGGTTAAAAACTGTATTTTGCCTTTAGATAGAGTTCATCATTATCTTTTACTCTGCCGAAAGCAGTCGAGTCTTTACCTTCCAACCAGCGAAAACCTATGGCAATCTCAGCATTGTCCACAGGATAGTAAGTAATTTCAGGCGCTAAAATAAGAGCATAATTATTTTCGATGTCATTAAAATCTTTTATTTCCACGCCGCCGCTGATTGGTATTATTTTCAGCCGATCATTCAGGAGCTTCCATTCCATACCAAACATAAAATAATCTTCCAGATTTTCGGTCTCTCTTTCATGGATAAAACCATGTAGGTATTGTCCATTTATATAAATACCGTTTTTGAAGGTATAATCAAGGCCAACAACATATTTAACATATGGCTCATCAGACAGAGCGATTGATTCCTCAATTCCACCTCCAGCGGCAGTTGAGTCGGTTGTAAGTGGAATTTCTTCGGGGAAAAACACTGCTGCTTCAGCCCAGACACCAACACCGAATATATCTCCCGCCGCATCCATGCCTGCTATATGCATCCGGGGAAAGACGAGCTCGCTTGCTATATCTACAACCGGAGCGCCTGTTAGTGTTACTTTTCTCGCCACAACTAAATCATCTCTGCCGTAGAGGTAACTCAAAGAGATATCGTAACCTAAAAGGTACATTGAGCTCTTTACGCCAACAGTGGCGCCCTCCATCAGATTGTTTTCAGGCATAATAATAGTATCAGTTTGTGAACCCAGGGTCAGGCCGGTCGGAAGTTCTAAGGGAGGAGATAAGGCAGAAGCCATATCGCCCCCAGGCAGAACAGCAGGCGTAAATATCGGTATGTATACAATAGTTAATGTAAGATCACCCAAATAACAGGAGGCTTTCAACCCGTCGGAACCCAGGTGTCTGCCGAAATCCCAGATGTCTTCAAGATCGTCCGGATTAAGATTATCAGTCGGATTGAGCTTGTCCGCGGTACCCCAGGCAATACGCTGTCTTCCTATGCGCAGGTCAAGATTTTCAAAAAGAAATCCGTAGAGATCAACATAGGCCTCCCGTAAATCCATGCTCCAGGGGGAAAAATTATCCTTATCCATTAAATCTGAACTTGTTTGTATTTCAGGAAATTCCCAGGGATAGTCACAGGTGCTCAACCAGAATTCGCTGTAAAAATGTGCGTCCTCAAAAGGATCAACCTCTGCTTTTAAATCTAGCCGGTATTCATGCCAGGAAAGATCGAAATCATCTTCAAAAGTAAGACGATTATCAGCCTGCAGGTAACCATTCCAGGCAATACCGGAATTATAGCTTTCCTGGGCCGTAAGAGGATAGGAGATGCAGAGGAGCAGGAATACTACCAATAATAGCAACAGACCCTTATTCACTTTCATATCAAACTTCCTTATTATCTGCTCAAATAGCGTTTTGTGAATATATCATCGGATAATCCTGAGTCCAGAATCACATCCAGTAGAATCATTTTTGTTCTATGCATTGCTTTAAGATCTTCCATTTCAGATTCCCTGGATATCCAGTATCCATCTACTTGCTCTATTTTATCCCTTGTCATTAGCTTGTAAAGATTTGACGCTTTGTCGTAGAATTCGATCTTGGTTGGATAGAAATTGTCCTTTCTGACCCACACAATCAATTTTGAATTGTCCGTTTGAATTCCTTTCTTGGGTTGGAGCTGGAGAATATAAAGATCTTCCTCTTTTTTGAGTAATTCAGGATTGTATTTTTCTGAAAAATTCTTTGCTTCCATATCTTCGTAGGTAAAATCGGTCCCGGCGAATTTGGTATTTTTTACATGAGAAGCAATACGCCTTACCTTTTTAAAGGCAGGTAAATAGAGATACATAATATCATCAGGGAGTGAAAGGAAAGCAATTCCCTTCTGGTCGGCCGGTGATAAAAACTTCACCATTCTCTGGTCACTTCCTCTCTGAAGCATACTCATCTCGCGTACTTTTTCTTTACCATTCTTATCAATCAGGATAAGTTTCACCTTTAAATCCTGATCTTTTGGAGCATTAAGCACATTGTCCATTTTTTCAAGAATTTGAGCTGCTGAGAACGAGATTTCCTGAGCCCAACTTTGCGAAATAAAGACAATGGTGCTAAATACTACAATACTTAAAACAATAACTCTTTTCATTTTAATTCACTCCTTTTTCTTGAAATATGCATATGCATATGCATAATCTATTTAAGATTATTCCCCTTTTTTTTGGTCAGAATCCTTTCCTTTGCCTTTTCCATGAATCTTTCGAAATCACCGACAAAACCGGCTTTAGTTACAAGTATTATAGCAGGCAGCAGCGTAATAGCACCGGCGCCTGAACCGATCATGGTAATGGCAACAAGAACACCAAACCGTCGTAGAGGAATAACCTTTGCCATTAAAAGAACCAAAAAACCAGCCACAACAGTTATTACGTTGATTAATATCGCTTTGCCGGCTGTTTCCAGAGTCCTGTCCAGCGCTTCAAGTTCGGTTTCAGCCTTTTTAAATTCTTTCCGAAAGCGGCTTACAAAATGGATTGAGTAGTCTATTCCAATACCAATAGAGATACTTCCCACCAGCACGGTGGCAACATCCAGCGGAATTCCGAAAAAACCCATAAAACCAAAGACAATTAAAAGTGCAAATACTATAGGCACCAGACCTATCAAGCCGCCGATAAATGAACGAAGTAGAATGACAAGACAGATAAAAACAAAAACAATGGCAAGAGATAAACTCTGCTTTTGACTGCGTAAGATACTGTCATCTAATTTCTGGTAGATAGAGGGCAAACCTGTTTGAGTGAAAACAACAAGTGGATTATCAACTTTTTCGATTTGTCTATCAACATTTTCAGTTAAATCACGTATTCGCTTTGTATCTATATTTGAAATAGTTGCCTGTATTACTGCTTCTGTTTTATCTTCATTCACCAATTGACTCATAATCTCCTCTCCTTCTAACAGGAACCAGAGATTACTGATTTTAGCTTTACTGTCCGGTATATCTTTACCTTCGCCCATTGCTTCAGCCATTTCTTTAATAAGGTAGGCAATGGATTGTGCATTACTGACATCATCCTGTGATTCCAAGAAATCTTCCATTTTTTCTATCTCTTTAAGAACCTTTGGGTCTTGAATATCTCCCTTGACTAAGATTTGAATAGGTATAGAGCCTCCGAACCTGGTCTCCAGAAGTTCTTCAGTTAATCGAATGCTGCTTCCTGGTTCAAAATAATCCAGCATATCAACTTTTCTATCGATTCTAGGTATTCCCAGAATACTTATAACTACAACAACAATCGCCACAGCAATAATTAGTTTTTCGTTCTTTAGAACCCACTCACCAATCCTATCCATGAATTGAGTAATACCTTTCTTTCTATAGTCTTCATGAGCGTATCTTTTTCTATCTTCCACATGCAGCATTGATAATACAGAAGGAACAAATGTTACCGATGTAATTAAAGCAAATAGAACTCCCAAGCTTGAAAAGATACCAAATTCACGGATCATATTCAGATATGAACCAAAAACAAAAGCAATAAAGCCGGCAATTGTAGTTAACGCCGTAAGCATTACCGGTACCACGATTTCATTCAGCGCGTTCGTAAGATGGTTGGTTCCATCCTCATCTGTTGTTATTCCTTCATCAAATTTGCTTATTACATGTATACTATAGGCGCTTCCGACAGCAATAAGGATGACCGGAATAATATCTGAAATAACCGTAATGGGAATTTGCAGTATGCTCATTATGCCAAGTGTCCAGATAGTACTTATTGAAACAGAAAGTAGGGGCAGGAGAACACCTCTAAGGGTGCGAAAGCTCAAGAATAGTGAAATAAAAATCAGTAAGAATATAATTGGTGTTAAAAAAAATATATCACTTAAAATGATATCGGTTACATCAATCATCTGGAAGGGAACCCCACCGAAATATACTTTTTCTTTTAAATTGGAATTATTAACTATCTCTTTCAACTGACGTGCAGTTTTGACCTGGTCAATCTCTTTTTGAAGCTTACAAATAATAAGTGTTGTCTTTGAATCCTCTGAGACCAATCGTCCTCGATACATATCTTTGGAAAGCGTATAGTTTTTAAGTTCCTGAAGTTCTTCGGGTGTTTCCGGTAATTCATATTCGTTAATGAGCCGGCCAATTTCCATTCCATACTCATCTGATTTTATGTCAATAACATTTGCTAAACTCGTTACAAAGGAGACCCCTTCCAGAAGTTTGAATTGTGAAGATAGATAACTGAGTTTTTTAATTATCTCTTTATTGAAAATATCATCCGCTTCAATCGCAACCATTGCTAAAGAGGAACCGCCATATTCCTCGCCAACATAATTAAACAATTCTACATCCGGATCGTCCTGGGGAAGGTAGCTTATCATATCGGAATTGATCTTCAGGTCTTTCAGATAATATCCCATCACCAGTGTAATTAAAATAGTGCCAAGAATAATTATCCTACTGTTTTTAATAACGAGCCTGGAGAATATGTACATAAAAAATAACTCCTTCGAAAAATAGACTATATAAGTTTTAAAGTTTAATATATGCTAAAAAAAATTATGCCCTGACAATGCCCTTGAAAAGAATAGACAGAAGACAATCGATACTCTTATCAGTTTTTGAAACATCATTTTCAGTAGCCCAAAGATATTCAAAACCCTTTAGAGCGGTGATCATAGAAAATGCTGTTAACTCAAAATCTTCAACAATAAAAATGCCTTTTTTTACTCCTCTATTCAAAATATCTTTAACCAGTTTAGTTTCTTCCCTGAAATATTTTTCCCGCATCTTTTCGATAAAACTATAATGTTCAAAATATTCATCCTTTAGAGCGCTGTAGAAATTCCCCAGCCGTTTAAGAATACGCATTCTTGTTATTACATAAACACGCAGTTCATTTTGGGGGTCATCTATCCGGCAAACAGCTTTGGATATTTCTTCTTTTAATAATTTACTTTCTTTTTCCACCACTGCCTGAAAAATATCCACTTTACTATTAAAATAATGGTAGATAGAGCTTTTCCCTTTGTGAGTTGCCCGGGCAATTTCATCCATTGTGGTTTTCCTGAAACCAAAATGGGCGAATATGTTACGAGCCACATCGATAATAATATCTCTAACTTCTTTTTGCTTTTCTGTAATATCTCTCATCTTAATATCTTAATGTTTGTATAATTCGACATATATTGTCCATTAGTATATAATATATCTTTTTGATCTTGTTAAATCAAGCTTTTATTTGTAAACTCGCTGATTGTTCAGGCACTATTCTTCTTATTTTCAATTTTTTCAATATACTCTTCTTCCCATATTCCTCTGGTAATATTCTCCACCATTTCTCCATAGTGACACATCCCTCTGTAATAGAGATTGTCATTCAAGGCTATTTTTGCAGGTTCATCAGCAGGTTGAGCA
>JAUVWI010000052.1 GCA_030604195.1 Spirochaetales bacterium
CATGCATCAGGAACCTTTTTTTTGCTTAGATTTCATATCTTTACATGCATTGCTGTAAGGATACTTCCTATAATCACTTTGCGAGAAGGTCTGAATTAATTGATGAGCAAAGTCAATAGGCTAAAGTAAATTTATAACCGATCCTATGCCCACGGCCAGGTCTTTTGCCATATTCTCTAACATGGTTATGGCTACTTTATCGCTATGATGAGCAGATTCGATAATATCATCGACTGACAGGTTGGCAATATCTTTACCCTCACCAATTGAAGTTTCTACGCCTTCGGCTATTGCTTTTTTACATTTTCTCAGGATGGCCCATCCTGAAGCTATTGCCTCTAGACAACCATAGTTGCCGCATACACATAATTCATTGCTGAGGCGGATATGCATGTGGCCTACTTCCCCTGTTGTTCCTCTTTCGCCATTTAATAATTCGCCACCAATAATGATCCCTGCTCCCAGACCTACTCCTATATTAAACACAACAAAATCTTGAATCCCACGTCCTTTACCGAAACGCATCTCTGCAAGAGCCATTGCTTTTACACTGTCCAGCACATATACGGATTTTATTTTTGTTGCTATTTTTAATTGATTACTAATGTCTATCCCTCTCCATGCAGGGGTATTCCTTAATGAAAGACACTTACCCTCCTTTTCCTGTACAATACCGGTAATGCCCACTCCTATCGTATTAATTTTCGAGTATGGAACCGAAATCTTTTTAGAGAGCAATTCTATTTCTTTTAAAAGATAATCAATTGTGATTTCCCTTGGTGTTTCAATATTATGGCCTTGTTTTGAGTGGCCCAGCAAACTTCCAGCCATATTAAAAAGACCGATTCTAACATATTTTGAACCAATATCGATACCTACTGAAAAAAACAGATTATCTTGAATTTTTAGTAATTGGGGTATCCTGCCGCCCGAAGATTTTCCTGCTAACTGCTCAATAATACCGGCTTTTTCCAGGGCATTAATAAGATTGGTTGCTTTCGGAATACTAATTTGACACTTTTCCGCTACATCTTTTCTCGAAATTGGAGAATAAACCCTCATTATTTGAAGAATATTTTTTAGCTCTGCCTTTAATTTCATAATGATAGAAGGATAATATAAAAACTAAAAAAAATAAACAGTTTCTTTAAAATAATTTTTAAAAAGTAAACATATTAGAAGTCTATTAGATATTTATTAATAAGATTAAAAGAAAAGTTTCTTGACAAATAACATTTGATAAGATAACATTTTAAAAAAGTAAGATAGACAATCTAAAAGGACTATAATGCTGATCAATGAGGGTTTTAAGATTGAATATGGTAGAGGTATTACTCGCAATCTTTTTAATGCTTTCCAGGGTTCGTTGGTAATAACCTTACCAGAAATATGGGATGCTCTTGAGACGAGTTTTTCTGAGAAACCTGAACAGATACTTTTTGTAGAAACACTGGAAATAGATGAATTGGAAAAGCTATCAGAAGATAACAGAAATATTTCGACAATATTTGGTTTGGGAGGCGGGCGCGTAGCGGATGTAGCTAAATTCTTGCACTGGAAAAATAGAGCAACCCTTTTTCAAATTCCAACTATTGTTTCGGTCGATGCATTTTTTACTCATGAGATCGCAATTCGGGATAATGGTGTTGTTAAATATATAGGCGATGCAATACCGGAACTGATATATGTGGATTATGACATTATTCAGAAGGCTCCTGTTAAATTGAATCGTTCAGGACTGGGAGATATTCTTTCATGCCATACCGGTCTTTTTGACTGGCAACTGGCTGACAGACAAGGGGAGAAACCTGAATGGAATGAGCAATTGGCAATCCGCACCAGGAAAGTTTTGAATGATGTAACAGCAAATGCAGCTGAAATTCAAAAAGTCTCTGAAAAAGGCATTAAAATGATGACGGAAGCACTCAATTGGATTGGCAATCAATGTTATGTTCAGAAACATCCGAGGTTTGAAGAGGGTTCTGAACATCATTTCGTGTACAATCTCGAGTATGTAACCGGAAAGCATTTTATCCATGGTCAGGCCGTCTGTCTGGGGTGTTTTATAATGTCCCTGTTACAGGAGAATGAACCTGAAAAAGTACTTAGAGCAGTGCGTGAAACAGGGATCTATATCACACCGGAAAGCCTGGGTGTTTCATGGGATGAAATTAGAGATACCTTCTTAACTCTAAACGCTTTTGTTAGAAAAGAAAAACTTCCTTATACAATTCTCTATGAAAAGGATATGACGGAAAATTTTTTAAAGAAAATAAAAATGGCTTTAGCAAAGTCATATTAAAAAATAGGAGGAAAAGTTATGAGAGTAAAACAATGGTTGGTTCTGCTCCTGGTCCTTTGCAGTGCAGCGATTCTTTTTGCCGGCGGCAAGCAGGAACAGAGGGAAGCTGCAGTGCCTGAGGGCAAACCCTACGCGGGTGTTACAATCAGGGTTATTGCTGAGCAGCAAAACCCAACTCTTGCCATGCAGAAGCAAATTCCTAAATTTGAAGAATTGACCGGAATCAAGGTCAATCTGGAAATGGGGCCAATGGATAATATCGTGAGCAAAGAGATCCTGGCTTTGGAGAGTGGATCCGGTGCTTATGACTTAATTTCTACACCATATCAGTTCCTTGGCCAATTTGTAGTAAACGACTATCTTCAGTCAATTGATCCATTCCTGGACAATAAAGATCTCAGCCTGGAAAACTTTGATAGGACTGATCTTATTGCCGGTATGGTTTCAGCTTCAGGAGAATGGAAGGGTGTAAATTATGGAATTCCTTCCAACACGTGCATAATGCTGATGTTCTACAGAAAAGATTTCTTTGATAATGCGGATGAGAAAATCGCTTTCAAAGAAAAATACGGTTATGGACTTGAACCTCCTACTAACTGGGATCAATATAGAGATATGGCTGAATTTTTTACCAGAAAAGCGGGAGCAACTTTAGCAGGAGAAGTTTTAAAAATCGATTCTTATGGTGTCAGTATTGCCGGCAAACGACACGACGCTATGACCTGTGAGTGGTTGAATTATGCCTGGTCCTTCGGTGGAGGGATATTTAATGAAAGTGGTGAGCTTATAATGGATAATGCCCGAAACGTTGAAGCTCTTGAGTATTTTAAAGAAATGGTTAAGTTCTCTCCACCAGGTGTAAGTAACAACACCTGGGATGAGCTGACAACCCAAATGCAGCAGGGAATTGTAGCTATGCAGATTCAGTGGAACGATTGTGCTCCATCTGTAGAGGATGCATCTGCTTCAAAAGTGGCGGGAAAGGTAGGCTATGCAGCTATTCCACAGGGGAAAGCCCCTGCAGCCCATTACGGCGCCTGGACCTACTTTATGCCTAAAGATGCACCCAACCCGGAAGCAGCCTGGCTTTTCCTGCAGTGGGTGAATACCTATGAAGTACAGAAAGCCATAGCGCTGGAGGGTGGATTCCCCTGTCTTACTTCTGTTTATCAGGATCCCGATCTTTCTAAGAATTTGCCATACTGGCAGGGCAGTCTATCGGCATATAAGATTAGCTCGAAGCGACCACGAATTCCTGAATGGAACACCATGAATAATGAAATGATGCTCGAACTTTCGAAGGTCATTGCGGAAGAGCAGACAGCAGTTCAGGCCTTAGTCAATCTACAATCCAAATATGAAGATCTTTTGAAAGGTCAACTGCCAATTACATATCAATAGATAAGTGGAAACGGCGGGGGAATTCCCCTGCCGTTTTTCTAATAAGTTACTATACAACTCCGGAGAAATAATGAGTCTAAAGGTAGGATATAGCCAGAGAACAGCATTCTTTTTCCATTTACCTGCAATTATTATTCTCAGTCTGATTACAATGGTCCCGCTTGCCTACAATATCCGAATGAGTTTTTTCAATTTTAGTCTTTCAATACCTGGAAGCAGGAATATATTTGTTGGATGGCAGAACTATAAAGAGATTATTACTGACAGGGAATACTGGAACGCCATGTGGGTAACTGTCAGATTCGTGTTGGCTTCAACTTTGATGCAGTTGTCTTTTGGAATTATCATAGCTCTCTTTCTCCATTATTTTACAGGTAAAGGAGGTAAGGTGCTAACTTCGATAGTGATGATTCCAATGATGGTAGCCCCCCTGGTAGTTGGATTGATGTATAGTTTTATCCTGAATCCTCAGTTCGGGCTCTACTCTTATCTGTTAGATATATTCAAGCTCAATCTTTCCAAAACCCCTTTAAGCTATGGGGGGAGTGCTTTATTTACCCTTATTATGACGGATGTTTGGGAGTGGACACCATTTATGGCTTTAATGACTCTGGCTGCTCTTAAGGCAGCTCCTATGGAACCCTATGAAGCCGCAATAATCGATGGCGCAAACAGATTTCAGATATTTTTCAGTATTACTTTACCATTAATAAGGCCTGTGGTTATTATTTCAATAATCCTCAGGGCAATCGAGGCTTTCAAGGTCTTTGATAAACCATACATTCTGACAGGGGGAGGACCAGGAAATTCAACAGAGGTTATTGATATATTTACCTACAGGGAAGCTTTTGTAAATTACAATTTCAGCTATGCTGCAACATCTTGTGTTTTACTTTTTATTTTGCTTCTTTCAGCAGGTATTCTATACTGGAGATTTTTTATTAGGATGAAAGAAAATGAATAGAAGCACTTCTATTACGAGAAGAGTAATCTTGATTTTATTTATAATCTTTATATTTATTTATCTTGTACCATATTTGTGGCTTATTGCTACTTCCTTTAAAACAAGGTTGGATGCTTTTTCTATGCCACCGAAAATAATTTTTAATCCGATTACAGATAATTACCGGACTGTATTTTTAGAAAAAAATTTCTTACTAAATTTGAAAAACAGTATTATAATAACATTCGCTGTAACTTTGATTTCCCTTGGAGTAGGGATGCCCTCGGCTTACGCTTTTTCAAGATTTTCAATGCGCGGTGACAAGGTATTTTTCTTTTATCTCCTGGGTACACGTTTCACGCCTGTAATTGTTCTTTCTCTCCCACTTTATTTTATAATGAGCAATTTCAAGCTTCTTAACACATTTACCGGAATAATTATCGCTCACACAGCTTTCAATATTGCGTTTGTTATTTGGATGATGAAAGGCTTTTTTGACACTATTCCAAGGGAAATCGATGAATCGGCTCGGGTAGATGGTTGTTCATGGTTAAGTGTTTTTTTCAGAATGGCAGTACCACTATCCGTGCATGGCATTTCCGCGACTGCGGTATTCTGTGCAATAAACTCATGGAATGAATTCTTAATGGCATTAATCCTTACGGGTAGAAATACAGCAACTTTGCCCGTAGCGCTTCCAGGACTTATGACACCACAAGGAACTTTCTGGGGACAAATTGCCGCGGTAGGTTCGACCATAACAATTCCCATTTTAATTTTTACATTCATTGTTCAGAAATATATGGTCCAGGGGATGAGCGCAGGAGCTATAAAATAATATTATGCACAAAGGAGATGCTCTGGTGAATGTAAAAGCCGGCTTACTAGATTTTCAAAAGAAGGCATCTGAGTACCTGACTGGTGGAATGTCTTCAAGTTTCAGGGCGAATCATTTTTCTGGTATACCAATGTATGTTGATAAAGCGTGGGGACCTAAATTCCGCGATATATCGGGTAAAGAATACATAGACTTTTTTATGTGCCATGGTGCGGTGCTTTTAGGACATGACCGTAAAGAGATCAACGATGCAATTATAAAATCTTTAAACCGGGGTTATTTCGCGGGTTTTGATTCAGAAGAAACCCTGGAGTTTGCAAAAAAGATTATTGATATAATACCATGCGCAGAACAATTGCGTTTTGTAAATTCAGGAAGCGAAGGGACTCTGCTCGCGTTAAGATTGGCAAGAGGATATTCGGGAAAAGATAAAATAATAAGAATCGATGGTCATTTTCATGGGATTCATGATTATCTTCTTGCCAATAATTTGGCAACAAAAATTGATTTATCCAATGATGGAACCCGGATTTCTAAAGTTGTCGGTCGAACAGCAGGTATTCCGGATATTGTGGATAAGGTGATGGTCACAGTGCCGTGGAATAATATCGACACAATGGAAAAAGTACTTAAAGATCAAGCGGGCGAAATCGGCGGCATCATAATGAATGTCATCGATTATAACAATGGATGTATAACCACAACAAAAAAGTATCTTCAGGCTGTGCGGAATCTTGCGGATAAATATAAAGTTGTCCTTATTTTCGACGAGATTTTATCGGGATTTAAAACCGGTTTATCCTGTGGACAGGGGTATTACGGTGTAACACCGGATATCTGTACATTGGGAAAAGCTCTAACGAACGATGTGCCATTCGGAGTGGTGGCGGGAAAAAAAGAGATAATGGACAAGATTATGGATCCTGAAAATCCGGTTATAGCCGGAGGCACTTTTTCAGGAAATCAATTGGGAATAGCTGCAGGAATCGCTGTCCTTAATATTTTATCGAGACAGAATTTTTATGATGAGTTTTTGAAAAGGGTTGAAAAGTTTTATGCTTCACTCCAGGAACTCTTTGTCAAAAAAAATATCCCGGCTGTAGTGCAGTACCTGGGCGCCGGGTTTTCCATTTATCTCGGTGTCGAAAAGCAGATTAAATGCTACAGAGAGTTCAAAAATATTGATCCTGACCTGACCAGGAAGTTCTTTATTTCCTGTATTGAACATGGATTGTACTTTCATACGGATTTCACCATATCTGCAGCCCATGACGAAGTTACTCTGGGTAATGCGTTGGACAGATTCGAGACCGTGATGAATAAGTTAAGAAAAGCGTAACCATATGTCTATGCAGGAATTTCTTGCCAGAGACGATCAAGCCATTGCCCAGGTGTATTTTCGCGATCCAGTTGTTATGGAACGGGGAGAGGGAGTTTTTCTTTATGATATAGAAGGGAAAAGGTATTTGGATTTCTCCGCTCACTACTCTTCATGTTGCCTTGGGCATTCTAATAAGAAGCTTATTACCACTATTGAAGCTCAAATGTCAAAACTCATTTCTGTTTCAGCCCAGTTTTCGTCTATGGAACGTATATATCTGGCGGAGAAACTTCTTTCACTTACAAACGGGAAATATGCAAAAGTTCTGTTCGGATGTACCGGTTCCGATGCAATTGAGTTCGCCATAAAAGCAGTAAAACATCACAAAAAAGGTGGAAATATTATTACATTCTGGCGGGGTTACCATGGGGCTACTGCGGGGTCGGCAGCTGCAACGGGAAAGGCGGAGACTATTCAAATCGATGAAAACATTTCCGATCTGCTTCCCGGAGGATTTATTCATGTCTCACCACCTTACTGTTACAGATGCGATTATGAAAAAAAATATCCTGATTGTGATTTATTCTGTTTAAAATATATTAAAAAAAGAGTTGCCCAGGATGGTTGTGACAATATTGCAGGAGTGATCATTGAGCCTGTTCAAGCAGCAGGTGGTGTTATTATACCACCTGAAGGCTATATGGAAAAGTTGAAACAATTATGTGAAGAAATGAACTCCCTGCTCATATTCGATGAGGTGGTTACCGGTATAGGAAGAACGGGCACGATGTTTGCCTATGAACATTGGGGGATATATCCGGATATTCTTGTTGCCGGCAAAGCATTAACCGGTGGATATATTCCCGGATCCGCAGTCTTAATGAAAAAAGATATAGCTGAATCTATGGACAAGCTTACTCTACATGGTCATACGCATTCAGCCTATCCCCTTATGTGTGCTTCAGTTCTGGCCAATCTCAAGATAATTGAGCAGGAAAAGCTCTGTGATAACGCGCACATTGTAGGAAAACTCCTGCATACCCGGTTGCTTGGATTGAAATCGATAAGCGACAAAATTGGGGACGTTCGCGGAATTGGATTACTTCAAGGCATAGAAATAGTATACGGAAATGGCTCAAAGAAGGCTGATTTTATTTTTGCCGAGAAACTTTATAGAAATTTGCTGAAAGCGGGAGTTATTACAGAACTTGAGAGCTCAAACCGCCTTGAGAGCAGTGTACTTGTTCTGCATCCGCCTCTTATTCTGACAAAAGAACAGGCGGAGGAAGCTGTTGAAATAATAAGGAATGTTCTTATCAATTTATCAAAATAATTCGGAATAGAAAAGGAGAAGTACGTGCTTGCAATTAAAGGTGGTAAGCCTGTTCGAGATGCAAATATGAATCCCTGGCCTCAATGGCCGGTGTATGGAGAAAAAGAAAAAGAACTTTTATTAGAAGTCCTTGAAAGTGGCGTCTGGTCATATAATGGACCAAAAGAAAATGATTTTATTCGGCTATGGAAAGGATACTCCGATTCTGAGTATGCTTTACTTGTTGCCAATGGGACCGTAAGCCTGCAGATAGCGCTCGAGGCTCTGGACATAGGTGTTGGCGATGAAGTTATTGTTCCTGGAATCACCTGGCAGGCAACTACGGCGGCTGTTCTTGATATAAATGCTGTTCCTGTAATTGTTGATGTTAAGCCCGATACATGGTGTATCGATCCCGAAGCCGCGGAACAGGCAGTAACTTCTAGAACTAAAGCCATAATACCTGTACATCTTTATGGAAACATGGCGGATATGGATGCTGTTATGAAAATTGCCGTGAAACATAATCTAAAGGTGATCGAAGATGCCTCTCATAAGCATGGAGGCGAGTGGCGCGGCAGAAAAGCCGGAAGCATCGGTCATATAGGTAGTTTCAGCCTTCAGCTATCTAAAATACTGACAGCAGGTGAAGGGGGTATTCTCACAACCTCAGATCAAGAAATATGGATAAAACTCGATGCACTACGAAACTGCGGTCGTAGACCTACTAATATTGAAATCGATAAAGGTGCAGGACAATACGGACTTGAAGGTGACCTCATTCAATCGGGAAATTACCGTATTACCGAATTCCAGGCTGCAGTGCTTATTGCCCAATTGGGGCGTTTGGAAGAGCAGAATACACTGCGTGAAGAAAATGCCCGTTACCTGGATGATCTTCTTTCGAAAATACCGGGTATTAGCCCGATGCGTAATGATGATCGGGAAACAAGGAAAACGTATTTCAACTATGCCTTCAGGTATGATGAAAAAGAGTGGGGCATTCCGATACAAACTTTTCGTGAAGTTCTCTCGAAAGAAATAGGATTTCAGGTTGAATCGTGCTATCAGCCACTCAATGATTGCACCCTTTACCGACCTTTAACAAAAAGAAGGTATGCAATTAACAAGGAGCACTTATCAGCAATTGACCCTTCACGTTTCTATTTGCCTGTATGTGAGCGTGTATATAAGCATGAAGCGGTTACAGTTGCACATAGATTGTTGATGGGTAAAAAGGATGATGTGCAAATGATCGCTGATGCAATTAAGAAAATATTGACATATAAAGCCATCCTGGTTAAATAAAAAGAGGTTCGCAATGGGGAAAATCAGAGTAGGAATTGTAGGATCCGGTTATATTGCACACTACCATGCCAGAGGTTTACAGGAATGTAATTCTGCAGAACTTAACGCAATAGCGAATCCAACGGTTGAAAAGGGGAAAGATTTTGCCAACAAGTATGGACTCAAACATGTATTCTCATCCGCAGATGATCTTATTAACTCGAAGATAGTGGATGCTGTTATAATATCAACACCAAATGTATTTCATTCAGAATATGTACTAAAAGCGTTTAAAGCAGGTCTTGATGCTTTTGTAGAAAAACCCATGGCTTGTTCGGTTGTAGAGGCTGAAGCAATGAAAGAGCAAGCCCTAAAGCAAGGCAAAGTATTGATGGTTGGTCATATGTGGCGCTTTGACAGGGAAGTCCGCTATCTGGCAAATCTTGTATCCTCAGAGAAAATCGGCAGGATATTTAAAACAACAGGTTATGGAATACATACGAATTGGGGGCCCGGTGGTTGGTTTACACAAAAAAAACTATCCGGAGGAGGCTCCCTGGTGGATATGGGAATTCACGCTATCGATACAGTCCGGTTTATTTTAGGTGATCCTCATCCTGTTAAAGTATATGCAAGAATCGGAACGTATATGAAGGATTTTGATGTTGATGATACCGGTGTTCTAATGATCACCTGGAATAATGGAGCCACCTCGGTAATTGAAAGCGGGTGGTGGCAGCCCCATATGGATGGTCCTGAAGCCGGTACAAAGCTTTACGGTACGAAGGGCTTTGCCAGCCTCTTCCCCACCCATGTAAAATTATCAGTGGACGAGAGACCTGGAATATTCACTCCTGAATTCCCGGAACGTGAGGAGCACTGCGATCAACACATGTATACGCTGCAAATGAAAGAATATATCCGCGCCATTGAAGAAAGAGATACACCATGCCCCGGAGCTGAGGAGGGACTGGTAAATATGAAGATTCTTGAAGGCGCTTACAGATCATCTGAAACAGGTGAAGCTGTTTCACTGCAATAACAGACAAATAGTAGCATTATCTCTAGACCCGTAAGAGGTGTTGTCATATTATCCATATTCGTATAATTTATTACAATCTATTTCTTAACAGCAGGGGAGGCTTTAAGGAAAAGGAAACTTTGATGAAAAATAACACTGCATTTTCCCATTTGCAAAGCATTTTTGAAAGCGCTGTCAAACGGGTTGATCCCTATGCAATGATTCGTGATCATCTTTTTATCAGGAATGATAAGCTTTATATAAAAATGGAATCCTATGAAGAGTCATTTGATCTGGCTGACTATGATTCGCTGATTGTCCTGGGTGCCGGAAAAGCAACGGCAAAAATGGCGGTTGCTGTAGAAGAGCTGCTTGGTGATAGAATAAAAAAGGGATTGATCTCGGTAAAAAAGGGACACACTGAAGATTTAAAATATATTGAAACGATTACAGCAGGACATCCTGTTCCTGATAAAATGAGTGTTGAAGCGGGTCAGAGGATAGCTGCTTTGAGCGCGGATGGGGATGAGCGGACCCTCTTTATCAACCTGATTTCAGGGGGGGGGTCGGCTCTTTTAAGCTATCCCCTGGCAACTGATGCGGCAAGGGTAACACTTGAGGATAAACAAAGGGTAACCAATATGCTGCTGGCCTGCGGCGCCACAATTCAGGAAATCAACTCTATCCGCAAGCATATTTCTGCGATCAAGGGAGGCCGCCTGGCCCGGTTGATGTATCCGGCAACTTCGATAAACCTGATCCTTTCCGATGTGGTGGGTGATCGCCTGGATACCATTGCTTCCGGCCTGACAGCCGGAGATCAAAGCAGTTATAGAGATGCGTTGGGGATAATTGACAAATATTCTCTAACAGGCGAGCTGCCGGCCGGTGTCGGGCAAATCCTATCCCTGGGAGCAAAGGGAGATATTGAAGATACGCCGGCAGAGGATGATCCCCTTTTTACAAAGGTGCACAATGTTTTGATTGGCACCAATTTTTCGGCGCTTGCTGCGGCCAGGAAGCGGGCAGAGGAATTGGGATACCATACAATGATCCTGTCATCCAGGATTACCGGTGAGGCTAAAGAAGTTGCCAAGTTTTTCTCGGGGATAGGCAGGGATATAAATAAGTACGGGGTTCTGCTGCAGAAGCCGGCCTGCATTATCGCGGGAGGCGAAACTACAGTTACGCTGCGGGGGAATGGGCTCGGCGGCAGAAACCAGGAGATGGCTCTTTCCTTTCTGTATGAGCTGGCTAATGATCCTGCAGATGCAGAAGGCATCTATTTTCTTTCGGCAGGAACCGACGGCAATGACGGTCCTACCAATGCGGCGGGGGCATTTGCCGCTCTGGATATAGTGCCTGAAGGTAGGAAAGCAGTGTCGGATATTACCAGCTCTCTTAAAGATAATGATTCTTACAACTATTTTGATAGAATGAACCGGCTTCTAAAAACAGGACCTACCAACACCAATGTCGGTGATGTACAGATAATGATTGTGCGCTGAATAATAAGTAAAATCAACAGAGCAGATCTGCCGGTTTATTAATAAATAGATGAAAAGTAATTCAATCAAAAATTGGCCGAAATCTGAGCGTCCGCGAGAGATGCTCTTGGATAAGGGCCCCTCCGTGGTTTCTAATGCAGGCTTGCTCGCTGTTATCCTGGGTTGCGGCACTGCCGGAAAGGATGCAGTTGCTTTAGCAAGAGAATTGCTGAAAGCTTTCGGGGGCTTAAGAGCTTTATTCAGCGCCGGATATTCGGATTTGAAAAGGATAAAGGGGCTGGGAAATGCCAAGATTTCCAGAATATTGTCCTGCATTGAGCTGGCCAAAAGGCAGTTTGAGGAAGCTGTTATAGCTAAAGAATCTATTGAAAGTCCGCAGGATGTTATGGATTATATAGCTTTCACCATGCGGGATTTAAAAAAGGAATTTTTCAAGATTCTCTATCTGGATCAGGCGAATAGTGTATTATTTATTGAAGATCAGGCAGTGGGAACAGTGGATCATGCTGTAATATATCCCAGAGAGGTTATTAAAAAGGCGCTGGACCTGGCGGCAAGCGCAATAATATTTGTTCATAATCATCCCGGCGGAAACCCGAATCCCAGTGCCCAGGATTTAGAAGTAACTGACAAACTCTTTGCCGCCTGCCGGGCCGTAGATATAAAGCCTCTGGATCATATCATCATAACACCCAATGGATTCCATAGCATAATTAACAGCAGGTTGGCGGCAGTCGGTTGATGCGAAGGGATACAGCCTTTCCGAGCGGCAAACACAAATCAAATGGTAGTAATTGACCAGGGGTACAGGCTAAAAATTGCTTTTTTTGAGCTTTTATTATAAAATAGTAAACATGAAAAGAAATAACAATATTTTTCCAGCCATGTTTTTTATTTTCCTGGTTCTTTCTTTCGGCAGTTTATCGGCTGAACAGGCCGGGCCTGCTGCCGCGGTAATAATATTCAATGAGGGTGAAGACTTTGAGATTATAGATTCCGGAGGAGCACCGGTGGAGGTGCTGGATATTATCGGCCATGAGCTCTATGAAGGGGATGTGGTCATAACTTATGCTGACACCTTTTTGGAACTTCAAGTAATTGCCTCTCCTAATATAATAAAAATTGCTGAAAACACTGATTTCCAGTTGGAAACCATGGAAGAGGGAAAAACTTCCAATTTTAAGATGCTATACGGAAGTGTACGGGCTAAAGTGGCAAAATTGGGTAAAGATGAGCGTTTCCGAATTAAGGGCAGCTCAGCGGTAGCCGGGGTTCGGGGAACCGACTTCGGTATGAATGTAATTGTTCCCCAGACAGGCGAATCCACCGAGGCGGTAACCCAGGTTTACTGTTTTGATGGCGAGGTTGAAGTACAGCCCCAGGTGGAGATCGCGGGGAAAGCCATTGAAGAGAGTGTTATTATAACAGCTGGCACCATGGTTTCGGTATCTCCGCAAGAGCCGGAAAAGGCGCTGGAAATAATTCCAATTACTGATCAGATAAAAAACTACTGGCAGGAGAATACCTTTAAAGGCACTCCCCTGTTTCAGGAAGAAGCTGAAATTGTGCAGGCGCCGCCTTTGCAGTTGGATTTGATGATTGCCGAACTGGAGAAGAAGCGTAAGGGATCGTTGATTGCCGGCGGACTTTTTCTTTCCCTGGGAATGCTCCTGGATGCGGCGGGCGGCTGGTCTATATACTACGGCGCCAATGAAAGCGGTTTGAGTAATCCGGCAGATTGGGAGAGTGGGGGAAAGGCCATGCTTGTTTCAGGCACTTTTTTTCTCACCAGCTCAATTTTTACTTTTATCAGCGCGGTAAAGAGTAAAGCGGAAATCAGAGAACTCAAAGCCGGCCCATAGAGGCAGGCTGAGGCAGGGATAATCAGGCCCGACCGCAGTTAATACTCAATCGGTATGCTATGATAGCTCGAAATTTTGTTATTATAGCAAGAAGTTTTAAGTCCATTGCGGTCGAAGACTGCTATTGGATATCCAGCCGCTCAATATTGAATATTACCCAGTCATCCCGGTGATTTTTAAGGAAGAGACGCTCCTTTACCTCAAAGCAGAGTGGAGCGAGCGTTGCGGGTGGAGCCGGTTCGGCAGCCGGTTCCTGGATTTGCTCTTCTTCCTGGGGAGCAGGCAGCCATTTTTTATAGGTGGCAGTGAATACCGGCAGAGCTCCATCAGCTTCCTGGAGCAGGTGTAAATCCGTTACTCCGAAAACACTTTGCGGCGGGGTCAGTTCGGGACGGCCCAGGCGCTGCCACTCATCAGCCGGAAGAATGTTGGATCGACCCTCATACCCTTTAGAAACCCTGGAAAGCACATACAGATGGGTCACTTCCTTAATATCAGTCTTACCCGCCTTATCTATAACGCAGTCCTGCATTAACATATGGTCAAGTGAGTTCATGGAGAGATAGAAAGCCTCCACAACCTGTGCAGGGGAAAACCCCTTTGTTTTCCTCGGGGCAAGTACATTGCTCAGTATTGAGCTCAAAAATATGGAAACAATAATCACTGCCCCAAGTATAAGGGTTGCAGCTTTCCAGTTGCGCTGCCAGAAGACTTTTTTTCTATAGCTGCCAGCAGCCTTTTTTTCTCTGATCTCCTTTAAGCGGCCGGCTTCTTCAATCCGGGCATTGTCTATTTGTCGGAAGATATCCCCCCTGATCCAGGAGGAGAGTTTTTCCTGCCAGAGCTCAAGGGGCGGATAGTCTGTCCTCTTTTTATAATTGTCGCCCCTGCCCAGAGCCTTCATGATAATATCAGAAACCTCAGGCTTAATTTGCGGAACTGAAAGCTCAGGCGGAAGAATGGCGAGCAGTTTCATTTTGCTGTGAAGGATTTCCTCGTCTTCACCGGTAAAGGGAAAGCTACCGGTTATAATACGGTACAGTAGTGAACCAAGGGAAAATGATAATCTATTTTCGCCGCTTAACCCGGGCCGGTTGATCAGACCATGAACCCGGATCCGTTTTTCAAGAACCTGGGAGTTGCCGAGAACTTTTACCACTTCAGGGGGCAGAAAGAAAACCCCACCCTCCAGTGGGAAGAAAACAGAATCGAGTTGCAGGTCGAATAAGGGATAACCTCTTTTCTGCAGCAGCAATGCTGAAACAAGTTTTCTGATATATGGCAAAGCTTCTTCCGCATTCAGAGTAATAATATCGAGCAGGGACCTGCCTTGATTAAGGAAGGGGCCGTAAAGGTATATCTCTTCTTTAATCTGTGTAAAACCGGTGATCTTCCATTCCTCAACTCTCTCTTCCTTGATCAGCCAGCCCGGTTTGTTGCGCAATGCAGTCAACTGGGTCAGGGCAAAGCTGCTCTCCTTGATGCCGGTGGGAATACCGAAGTAGGGACTTTTTTCTATTACAATTTTTTTCGGTATATTTGCTGTCAATTTGATTATCCTTTTTAATTAAAGGTCAAAGTCCCGCTCATTAAATACTATGGCGCTAAAAATTTCAATTTCCGTGTCACTGCTCTTCCAACAGTCGCCGGGTAAACCGGCTTTTTGACAGGTGTGGGTCAGGAAGGTCTGGCGATCCCAGCCGTATTCCACAGCCACCTGGGGCAGGAGCAGACCGGAATAATTGCCCCGTTTAAGCATTATACCGTGGGTGCCTGTCTTGATTTCATTCAGATCATGGATCCGCCTCAGTGGTGAGAGCGCGGAAATCTCGATTTCCAGGGAGCCAAGCTCATCCATTTTTACCGGTGAAAAACGGGGATCTGAAAAAGCGCTGGCCCGGGCAACTTCAATTACAGTGTCAAAAAGGGGGGCAAACGCCTCAACATGGCCAATACAGCCGCGTAGTTTCTCCGCTTTGTGCAGAGTTACAAAAGCGCCGCATTTTTCTCTTAAAAGTGGAGTGGGATCGGGATATTCAGGCTTCGCTTTAGCCAGTTCGGCCCGGATAGCTTCCCGTGCTGTTTTAAGGAGAAGTATTTTTTCCTCATCATTTAAAAAGAAATCCACTGCTTAAGCCTATCCTAATTTGATATGCAGTCTGTTTATTGCAGATGTTATTGGTGCTACAGGCTTAACTGACCGCAATAGCAGCATAGTATATACTATTTTCACATGATTGGGCAACTTGGGAAGAGTTTTTCTCCATCAGTAATGCTACTTCATTGCCGAAAAAACTTTTCAGGGAAAGAAGAGCGGCAATTCCTCCGGCTCCGCAGGTGGTTATCTGCTTTTGGGCGGCAGCCTCCAGGATTCCCTGCCAGTCTTTCCTTTTAATCAGATCCAGGGCAAAATCGTGCTCAGGAGTCGGCGGAGTCGGCCTGTTGCTGCTGCTGTCCGAGGTAATATTGGCCGTAACAATAAAAAGGGTGGAGCATATCCTTTCTTTAAAAGTGAGCTTTAGAGCGTTGGCGAGCAGTTTTACAGTATCTGTTTTTTGGGAAGCCATCAGCACAGGGACAATATCCGCCTGGGGGAAGAGGATTTGAATAAATGGCAGCTGTATTTCCAGGCAGTGTTCTTCCAGATGGGGGATATCATTACAGGATATTTTGGTACTGCAGGTAAGCAGCTCATCCACCAGATCCATATTAACCGGAATTGTGCCCAGTGGTGTCTGGAAGAATTCTGATTCCGGCAGGATAATCTGGTCAAAATGATCCCGGTGCTGAGGGCCGATAATGACCGCTGTTTTTATTTTCCGTTTGGCCGCGGCCTTGAAAGCACAGGCGGCTACATCGCCTGCATATTGCAGGGCGGCATGAGGGGAAATAATTAACCCGGCTTCAGCCGGCGCGTTCGGCGCCTCTTCCAGCAGCTGCTCTATCTGCAATTTCAGATCCTCTGCAGCAGCAGGATAGAAGAGGCCCTCCACTATTGAGGCCCTAATTTTTGTCTTTTCCATGGATTTCAGCGCCATATCTAAAAGTATGTAGATCGGTCGTAATAAATCAATAGAAAATTCTGCTATCTTCAAAAAATTGCATTACAGGTAGATACTATCAATAAGTCAAATCTGAGCCCTTAAGCCTCTCCATGCGTGCTTGATCGAGTTTCACGAAAAGGTTTTTCTCTTGAGTGGGTATAACCAATCCGATTCTGCCGCGCCTTACCCTTCTCAAGTACTTCACTTTTGTATAATAGACATCGCCGCTGCCTGATTTTCTGCCTTTACTATAAAAAAGAGCCAGGTTTGCGCCGTCGAGCAGAGTTTCCAGTGGCAGGCTCTTGCCGGCGCGGCTCTTGATAAAAATATAAGCGCCCGGATAATCACGCAGGTGAAGCCAGTAGTCATTTCCCCTGACAAATTTGCGCAGCAAAGTATCATTCTCCTGCGCGGTGCGGCCCACTAATATCCGGAAACCTGCGGAATAGTAGGTCAGGCCGGGTACGGATAGCGCTCTGTCTTTCTTCCTCTGCTGTTTTGGGCGTATAGGGAAAAGCATTTTAAGCTCTTCCGGAGATTCCAGATTGACGGCCAGCAGTCGCTTTTTTTCGATTTCTTTTAATGACTGCTTCAGTTCATTAATTTCCTGTTCAATTCTAAAGGCCCCCTTTTTAGCTTTACGGTGTTTTTCATAATACCATTCCGCATTCTGGGCCGGGGTCAGGGTGGGGTCAAGTTCTATCTCAATTTCCCTTTCCGGGTCCTCAAAGGAGAAGGCGTGCAGCCATTTGCTGCCCTTTCTTACAGCATGCAGATTAGAGATAATCAGATCTCCCTGGATCTTAAAATGTTCGCTGCCTTCATATTCTTCCTTTTTTTTTGCCAGTCCCTGGATAGATGCTAAAAGCCGGTTTTCCCTGTCCTGGAGAGCCTGGGCAATGGTATGCTTAAGCTCTTTTAACTGCTGCTCCCGCGACAGGGCAAAGTAAAAAGCTTCGATTTTCTGATTAAAAGAGCCTGGCCCAGGAAGCGGGCGAATTGAATACTCCTTTTTTGGTCTTCTCTCTTTCAGCTCTTCTGCAGGATTATAATAACCGCCGGTAATCTCTCCCTTTCCGGGCCGGCGGAAAAAACAGTCCAGTATAAGGTTGTTAATATCAGTAACGATCACATTGGCGGCGCCGCCCCAGAGCCTGATCCAGAGCAGGTACTGCCGCTCGCTTTGTTCGCTGTACTCGCTGTACTCGCTGTACTCGCTCTGCTCGCTCTGCTCGCTCTGCTCGCCTTGTGAGCTTCGCTCACTTCGCGAGCCTTTAGTTATTGAGAATTTAATTATCCTCTCCGCCCCTACCTGACTGCACTCTTTCACTTTCCCGTTTTTCAGATGGGCCCTTAGAAAAGCGGCAAAGCGGGGCAGTGTGCGGGGATTGCTCAATTTTTTCTCCAGCAGATGAAGCCGGCAGTTGCGATTGTCAAGAGAGATAAAGAGTTTGAATTTATTACTGCGGTTATACAACTCGAATACCAGGGAATGTTGATCGAGCTGGTGGAACTCTCTTAAGAAACTTCCCTCTATGGGTATCTCTGCCAGAATTTCATTGATCTCCAGCCAGTTAAGAGACAAAAAGCATCAGCCTCCCACCGCCTGTTTAAAAACATCAGCGCCCTGTGAAGAGAAGAATACAAAAAACACCTTTATTGCGGTAATATCCCCGGTGGTAACAACCAATCTACCTGATAATAGCTCTTTTTCCTGCATGGTTTTCAATTTCCTAAAAAAATAAGGCCGGTGATCAGGGCTGAAAGTATTAATAAAAAATTCAGTACCGGCAAAAGCCAGGGGGCCTCCTTCTTTTTCCTGAAAATAATCCGCAGCAGATTAACCAGTGGAATAGCTGCCAGGGGCAGAATACCGAGCAGGGGATGGGGAAAAAAGGTTCCATTACCTCTTACCAATAACAGGAAACCGGTGACCGCGGTAATTGGCAGGAAAAGCAGAGAAAGCAGGCGGAAGAGCCGGTCTATTCTTTCGGGTTTAGAGTGACGCCTGATCAGGTATAAAGCCCTTGCCAGGAAGAGAGTATGAGCGGAAAAAAGGATCAATCCGCTTAGGGCATGCAGCAATTTAACCATCTACATTATTAAAGTCCGGGATGAGATAGTTCAACATTTCCCATTGACAATTATACACGGAATGGTGGTTGTTGCGGGTGTTGTCCAGGGAAAAATGGCAGATCCCGCAGTTGGCAACCGGAATAAGGGGCATCCATTCCCGGTAGTTTAAAGTATTCTTAATGATACCCTGGAGAGTTCCCGAGTGGGTCACGGAAAGTATATTTCGGCGGCCTGTTCTATGCAGGCTCTTCAGGAATTGCCAGAATGCTGCCGTTCTTTCCAGGAGATCAGCCATGGTTTCAGACCCCGGAACACTCTCCCAGCTTTCCTTTTGAAAGATAGACCATTGCTCAGGATGTTTATCGGGAATATCCCGCCACATCAAACCGGAAAAGATACCGGTATCCAGTTCAGTGAGCTGGTCATATAGTTCAATCTCTGCAATTCCCGCTTCTGCGGCCACAATTTCGGCCGTGGCTTTTGCCCGGGTGAGAGGCGAGGTAAGGATCAGTTCAATACCCTTTGCGGCAAACCATTTACCCGCTTCTTCAGCCTGTTTTATTCCAGCTTCGGACAGAGGATAATCCCTTCTTCCCTGGATAATGCGATCTATGTTACCGCTGCTTTCGCCGTGTCTTAAAAAATAGAAATTGCCTTTGCCCTGAAGCTCTCTGAAATCGATCATTTTATCAGTTATCCAGCCTTTTTATATCGTCATATTTTAGATATTACTTGCATAAATCACAATTAATTGAAATAATAACAACTTATTAAAATTTAATATAGGAGTCCATTTTATATCGCTTTTGGCCTGGATCCTTTCCTTTCTATTCCGCTGAACATGGCAATACTCTTTGCCCTGGGTTATTTGATCCAGAAGTTTATTTTAAACCGGGTGTGAGGGGCAGTGTATTTATAACCCTCAACTTTACCTTCGGTCTGCAAATTCTGATTGCCAATATCTGCCTGTTGATCTGGAACGCTGACTATCACAGCCATTGCTGAAAAGTATAATGTCATTACCATCGCTACCCTGGCCAACTCCGGCAAAATCTACAGCCGTGGTTACCAGAATGTCTTTTCCGTACTGGCCCCGGTTTCCCGCATTTTTGCCAGCTTCATTGACATGCTCGATGCCCAGAGCTCGAAACCCAAAAAGCTGGCCATTATTACACCCAATGATCTTTTTCCCATGTCCGTGGCCAAGGGCGCCAAAGAGTACGCTGAAGCCAGGGGCTTTGAGGTGGTCTATTTTGAGGAATATACCAAGGGGGTTAAAGACCTCTCTTCAACTATTTTGAAGATCAAGAACTCCGGCGCCGAGGTTTTAATGGGATCGGGGTATCTTGAAGAGGCTATTCTTACAGTCAGACGGTTGAAGGAACAGAAAGTGGATATGAAAGCGATCGGCTTTACCACCGGTCCCGAACTGGTTGACTTTAGAACCAACCTGGGTGAAGATGCCGATAATATTTTCGGTGTATATCCTGGTGGATGCCGCTGATGAAGTACAGCGACCCGCTTTTCGCTTCAGCTTCCGACTATGTATAATTTTGTTAATCCCCTGGTCATGGCCGAGGTTATCGAGGGAATTGATCGCTACCTGGCGGCAAACTCTTTCTCAAGCGTCAAAGAGATTACCGGTCAAGCCCACCGGATTTGATCAGATCACCGAACCAGTGGGCGCTTCTGCGCCATTCCCGTTTCAGAGTATTGAAATCCACCCTGATCAGTCCGAAACGCATGTCATAGCCGTGCTGCCATTCGAAGTTGTCCAGCAAGGACCAGATAAAATAACCCTTAAGGTTGACTCCGTCCTTTATAGCGCGGCCTGCGGCGGATATGTGTTCTTTCAGGTAACTGATGCGCTCCTGGTCTTGCAGAGGATCAACCTCCGGTATTTCGATAAGCGGATAGCCGTTTTCGGTTACCAGGCAGTCAGGGTTGCCGTATTCATTCTTCAGACGCATAAGCAGGTTATAGAGTCCTTCGGGGTATATTTCCCACATGGCGCTGGATTTTACTCCTGCAATCGGGGTTTGCCGGGCATGGGTAAAGGGGGTGAATGGCGAATAGCGGTACCGGTGGCTGGTGTAGTAATTTACACCGACAAAATCAAAGGGCACATTCATTTCCGGGAGATCCTCTTCCCAGCCACTGGGTAAAAAACGGCCAAATTTTTTTACAACCTTTTCAGGATATTTCCCCAGCATAATGGGGTCAAGATAGAGGCGGTTCAGCAGGTCATCCATTAAAACTGCCGCCTGCAGGTCTTTAACCCGCTCGGGATTATTGGGCATGGTCCATATTTGTGCCTGGGCAATGCCGATCCGGCCGTTGGGCACGGCGCTGCGGAAGTTTTTAACTAACCGGCTGTGGCCTAAGAGTAGATAATGGGCGGCAGCGAACATTCCCTTCAGATCATTCTTCCTGCCTGGCGCGTGCTCTCCTTTTACATAACCCAATATTGAATAGACCATGGGCTCATTTATGGTAATCCAGTTCTTTACCCGGTCACCCAACGCCCGGAAAAGGATATTGCCGTATTCGGCCAGGTAATCAACACTCTGAGGTTTGCGGAATCCGCCCTGCCTTTCAAGCCAGAGGGGAGTCTCCCAATGGAAGAGGGTAATGTAGGGCTCTATGCCGGCCTCTAAGAGCAAATCAACAATGCGGCGGTAAAAATCGATCCCCTTGGAATTGACGGCCCCTGGTTGAGCTACTATCCTGGGCCAGGATACTGAGAAGCGGTAGGCTTTAACACCCAGCTCTTTAAGGTGCCTTATATCTTCCTGGTAGCGGTGGTAGTGATCACAGGCAATATCACCATGGTGATTGTTTTTGATTTTGCCTTTGCGGTGACTGAATTCATGCCAGATCGATGGAGAGGCGCCCTCGACCAGGGGTGAGCCTTCAATCTGATAAGCGGCGGTTGACGTCCCCCAGGTAAAATCGTTGGGAAACATGATATTTTAGTTAAAGAGCTGTCAGGCGCTCTTTTTTGATATCTATGATCCTGTCGAACATGATCATCTTGAAGGTTTTATAAAGCTGGTCACTGCAGCCCCGTATTTGCAGACTCCTTTGCTGATCAATGAGCTTCTTGCGAAAGAGCAGGATCTTTCCCAGGGAAGAAGAATTTATGGCTTCAACTTCTGACAGATCGAAGATGATTGTTTTATGGGATCCGGCTAATAGTTCCTCAATGTATTCCTGAAAGGTTACTACCGCTTCCCCATCCAGGGGGCCGCTGATCCTTAATAATAGCTGCTCTGTGGAAAGTTCTTTTTTAGTAAGCATACTGCTCCTCCCTGTAACGACTGATTATAACTTTGACAGTATATAAGCTTTTTACCCGCCTGTTAAGCAATCTCTATACCCAGAATAGAGATATCATCCACTGCTTTGGTCCGGCCCCGCCACTGGTTTAAGGCGCTTGCTAAAGCTTGAAGAGCTTCTTTAAGAGTGGAGTCACCGCTTACGGCCAGGGCATCAGTAAATCTTTTCTCTCCAAAGGGCTGATGCTCGGCATTGCAGGTTTCAATAATACCATCTGTATAGAGATAGAGTCGATCACCGGATTTTAAATAGATAATGTGTTCCTGGTATTCGAAGCCGGGAATAAAGCCGATTGGGGGGCTAGTTTTATAAATGGCACGGGGAAAAAAGTTATAAGCATGGTGGATTATCGGCGGGTGTCCGGCGGAGACATAGCGAAACTCCAGGGATTTTCTATTTAAGATGGCATATAGCAGGGTAAAGTACTGCTCTGTTATAGCATCCAGGGGAAAGCGCTTATTCAGGTGCCCGGCTATTTCGCTTGGTGGTACTATCATAATACGGCGATGAGTTTCCGTGTATTTCCTGATCAAAGAAGATTGATCAGGCAGGGGGGAGAGTATCTTGCTTAAGGCAAAGGAAAAAAGAGCTGCAGAGACACCATGTCCGCTTACATCAATAGAAAAGATGCCTATATGGTCATTGTCAAGTTTAAAAACATTGAAGGTGTCCCCACCGATTTCGTTACAGGGATTGAAGACCCAGTCAAAGGTTATATTATCGATACCGGCAAGAGGTTTGGGCAGCAGGGCTCTCTGGAGCAGAGCGGCAGATTCGAGGTCCTTTACTATACGAGCATTAAAAAGCTCAATAGCTCTCTGGTTCTTCTTTTGCTCAATTGTTTTTTCTATGCGGAAAATAAGCTCACTCGCTTGAAAGGGTTTGCAGATATAGTCATCGGCGCCGACCTTTATCAACTCTATTGCCTGCCGGACATCAGTGTTGGCTGTTAAAAAGATAAATGGCAGATCGATACCTATTTTTCTGACCTCCTCTAAGAACTCCCGGCCATCCATCTGGAGCATGAAATAATCGGAGAGAATCAGATCATAGCTGTTTTCCTTGAAGCTCGCCAGGGCATCAACAGGGTTGGTAAAGGCGGTAACAGAAAAATCATCTGCCGGCAGCACTGTCTTGATTAATTCCAGGGTAATGATATCGTCATCAACAGCCAGTATTCTGGTTGCCATCTATAGATTCTCTCCTTTTCTCTGCTTTATGCAGCAGTAAAACCAGGGCTTAACCTCTCGATTCACAGGCAATTGCCAGCAGCCTGTTTAATTCACTTTCAGCCTCACTTAGAAGCCCAGCGATTATATCTTTAACCGGCTGCACCTTCTTTACCAGGCCCACACTTTGCCCAACCATTACCGAACCTCTGACTACATCGCCGTCAATAGCCGCTTTTTTAAGGCCGCCAAGCCAGAACTCCTCGAGTTTAACTGCGGCTTCCCTGGGTGTAATGGTTTCCCTTTCCAGTTGAGCAATGAGCCCGAGCTGCAGGGTATTGAAATCGCGGCTGCCCTCGTTAAGCAGGGCTCTTACCGGGATCACCGGCAGCCGCGGGTCGAATTGAGCTGTGGGCACAGCGTCTTTAGAGGCAGCTTTAATTAAAGCCTGTTTAAAGTTCTTATGCGCCCGGCATTCCTCTGCCACGGCAAAGAGGGTGCCAAGCTGGATACCCGAGGCCCCGAGCATCAGGTAATGGGCGGCAAGCAGGCCGCTGCCGATTCCACCGGCTACAAACACAGGCACCTGCTTGGTATGGGGCAGGATCTGCTCAGCCAGTACGCTTGTTGAGACTGACCCGATATGCCCTCCGGCCTCATGTCCTTCGATAATCAGACCATCTGTGCCCATGGTGATCAGCCGCCTGGCAATGCCCACAGTGGGAGCAAAGCAGAAGAGCTTGCTGCCCGCTTCTTTTATACGGGTGATTGCCTCCCTGGGAGGAAGGCCGCCGGCAAGGATAATAAAGGGGAACCTGGTTTTTAACGCATAATCGAGGTGGTCTTTAAAATTGGGGGCAATGGTAATCAGGTTTAAGCCAAAGGGTTTGTTTGTTAACCGGTAGGTTTTTTCCACCTCTTCTTTTAACAGGTCAAGCTCCATGTTGCCGCCGGCCAAAACTCCGAATCCGCCGGCATTGGAGATAGCCGATACCAGACCGGATTCAGAGAGCCAGCTCATAGCGCCGCCTAAAATGGGGTATTCAACCCCCAGCAGGGCTTTACCCCTGTGCCATAATTTCTCTATGAATGGTCCGAATGGTGAGGGTTCCTGCATATTTTATCCCTTCAGCTGCTTTACAATTTCCGGTATTACTTCAAAGAGGCTTCCCACAATGCCGTAGTGAGCTACATCAAAAATAGGGGCATTCGCATCTGAGTTGATGGCTACAATAATATCCGATGATTTCATTCCGGCAAGGTGCTGAATAGCGCCGGAGATGCCGCAGGCTACATAGATGGTGGGATTCACCGTTTTTCCTGTCTGTCCCACCTGGTGGGAGTAGGGGATCCAGCCGGCGTCTACCGCTGCACGGGAAGCGCCCACCGCGCCGTCCAGTGCATGGGCCAGATCTTCAATCAGAAAGAAATTCTTGGGATCTTTCAACCCCCTGCCGCCGGAGACAATGAAATCAGCTTCGGCCAGATTGACAGTTTCACCCTCTTCGCGGATAAACTCCAGTACCTCGATAGTCGCTTCCGGAATTGGGATGTGAGCCATATCAATTATCTTTCCCTGGTAGCCTTCTATTTTATCCGCTTCCGGCATAACCTTGTGTCTTACCGTAGCCATCTGGGGCCGGTGCTTGTCGCAGAGAATAGTGGCCATAATATTGCCGCCGAAAGCCGGCCGGGTCTGCCGGAGCAGTTTATTCTCGCCATCAATGTCAAGCTCGGTGCAGTCCGCAGTCAACCCGGTGAGAATCTTAGCCGCCACCCTGGGCAGCAGTGATCTGCCCATAATAGTGCCGCCTCCCAGGAAAATCTCAGGCTTTTTCTCCACCAGTATCCGGGCTACCAGGTCTGACTGCACATCTTCAGCGTAATCGTCGATACGGGGATCATCGATAATCCATACTTCATCCACACCATAGCATATAAGCTCTTCAGCGAGCGGCTGTACCTTATTTCCCAGCAGGATAGCGCTGATATTTCTGTCAAGATCCTTTTTTAGTTCCCGTGCTGCTCCGATGATTTCCGGCACCACCGAGGCTAATTTACCGTCGTGATGTTCAGCATAGAGGGAAATCCCGGAATAGGCCGAGGTATCCTGACCCTTGAAGAATCTTCTGGTAATTAAAATTGCATCAAACTTGCAGACATCGACACACGCGCCGCAGATGGTGCACTTTTCGTTGATAACCGCCTTCTTGTCTATCATGTCAATGGCGTC
>JAUVWI010000024.1 GCA_030604195.1 Spirochaetales bacterium
ATGAGTCGCTTCTTGATGTTCATCAACCCCGAGCTGAACATGTTGAAGAAGAGCCGGAAGTGATCCGGGTTTTGTGCGAAAAAATCAAGCTGAGAATAGGCGACGTTTTTCAGCAAATCGACGTGACCCATCTCGGGACGGATGTTCTCCATAATCTGGGCCTCCAGCGCATCCAGCACGTAGAGCACAGTGTGGTAGTAGATGTCTTCCTTGTCCTTGAAGTAGAGGTAGAGCGTGCCTTTGGCGATCCTGGCTTTCCGGGCCACGTCGTCCAGCACGGCCGGCTTGTACCCCTTCCGCGCAAAAACTCCCAGGGCCGATCTAAGGATCTTCTGCCGCTTTACTTCTCTTTGGTTCTCTTTCGCACTCATCAGCATAGATCGTCTACAATAGATTACATGTTATTGACTGACTATCCAGTCATTTAGCAAGTATAAATATAAGCAACGAAACGCTTCGGGTCAAGAAAAACCGGCTGAGTTTTCTTCGATCCAAATGATAGGTAATTTTATAACTGTGGATAAGCGAAAAGCCGGCTGTTTGCACCTCATATACCTTCGCACCCGATTGGCCGCCCTGCTTCGAGCCCACCGTCCTGGTGGGCCTGAGACGCCTTATGAAATAAAGCAGTTGGTATTGAAGATGAAGAATGAGAATGTCTGCTGGGGGAATGGGAAGATACAGGGGGAGTTAGAGAAGTTAGGGATCAAGCTGGATAAAAGGACAATTGCCAGGATCATAGAAGATTTCAGGAGGAAAGGTAAAGTCAAGAAGGGACTGACATGGTCGAAGTTTATACAGAGTCATTTATCAAGCCTTTATGGAATGGATTTTTTTACACTTGATACGATATTGGGAAAACGCTTTTACATCTTCTTCATCATACACTTACAGACCCGCCAAATTGTCCGGTATGCTGTTACCACTAAACCGACAAGACAGCTTGTAAGGCAGCAATTAATAGAATTTACCTGGGATTTTAATGGCGAACAGATCTATTTAATACATGACGGCTCTGGTGAGTTCTGTAATATCAATTATGATGATTTTGATATAGAGGAGATTAAAATATCAGCGAACGCTCCCAACATGAACTCATTCGCTGAGAGGTTTATCGGTTCTGTAAGAAGGGAAGCTTTTGACTGGTTTATTCTTTTTAATGAAACACAGATCAGGAATATTTTAGTTGAATATATCGGGTACTATAATGAGAAACGTCCTCACCAGGGAATTGCTCAAAAAGTACCAAAAGGATATACCCCGCAAAAACAAGGAAATATTATCACTTACCCAATATTGTCTGGGCTGCACCACCATTACGAGAGACTTTCTGCTTAAACTCTCCATATTCAGTCCTCCCTATTTTTTCATTTCAATAGCCAAACCGAGCCATATTCTTTCGCTGCCGTGTTAGCCTAATAATCTCTTTAAAATTCTGGGATTATCCGGATATGCCAGGGAATAATAGTCTGAAACCCTTGTTTCTCTGAGGTAATAATCCATATCTGGTTAGAAATATCTAAAAGTCAAAGCGATTCTACTGCCGGAATAATTCACCCACACGGGCAAAAACAGAACTTATCTGCCAAATCTAGAACTGCTGAGCATCTCTCTCAAAGTCTTGACTTTTACCGCAAAATTGGTTACTTTTGCATTTCTTAAAGCTTTTATCACTTAACAATTATCACGCACTCAAAAGAGGATTTCGTTAATGACGGCAGATATTTCTAAAATGCGGAATATTGGCATCAGCGCCCATATTGATTCCGGAAAAACAACACTTACTGAACGTATATTATTCTATACCAAACGAATACACTCCATTCATGAAGTCCGCGGTAAAGACGGTGTGGGCGCAACCATGGATTCCATGGAGCTGGAAAAAGAACGGGGTATTACCATTGCGTCCGCAGCTACCAATGTTGAGTGGCAGGGACACCAGGTTAACATTATTGATACTCCGGGCCATGTTGATTTTACCATCGAAGTAGAACGTGCTCTCAGGGTGCTCGACGGCGCCATACTTGTTCTCTGCGCTGTGGGCGGCGTACAGTCACAGTCAATTACTGTAGACCGCCAGCTTAAACGCTACCGGGTGCCGCGCCTGGCCTTTATCAATAAATGCGACCGGGTTGGCGCAGACCCTGAAAAGGTTACCCGGCAGCTAAGAGAGAACCTTAATCTCAATGCTGTTCTGGTACAAATGCCAATTGGCCTGGAAGATAAGTTAGAAGGTGTTATTGACCTGGTAAAGATGGAGGCCATCTATTTTGAAGGCAATGCCGGAGAAAAGGTAAGGAAAAGTGATATTCCTGAAAGCTTAAAGGAAGCGGCTGCTGTTCAAAGAGAAGAAATGCTTGATGCACTATCCATGTTCTCCGACGAGCTCGCCGAAGCTTTCTTAGAAGGAGAGGAAACGGAAGAGCAGATATACCAGGCTATTCGTAAAGGTACCCTGGATCAGGAATTGACACCGGTATTTGTCGGTTCCGCTTATAAGAATATCGGAATCCAGTCTCTTTTGAATGGGGTTGTAAAATATCTGCCGGAACCCGGGGACATTCAAAACACCGCCTTAAACCTCGATGAGAATGAAGCGAAAGTTCAATTAACTGCTAATCCCGATTCGCCGGCAGTTGCTCTTGCTTTTAAACTGGAAGATGGCCAGTATGGTCAATTGACCTATATCCGCATCTATCAGGGTACCATCAGCAAGGGCACAGAGCTCCACAACAGCCGGAGCAGAAAAAAATTCAAGGTCGGCCGCCTGGTTCGCATGCACTCCGACGATATGGAAGATATTAATTGCGCTGTGTGCGGCGATATAGTAGCTCTCTTTGGCGTTGACTGTTCTTCCGGTGATACTTTTACCCATACGGCTTTGAATTATTCAATGACCAGCATGCATATTCCTCAACCGGTAATCTCTCTAGCTGTTAAGCCTGCGGATAAAATATCCGCAGACAATCTGTCTAAAGCATTAAATCGATTCACCAAAGAGGATCCCACCTTTAAAACCCATGTAGATGAGGAGTCAAACGAGACAATTATCAGCGGCATGGGAGAATTACACCTGGAAGTTTACCTTGAACGGGTAAAAAGGGAATTTAACTCCAGGGTAGAGACCGGCATGCCCCAGGTCGCTTACCGGGAGAGCATTACCCGTTCCGCTGATTTTAATTATACTCATAAGAAACAGACCGGCGGCTCCGGACAGTTTGCCCGCGTTGCCGGAAATATAGCGCCCCTGGGAAAGGGTGATTACGAGTTTGTGGACGAGATCAAGGGTGGGGCCATTCCCAGAGAGTATATTCCCGCCTGTGACAAAGGATTCAAGAGCGCCCTTGTAAAGGGCAGCCTTATTGGCTTTCCGATTGTCGGTGTAAAAGTTACTATTAATGACGGCAGTTCCCATGCTGTAGATTCCTCTGATCTCGCCTTTCAGATGGCTGCCATCGGGGCTTTCAAAGAGGTCTATAACCGCGCACAACCGAAAATTCTGGAACCGGTTATGAAAGTTGTGGTTGAAGGTCCAACTGAATATCAGGGTAATATTTTTGCAAGCATCAATCAACGCCGTGGAATAATCGAAAGCACAACTGAGGACGGTAACGGCTGCAAGGTAGAGGCTACAGTTCCCTTAAGCGAAATGTTTGGCTACTCAACTGTTCTCCGGTCACTCACTCAGGGAAAAGCGGAATTTACCATGGAATTTGCCCGTTACAGCCGCTTGCCTGCCGGTCTTACAGAAAAACTGATAGAAGAGCAACAGAAGAAGAAGAAATAGAAAACCAGGAGTATTCAGATGGTAAAAAAAGAATTAAACAAGCGCAGCCCTTTAAGAATATTCGAGCAGTCTACCAGCGGCGGGCTCGGCAGCGGCAATATAGGCATAATTACGGCAAAAAAGGGAGTTGGGAAAACCGCCTGTTTAGTCCACATTGCCACGGATAAGCTCTTCCGCGGCGAGCAGGTCATCCATGTTTCCTTTGCCGCTGATACCTGCCATATTGTTTCCTGGTATGAGGATATTTTTTCTGAAATAGCAAAACGCTTTAACCTGGACTCCGCCATGGAGGTGCACCAGGAGATCATTAAGCATAGAATTATTATGAATTTCAACCAGGAGGGTATCCAGCTTTCCCGGGTGTTGAAAAGTGTCGAATCAATGGTCAGAGATGGTAATTTTTCCGCTGATACAATTTTTATAGATGGATATGATTTCAAAAAGATAACGGCTGAGCAGCTCAGTGAGGTAAAAAAGTTTGCTGAAAGCTATAATCTGGCAATCTGGTTCAGCGTGACTATTGGCGATGCAAAAAAAGAAAAAGTATACGATGAGCAGGGAATGCCGCTGCTGCTCAAGGGTCTGACTGATGAAGTTGCAATTATAGTGTGTCTGATCCCTGAGCAAGACCATATTCGCCTCAAACTGGTTAAAGATCATGACTCTCCCGTATTAGATGACCTGCACCTCAAACTGGATACCAGGACACTGCTTATTGTCCGAGAGAATAGTTAATTCATACCTTCAGCCAGAAGGTCTGATAACCGCCCACTGGTATCTCAATTTCGCCGCTCCCTTTGTTCATGTTTACTCGAACAGCATTGCCCGATATCACATCAATGGCTGAACCCGCAGCCGGCGAGGATAACAGTGAAACAGGGCCGGTAAATAAACACTTTCGGGCGCCTGTATTGTGAATACAGAGAATTTTCTGGTTTTTATCCCGGGAAACCCGTAGCAATGAAAATAGAGCTTTTCCCCCTTTAAGCAGCCGTTGCTCGGCAAAGGGATGAAAAGCAGAATTTGCTCTCCTGGCCTTCAGTAATGACAGATAACCCTCGAAAATAACCGCCTGCAGCGACCCGGAGCGGGATAATTCAGTTTCAATTGTTGCTAAATCAAATTTCCTCCGGTTTATCGAGCGTTTCATACCCGTCCGCTCAACACCGGCTCTGTAGTTTTCCGTTCCCAATATACTATGTATATAAATTCCCGGAACCCCGGAGAGGGCAAGCATAACCGCCTGTGAGGTTAGAAATTTAGCTGCCTTTATGCTTATCTCTTCCTCCGGATGGGCAATCGCATTCAGGTAGCTGATGTTCAGCTCATAGGGAATCTCACCATCCGGAGTGGCTTTATAAGAAACGTAACCGCCGTGCTCCGAGGCCAGGCTGCCCAGACCGGTCAACTCATCATTTGACAAAATACCATGAGCCGGAAGCACTCCTACACCGTCATGAGAGGCCAGGAAGTTGAAAAAGGTAATATTACCAGCCAGATCCCCTAATCCTGACGCCCAATCACTTAAATGCCCGGCATCACCCCGGCGGAAGGCATCCAGCACCAGAGGCGGCAGGGGAAACTGGTAGACAAGCTGGGCTTCATTATAGCCATTGCCGAAATAAGATATATTATCTTCATGAGGCACATTGGTTTCGGTAATAATCATTACCCAGGGAGCTACAACATTGAAAACAGCGCGAAAGAGCTGTACAACCTTATGGGTCTGTTCAAGATGTATGCAGGTTGTGCCTATTGTCTTCCATAAATATGCTATTGCATCGAGCCGTATCCAGTGTGCGCCTCTTTCCGCATATTCCAGCAGAATATCGATTATTTCCAGCAGCAGGCCGGGATTCTGATAATTAAGATCGATCTGGTCGGCGCTGAAGGTGGTCCAGAGAAGTTTCTTGCCTGCGGCTGTATCGAAAGGACTTAACAGCGGCAGAGCCCTGGGACGGAAGACCCGGGAAAGGTCTTCCCTTTCAGAAACGGTAATGAAATAATCCCGGTAGCGCCTGTTGCCCTTCAGGAATTCTTTAAACCAGAGACTCTGGGCTGATACATGATTGCATACCAGGTCAAACATCAGCCGGAAATCTCTGCCTATTCTTTGCACGTCACTCCAGTCGCCCCACTCCGGATTGACCTGACGGTAATCAATAACGGAAAAACCGTCATCCGAGGAATAGGGGGAAAAGGGTAGAATATGGACACCCGAGACAACATCCTTAAGATGATGGGAAAGAAAATCACCAAGAGAATTGAGGGGCGCTTTACCATCTGCCCGGAATTGATCACCATAGGTAATCAGAATGGCATCCTGCTCATCAATTGGCAGAGATGCTCCGGCGCCTTCAGCCCGGTCCCGGGCAAATTGGGGTTTTTCGATCCTTTTGCTGTATTTCATCATCAGATTGCTTAGACGGTCATAGGTCTTTGCGCCCGATGCGACCCCATATAGATCCAGTAAATATTCCCTGATAATCCCGTTCATAATATTGATTGTAAAATAAAACGCTGCTTACTGGCAAGGGCGAATTTAATTATCGATTGTACTTCGCATGTACTTCTTTAGTAAATGGCTTGAAAATATTCTGAAAAGTAATATTCTCTCTATATGCCAGATCTCTATATTTTCCACCACCATCTCTTAACCGGCGGGGTTACCAGTGTTATCCTGAAAAGTGTTGAAGCCCTGAAAAGCTATCTGCCTGAAGTTGATAGAATATATCTGGTTACCGGAAAAAATATTAATTTCAGTAATTTAACCTTGAGCCCGAAGGTTGAGGTTAAAGTGCTGCCGGAGATCGATTACCTTGAAGGACAAAAACTATCCGGGCAGAACAGTCCCCCGTCAGGCAGCTCTCTTGCCAGCCGCTTGATAAGTCAATTCGCTTCAAATAATGCGATATGGTGGGTACATAACTACCACCTTGGCAAAAACCCCCTCTTTACCAGGGCGCTGCTGAATATTATCGATGGCACCTATGGTGATATACACCAGAAGATAGTTTTACAGATTCATGATTTTCCCGAATGCGGCCGTTATGAAAACCTGGCCCTTTTAGAGAGTATAGTTAAAAGCCCCCTCTATCCGCTGAGCCCGGATGTTCAGTATGTTGTTCTGAATAAGAGGGATTATGATATTCTGATTACCGCCGGCATTCCTCAGAATTACTTGAGTCTCTTAGAAAATCCGATCTCACCCTATACCCCCCCCTGCACTAACAGCAGCGAAAAATTGAAGATAAAACAGAGCCTTGCCGGAGCTTTCGGCGCCTCCTTCCCCTCTTTCATCCCTGATGCACCATTAATTATCTATCCCATTCGTACAATACGCCGCAAGAATGTTATGGAGGCCGGGCTCATTACCCGCTTGCTGGAAGAACCGGTAAATCTGATTGCCAGCCTGCCCGGTGTTTCCGCTAGTGAGATCGCTTATTCCAATTTAATCAAAAAATGCTATAAGCAAGCCTTGATACCCGGTCTCTGGGGAATAGGTGAAAAGCTCGAGGCCGCAGGTTTAAGCTTTGAAAAACTTATAGAAGCCGGTGACTTGATAATATCCACTTCTGTGCAGGAGGGTTTCGGCTACCTCTTCATTAATGCCCTGCAGTGGCAGCGCCCCCTTCTGGCCCGCGATCTCGATATTCTTAAGGGTACAAAGGATCTTTTTTCAACTTTTCCCTCTCATTTTTACTCAAAGGTACTCTGTCCCCTCCCTGAAAGCGACCGAATATTTTTAATAGCGGGCTACAGGCGGAAATTGATGAACCTTTCCGGAATTTTATCAGATCAAACTATCAAAGAGCTCATTTTTGATATAGAGGAACTTCTGGAAAGCGAAACAGTGGATTTCTCCTTCCTCACCCCTGACCTGCAGTACCGGCTCTTGAAACAGCTTGATTCCGTAAGCTTTAAAGACGAGGTAATAGAGATAAACCGAGATCTGGTTGGGCAGGCTGGTGAATTACTGCTCGGCTGCACACTTCCCGGAATAAGCTCATCAGCAAGGGAGGCCGAATTACAGAGACGTTACAGCTACCGGAGCTATGCGGCTCAGGCAGCAAAGATTCTCAAGCGTTTTAAAAAAGGCGCACCCTCGGAATCACAAAATCATACCCGGAAAACCTCGGCAGACCAAAAAGAGGTAATCAGACAATTCGCCCGGCTGGAATATATCAGACTGCTCTACGACTGAAAGGAGCCCAATAAGGCCGGTATAGTAAATCATTAAAGCATTTTTTCAAGAAATCTATTGGACAATTTGCTCAATGACCAATAAAATGGTATTGAGTTATGCAAATAGAAATCGGTGTTAAGAAAAAAAAGGGCGGCATGAGCGATATCATCTCTTCTCTGCGGGATATCAGGAAGGAGCTATACCCGCTGCGGGAAACACTGCTTGCCAACCTGGTAATGATCGGTGAGATCCCCGCACCCACTTTTAATGAAGATAAAAGGATTCAGTTTATCAAACAGCGCTTTACCGAAGCCGGACTTCAGAATTGCTCCACCGACGAGATGGGCAATGCCCTGGCAATAATACAGGGCCGGCAGGGTGATAAGAACATCGTGGTTTCAGCCCACACGGATACAATTTTCCCGGTGACCGTGGATCACACAATAACTGTGCTAACCGATTCAGTCAGGGGCCCGGGGGTCGGCGATAATGCATTGGGTTCAGCAGTAATAGTAAGCCTGCCCACTATACTGCAACACCTGGGAATAGAGTTGGACTCCAACCTGGTACTCATGGGCTCTACCCGCAGCCTGGGGCGGGGGAATCTGGCGGGTTTGAGATTTTTCCTCTCTAACAGCGAAATTCCCATCCGGGCCGGGTTATGCCTTGAGGGAATACAGCTGGGCAGATTGAGTCACAACTCCATCGGCATGATGCGCTGCGAAATCGAATGCACCGTACCCGAGGAATATGACTGGACCCGTTTTGGCGCAGTCGGCGCTATAATCATTATGAATGAGATAATCAATAAGATCCTTGAAATTCCCCTATCCCGGCGTCCCCACACCTCCATAGTGATCGGCTCAATTGAAGGAGGCAAATCCTTTGATACTGTTTCCACCCATGCGCTGCTCAGACTGGAAATCCACAGCGAGTCTAATGATATGGTTAAAACAATACGCAACAGAATTGAAGATATCACCTCAGAGGTATCAGCGCAAAGCGGTGCAGTAGTAAGTATGGAAATAATCTCCCTCAGAAGACCGGGGGGAATAAGCTTTACTCATCCGCTGGCCAGGAATGCCCGCCGCATTATTAAAGCTTTAGAGATCGAGCCGCGAAAATCTCCCAGCGCCGCGGACCTGTCAACCTTTATCGATCATAAAATCCCGGCTATAACCATAGGTATCAGCCAGGGTGAATTGCAGAGTAAATTGGGAGAATATATAAAGATTAAACCTATGTTTACCGGAATCGCTCAACTAATCGGCCTGTTGCTGGCCATAGACCAGGGATATTGCGATGAAGATTGAAGACTGGCTTAAATCCAACACCTTTCATCACAACAGCTTCTGGGACATAAACCACCTGGTAAAGGAAAAAGAAAAAGCGGGAATATCAGTTTCTTTATGCATACCCACCTTGAATGAGGAAAAGACCATAGGGAAAGAGATTGTGATATTCAAATCGGAACTGGCAACCCGATATCCACTGCTTGATGAAATAGCTGTGATAGACTCCGGCTCCAGCGATAAAACCAGGGAGGTGGCCGCTTCTTTCGGCGCTGATGTCTATCAGGCATCTGAAATCCTCCAAAACCTGGGAGCCAGAAAGGGAAAGGGCGAAAACCTCTGGAAGGCCATCTACCAGTTAAAGGGAGATATTATTGTCTATATCGATGCAGATATTAAGAACATTCACCCCCGTTTTGTCTACGGACTGGTGGCGCCACTGATTTACAATCCCGGAATCAAATACGTTAAAGCCTTTTATGACCGGCCCCTGGCCTCCTCCAGGGGCGTTCGTCCTTCAGGGGGCGGCAGGGTTACGGAAATATTGATCCGCCCCCTCTTCTCCCTCTTCTTTCCCGAACTTACCGCCCTTATTCAGCCCCTCTCCGGTGAATATGCGGTCCGGCGCGAGGTATTGGAAAAGATCCCTTTTCCCGTGGGTTACGGTGTGGAAACCTCTCACCTGATAGATGTATACCATAAGTGGGGACTGGCAGCCATAGCTCAGACCGATCTTGATCAGCGTGTTCATCGAAACCAGACCACCATGGACCTGGGTAAGATGTCCTTCGGTATTCTACAAACATTCCTGAGCCGGGTTGAAAAATTAGGCATCCTTCATGACGTTCCCGATCTTGGTAAAACATTGAGGCAATTCCAGGTAAAGGGCAAGCTCTTACAAGAAATAAAGCATCACATATTCGAGGAAGAACGACCTCCCATGATCGAAGTAAAAGCCTACCGGGATAAGTTCGGTATTAAATAGAAGCAGGAGTTGAGTATGCTGAAAACAACTATTACCATACCAACATATTGGGCGCGTAAATATGGCGAAAGAGGCAGCACTGAGGATGCCATCTTTGATCACCCCACACCTCTGGATCAGCAGGGAACCCTGCCTCGCTGCCTGGAAAGCCTGGCTGCATTAAAAGGCAAAGATTTCCGGGTACTTATTATAACCGCACCGGTAAACCAGCAGTTGGTTGACCGGGTGGAAAAGGTAGTGGAAAAGATAATCGCGCCATTCCGCAAAGACTTTCCGGTTATCCAATTCGGTGTGAAGGAACTTGAGTCTGCGCAAAAGTTTCTGGAGAGCCGGGATTTAGAGGGCGGACTGCTGAGTTTAAAGAGTTACCCCAATATCCGCAACTGTCAGCTAATCGGCGCTCTCTTATTGGACTCTGATCTGATCGTTGCCATAGATGATGATGAAACTGTTCCTGAGGATTTTATTGATACTGCTGTTGAACTGGTAGGTTCCGATTTTGAAGGCAAAAGGATCGACGGTAAAGCAGGAATTTATCTTAACAGTGATGGGGATTATAAAATCCATGAAACTGCTGATCTGCGCAGTTCCGCGAATATCTTCATCAGGAAAGCGGCACTGATAAATGATACTTTCAGCCAGCTGCTTTCCGCTCCGGAGAGGATCGTAGAAACCCCGATTGCCCTGGGCGGCAATATGGTTTTCAGCCGTGAGTTATACACCTCAGTGCCTCATGATCCCAACATCACCAGGGGCGAGGATATTGACTACCTGATAAATTCACGCCTGCTTGGATTCAACTGGTTCTTTGACCGGAAGCTCCGGATTACCCACCTGCCCCCGAAAGCCGGCGCCGGAGACCCGCTCAATACCACACCATTGGCAAAATTACAGCAGGATGTTATCCGTTTTATCTATCAGAAAAAAAAGATCGCTCTTTCTCATAATAGGGCCGGAATTACCCCGTTAAGGGCCGGGGACCTGGGTGTATATCCGGGAGAATTCTTAAAGCCGGGACTTGAAGAGCAGGCCCTCAGCGCCCTGCAGCATACAAGGCCTGTCAATGTTGATGAATCCTTCTTTCCCAGGCCGGAAAAGTTGTTGGCTGGAGCCAAAAACCATAGTGATCAGGCCGGGGCCTTCTTTGATTTCGCACGTAAATGGCTGCAAATAATGGAAATTCTGGCAGCCGATTCCACCCTTAAAGAGCAACTCTTAAGGAAAAGCAGCCTTTAATCAGAACACCTGCCTGAAAGCCTTTTTCCTATTTTTACGTAAAAATGAAACATCATAGTATTTTCATGAAAATATTAAAAAATATCATGCTTTTTTTCATTAATTTGCTTGACAAGGTTTCATTAGCAAGATAGAATGGCTGCTAATTGATTAAAAAAATATGGCATCTATAAATGAAGTTGCCCGGAGGGCTGGAGTCAGCGCCAGCACCGTTTCACGGGTATTGAATTATCCTGACCTGGTAAAACCTGTTACCAGGGAAAGCGTGTTCTCAGCGATATCCCAGCTTGATTACTCCCCTGCCAGTAAAAAAAGCAAAAGAAATAATATAATCGGTCTGGCCGTGTCGGATATAAGAATTCCACTTGTCGGTAAAATGATGCTGGAAATTGAAGAAGAGCTCAAGGAAACACCCTATGACCTGCTCATCTTCAATATGAACACCAAGAGAGAGATCCACAAGTTCTTCCGCAAAAAATTGGGCTACAGGAAGAAATTCGACGGCCTGATAGTTTTTTCAGCAGATCTTGACCGGGAAAGCCTCGATTTTTTCCACTCCCTTGATATCCCGGTGGTTCTGCTGCAAAACCGATGTCAGGGAGAAAAATCGATAAGCACCAACAACTACCAGGGCGCCTTTGATGCGGTTAACTTCCTCATAGGCAGAGACTATAGAAATATTGCCTTTATCGGTTGGGAACCTGAAGATGACCACCTGATAGACCGTTTTCACGGTTACAAAAATGCCATTGAAAAGGGCGGATTGCCCTTTCAAAAACACTGCACCGCCTTTTCTTTTTTGAGCACAAAAGGGGGCTATCTGGCAACTAAAGAGCTTTTCAGCAGCTGCCGTCCTGATGCTATTTTTTATGCCAGTGACAGCCTGGCCTTTGGCGGCTACCAGTACTTCCGTGAAAAAGGGATAACAGTGCCCGGTGATATCGGAATTGTCGGCTTTGATGACCTGGAGATGTCTTCGGTTTTCGCCCTTACCACCATGGACCAGTTTGTGCGGGTCAAGGCAAGAATGGCAGTCTCCTACCTTATCGACCGCCTTTCCGGCAAATTGCCCAAGCCATTGGATGAGGAAATCTGGATCAGCCCCAAATTAGTTATCAGGGGATCAACTAGGTAATACCAGGATTTTCCTGGAAAAAAATAAATAAACCTTAAGGAGGTTTAAAATGAAAAAAGCAGGTTTAATTCTAGTTCTTCTTATTGCACTTACGGCTCTAGTGTTTTTTAACACTGGCTGTAAGCCAAAAGAGGTAGCTAAGGAACCGGTGAAAATCGAGTTCTGGACCACAGAAACACAGTCCGACCGTATGGCCACCATTCAGCTTCTGGCCGACACCTTCCAGGCTACCAACCCGGGTATCGAGGTAGTGGTTGTACCGGTTGATGAGAATGACATGCCCAAGCAGATTGCTTCCGCTTCGGCAGCCGGACGAATGCCCGCTTTGGGTGAGTTCAGCTCCGACAATGCCCTGGCCTTCGGCGCCGAAAACATACTGGATGTTGATGCCGCGACCGCGATTATCAATTCCGTGGGTAAAAATGAGTATTACGCCGGCACCCTTAAACTGCTGGAAAGCTCCGCCGGCAAATACTATGCCATGCCCTATCACGGCTGGATCCAGGGCATCTGGTACCGCAGTGACTGGTTCAAAGAGGCCGGCCTGGCGCCCCCAACTACCTGGGAAGCCTTTGAAAAAGCGGCCAAACACTTCTACCAGCCGGACAAGAATCAGTACGGCATCCTGGTAGGAACCAAGGCAGAGAATTTTACAGAACAGTGTTTTACTCCCTTTGCCCTCTCCAACAATGCCTCGCTCTTTGACAAGAACGGCAACCTGACCTTCAACACACCGCAGATGAAAGAGGCGGTCGAGTTCTATGCCAAAATGGCCAAGTATAATCCCCCCGGACCACAGACCTGGAGGGCCAGAGATTACTACATGCAGGGAAAAATGGCAGGCTTCTTCTACTCCACCTATATCATGGATGACCTGGCCCTGGCTCAAGATATGGCAGGATCACTTACCGGTGAGCACTTTGCCGACCTGACCGGCGGTGATTTCGACCCCGAACTGGCCAATAAAACCGCGTTTGCCCCCATGCTTGCCAACAAGACACCCTCCGGTTTCGGCGTTGTGGTCTCCCTGGGTTTTTTCAAGCAGGATGACCCGGCAAATACCGAAGCCGCCAAAAAATTTGTTGAGTTTCTCTATACGGATGATGCCTACATAACCTTCCTGCACATGGCGCCCGGCGGTATGTACCCGATGCTCAAAAAAATAGCCGCCAGTGAAGAGTTCCTGAATGACCCCAAGGGCATCTACAAGCAGTATGGCAAAGCTAAGATGGCTGAGATAGTTTCCGGTCTGGAAAACCTGATGCGCTTCGATGTAGTAGAAGGCAACCTTATCAAGGCTTACGGCAAAGTATCCACCCAGCAGATAATTCCCCAGATGATGTACAAGATCACCCAGGAGGGAGTATCTGTAGATAAAGCCATGAGCTGGGCTGAAGCAGAAATGAAAAAAGCTATTGAATAATCAATAAACAAAATTTTGAGGATGGGGCGCTCCTGCCCCATCCTTGTTTTAATTAACAGCAGTTTAAGGAGACGGATATGGCCATAGCAAAAAGTTTTTCCCTGGAACGGGATGAAGCCCGTTTCGGTTGGAAATTGATAATGCCGGCGATTATTGTTATCGGCGGGCTTATTATCTACCCCATCCTTTACAATATCTACCTGAGCTTCTTCGAGGTTAAGATGGCCGGAGATAATATTTTTATAGGAACGGCCAACTATGCTAACGTTCTCACCGATCCCACTTTCTGGCGGTCAGTGGCGACTACCTTTATCTATGTATTCGCCACCACCCTGGGCACAACCCTGCTGGGTGTGGGCGTTGCCCTTGCTATGAACAAGGAATTTCCCCTGCGCGGGGTGGTAAGAGCTTTGATCCTGCTGCCCTATGTGGCGCCGGTAATATCGGTTGTCTTTTCCTGGCAGTTTTTCTTCGACCCGGTGCAGGGCATATTCATGCACCTGACCGTAGAGATGCTGCATATCTTCAAAGAGAGATTCAACCTGATAGGTTCCCCACGTTCTGCAATATGGATAGCCATTATCTTTAATATCTGGAAAAACTTCCCCTTTACCTACCTGATGATCCTCTCCAAGCTGCAGGCCATAAATACCACCTACTACGAAGCTGCTGACATAGACGGCGCCTCATCCTGGCAGAAGTTCTGGAATATCACCATGCCGGAGATCTTCTTCGTATTGGGCGCCATTGTAATCCTCAGGATTATCTGGAACTTCAATAAGTTCGAAGAGGTTTACCTGCTTACTGATAATGTCAAGGTGCTTTCAGTATACACCTACTTCAAGGCCTTTACCGGGGCTATGGACCAGGGGCAGGGCGCCTCCCTGGCCTTGATCCAATTCCTGCTCTTGGTCGGCTTTATTCTATTTTACGTAAAGAGGGTATTAAAATGGTAATAACAAAAAAATCTATTCCCCGCAGCATCGGTTTTACACTTTTAATCCTGGCAATTGTTTTATTTACCATTTTTCCCTTTGTGCAAATGCTCTCTCTATCGCTGAAACACCAGTTTGACTGGGGAAATCCCTCGCTAATTCCCCGTAAGATTAACCTGGAGGCCTATAAAGAGCTGTTGAATATCGGCCAGCAGGCAAAGGATGTGCCTGAAACGGTGAAACGCCTGCTGGATAATCCTGACCTCACTGCCGATCAGAAAAAACAGATCCTGGCCAAGTACAAGGATAGCGGCGATGTATTTCCCTTTTTAAAATACTTTAGAAATTCGATCCTGCTCTCCCTTTCCGCCGCGTTTTTTTCTCTGATCATTGCGGTATTGGGGGCTTACTCATTCAGCAGGGTGCGTTACCGGGGCCGGGCCTATATCCAGAGGGGGGTACTCTTCGTTTACATGTTCGGGGGTATCCTGATATTGATTCCCATGTACCAGATGGCGGTCAAGAGCGGCCTGGCTTCCACCCAGACCGGCACCTTTATTTCCATATTGGTAATCTACATGGTCCAGACCCTGCCGGTTTCCCTTTACATGCTGGGTAATTACTTCCGTACCATCCCCTATTCTATTGAGGAGGCGGCCATGATTGACGGCTGCACCCGTATGGGCACCATCCGGAAGATAATTGTGCCCCTTTCACTGCCTGCTCTCTCAACGGTATTTATCTATGCCTTTATGATCGCCTGGAATGAGTATCTCTTTGCCTCAGTCTTTCTTAAATCATATAAAGAACTCTATACCCTGCCCATAGGCTTGAAATCCCTCTTTGTATCCAAGAATGCTATCTGGGACCGGATTATGGCTGCTTCCGTTTGTACAGCTATTCCCGTCGTGGCCATGTTCATGCTGGTGCAGAAGAACCTGGTCGGGGGACTTACCTCAGGGGGTGTTAAAGAGTAGAAACTGCCTGTTGACCTAGTGTTACCCACTCTGATAAGCTGTTGAGGCCTATGGAATCCATTGCCACAGATGTCTCGATAGCTTATTTTTTACAGAAGGGTCTCTATTACCTGCTCATCGCCCTGCTGGTCTGTAACCTGCTCCAGCGCAAACACTTAAAAACCGGGGCTAAAAAGCGGCTGGCAACCCTTTACCTGGCAATTGTGGCCCTGGTTTTAATGACCGTCTCTGTACTGGTCAGGCGTTTCAATTTTTCGGAAAGCCTGCTGCTGCCTCTTATCCTTGCTGCAATTCTCCTGGTTCTGTCAAAACGCTCAAGATTCATCCCCTTCCGGATACATTGCCTGAAATGCGGGCAAAGGCTGGGGTGGCAGCGTTTTTTATATCACGATTCAAATTTATGCGAACCTTGTGAATCAGGCGAATCAGGCGAGCCATGCGAGCCATGCGAGCCCGGTGACAACAAATAAACACAAAACGTGACTTCAGGAGCAGAATATGAGCGGCTTTATTAATAATCTCAGCAGCCTGGCGGAAAAGCATAACCGGATTGCCCCGGAACTCTATCAAAAACATAATGTAAAGAGGGGTCTGCGCAATGCCGACGGCTCCGGTGTGTTGGTAGGCTTAACTGAAATAGGCGATGTGCATGGCTTTATCTTTGATGAAGGCGATAAAATCCCGGAACAGGGCCGCCTTACCTACCGCGGTATAAAAATTGAAGATCTTGTGACCGGTTTTCAAAAAGAAAATCGCTCAGGCTTTGAAGAGGTCTGTTACCTGCTCCTATTCGGCGATCTGCCCGTTGAGCAGCAGCTGGAGGATTTTAAATCCATGCTGGCAGAGCATCGGGAGCTGCCCAATGGCTTTACCGAAAATATGATCCTCAAAGCCCCCAGCAGCGATATAATGAACAAACTGGCACGCAGCGTTCTGGCTTCATACTCCTACGACCCGAATCCGGATGACATCTCCATTAAAAATGTATTAAGACAGTGTATCGAACTGATCGCCCGTTTTCCCACTATGGCTGCTTACGGCTACCAGGCAAAATCCCACTATTTCAATAATAAGAGTCTATTTATTCATAAACCGCAAAAACACCTTAATACTGCCCAGAATATCCTCCATATGATCAGGTCGGACAGCAAATATTCCAGGCTGGAAGCAGAGACCCTGGATCTCGCTCTGGTGCTCCATGCTGAACACGGCGGGGGCAACAACTCAGCCTTTACCGATCATGTAGTATCCTCTTCCGATACCGACACCTATTCCGCAATAGCGGCTGCCGTAGGTTCTCTTAAAGGCCCCAAGCACGGCGGCGCTAATATCAGGGTAATGGCCATGATGGAAGATATAGAAGCAAATGTTAAGGACTGGCAGGATAAAGATGAGATAGATAGCTACCTGGTGAAAATAATTAACCGCCAGGCCGGTGACCGCTCCGGCCTCATCTATGGTCTGGGCCACGCGGTTTATACCCTGTCCGATCCCCGCGCCGTGCTTCTTAAAGAAAAAGCTGCGGAGATAGCAGAAGATAAATCATATTCAAAGGAATTCCAGCTCTACACTACTGTGGAAAAACTGGCCCCTGCAGTCTTTAAACGGATAAAAAATTCAGATAAGGTTGTCAGCGCCAATGTAGATTTTTACTCCGGCTTTGTATATAAGATGCTCAATATTCCCCAGGAGCTTTACACGCCTATATTCGCCATAGCCCGTATTGCCGGCTGGTCAGCTCACCGGATCGAGGAAATAATCTCAGGCGGCAGGATAATCCGTCCCGCTTATCGAAATGTAAGCGCCAGGCGGCCATACCTGCCCTTAAGTGAACGTGAGTGATCAGCTTCTTCAGAATCTTAAGAAGCATGGTTGATTTTCTGCTGAATTTTTCATAGTTTATAGGCTATGAAACTTCTGGACATAAAGTCCATCAACTACATAGAATCACCGGTACTCTACCGCAGGGAATATACCGGCCTTGCCCTTTTTGAAACGGCCGACATAGAATCTAAAGAATTTAGAATTAAGTTTACCCTGGAATCACAATCCATAGGCCCGCCCCTGGTTAATGTTGTATTTCTGGACAATGTAGATTACCCATTACTACCGCTGATCAGGCCACTCAAAAGTCATGTAATGAAGCTTAATAAAAGCAGAGAGCTTCCTAAATAGCAAAAGGAGAAATTGATGTCATATATCGAACTTGATCTTAATCTGAAAAATAAAATTGCCAATCCTGACCTCGCGGAATGGGGCAGAAAAGAAATCAACCTGGCTGAAAAAGAGATGCCCGGGTTAATGGCAATTCGCCGGAAATATGGTGTTGATAAACCCTTAAAGGGGCTAAAAGTTACCGGCAGCCTGCACATGACTATCCAGACAGCGGCACTTATAGAAACCCTGCTTGAAATGGGCGCGGATGTGCGCTGGGCATCCTGTAACATCTTCTCCACCCAGGACCATGCCGCAGCATCAATTGCAGCGGCTGGCAAGGCAGCGGTTTTTGCCTGGAAGGGCGAGAGCCTGGATGAGTACTGGTGGTGTACCGAGCAGGCGCTAACGTGGCCCGACGGCTCAGGACCAGACCTGATTGTAGATGACGGAGGCGATGCTACTCTATTCGTACATCAGGGGGTGAAGGTGGAAAAGGACCCCTCCCTTCTGCAGGGTAGTTTTGACAATAAGGAATTTGAGATAATCATGAAACGCCTGGAGCAGTGCTTAAGTAAAGATAATAGGCGCTGGACAAAGGCTGCCGACCGCATTAAGGGCGTCTCTGAAGAAACTACTACAGGCGTTAACCGCCTCTACCAGATGGAGCGTAGCGGCGAACTCCTATTTCCGGCGATTAATATAAATGATTCGGTAACCAAGTCAAAATTTGACAACCTCTACGGCTGCCGTGAATCTCTGGCAGACGGCCTCAAGCGTGCTACAGACATTATGATAGCGGGAAAAACCGCGGTTGTCTGCGGTTATGGCGATGTAGGCAAGGGCAGCGCTCAATCCCTGCGCGCCCTGGGCGCCCGGGTGATAATTACAGAGATCGACCCCATCTGTGCGCTGCAGGCATCTATGGAGGGTTACCAGGTATTGACCCTGGAAGAAGTTGTTACAGTGGGTGATATCTTTGTTACCGCAACCGGCTGCTCTGACGTAATTCGCGGCGAACACATGGAAAAGATGAAGGATGGCGCTATTGTCTGCAATATCGGCCATTTTGACCACGAGATCCAGGTGAGCTACCTGGAGAACAGCTCTGAATTTAAAAAGGAAACCGTCAAACCACAGGTAGACCGCTGGACTCTAAAATCCGGCCATTCCATTATCCTCCTTGCTGAAGGACGGCTGGTCAATCTTGGCTGTGCTACCGGGCACCCCAGCTTCGTAATGAGCAACAGTTTTACCAATCAATGCCTGGCTCAACTAAAACTAAGCAGTGAAGAACTGGAGAACAAGGTCTATGTGCTGCCAAAAAAGCTCGACGAAGAGGTGGCGCGGCTGCACCTGGAACAACTGGGCGTGAAACTTACCGGATTAACTAAAGAGCAGGCTGAATACCTGGGAGTGGAAATTGAAGGACCATATAAACCTGACCATTACCGCTATTAAAGCAGCATAGACAGGCGCTCACTTAAGTATTCAGCCTTATCTTTAAGATCAATCTTACCGCTCTTTATATAGAGGCAATTCGGCTTTTCTGCATTAAGCGTTACTTTACCCCCGCTTTCCCTGATTAAACGCAGCACCTTTTCCATTGAAAGGTGGGAGAGCCGGGAAAACTCTACTGTTGCCATTCCCTCTTTTTCCTGTAGAGAGGAAACAAACAATTTCTTGCAGATAATCCTGATTTCGGCAATCGCAAAAATGCTGGACACCTCATCCGGTAGGGGTCCGAAGCGGTCCTCCAATTCACTATGCGTCCTATCCAGTTCATCCCTGCTGGAAATCGCCGATATTTTCTTATAAACCTCCATTTTTTCCATGGGTTCTGCAATATAGGTGTCCGGAATATAACCGGAATACTCCAATTCCAGGTAAACTTCGAGTGCTTCCTCACCCGCCTCCTGATTTATTTCTGCTATGGCTTCATCCAGAAGTCTTATATAAAGGTCGTAGCCCACAGTCAATATATCCCCATGCTGTTCCCGTCCCAGAATATTTCCCGCACCCCTGATTTCCAGATCTTTCAAAGCGATCTTAAACCCGGAACCAAGCTCCGTGAAGTCGGAAATTATCTTAAGTCTCTTCATGGCCAGCTCAGAAATTGCTCTATTCTTCAGGTAAAAAAGGTAGGCATAAGCCGGCCGATCCGCCCTGCCCACCCTGCCGCGAAGTTGGTAGAGCTGGGATATTCCCATACTATCGGCCCGGTCGATGATAATGGTATTTACATTGGGAATATCCAATCCATTCTCGATTATGGCTGTGGAGAGCAGAACCGAAATATTACCGCTAATGAAGCGGTGCATCACATCTTCGAGCTCATCTTCCTTCATCTGCCCGTGGGCAATATCGATAACTACCTCGGGCAGCAGAGTTGTCAAAAGTCCATAAACACTGGGAATGGATTGAACCCGGTTATGGAGATAATAGACCTGTCCGCCGCGACTGATCTCGTTCCTGATGGCGCCGGCAATAATTTCTTCATCCCATTCCTGAATAAAGGTTTCCACAGGCAAACGGTTCTGCGGGGGCGTGTTCAGTGTAGACATATCCCTTATCTTCATAAGTGACATATGCAGGGTGCGGGGAATGGGTGTTGCGGTCAGGGTAAGGCAATCCACCGAGGTTTTCAATTCCTTAAGCCTTACCTTGTGCTTGACACCGAAACGCTGCTCTTCATCCACCACTAACAGACCCAGATTCTTAAAATGAACATCCCTCTGGATCATGCGGTGAGTTCCGATTATTATATCCACCGCCCCCTTTTCCAGTTCTGCGATCACTTTTTTTTGTGCTTTCGGCTTGCGAAAGCGGGAGAGCATTTCAACTTTGACGGGAAATTTTCTAAAGCGTTCCTCAAAATTTTCAAAGTGCTGTTCCACCAGAATGGTTGTGGGAGCCAGCATGGCAACCTGCTTTCCGCCCATTACCGCTTTAAACGCGGCGCGCAGAGCAATCTCGGTTTTACCATATCCTACGTCACCGCAGATCAGCCGGTCCATGGGCAGGGGTGTTTCCATATCCCGCTTTACATCTTCAATACAACGCAGTTGATCATCCGTTTCCTGATAGGGGAAGGATGCCTCAAATTCCGCCTGCCAGTCGCTGTCCGCAGGGAAGGCAAAACCGCTGGCCGTTCGGCGGCGGGAATGAAGCTTTACCAGGCTTTGAGCCAGATCTTCCACCGATTTTTTGACTCTTTTTTTCCTGCTTTCCCATCCTTTGCCCCCAATTTTATCCAGACGCAGCCCTCTACCCTCCTGCCCTATATAGCGCTGGATAAGATTGACCTGCTCGATAGGTATAAATATGGTCTCACCGTCGGCATACTGAAGATGGATGTAGTCCCGTTCATTCCCCGCTGCTTTCAGCCGTTCTATACCATTAAAAATCCCAATCCCGTAGTTAAGGTGTACAACATAATCCCCGGGATTCAACTCGACAAAGGTATCGATTGCCTCGCTCTTTACCCTGCCAATGGAACGGGGTATTCTTCGCTTGCGGCCGAAGATTTCATTTTCCTGGATCACCATTATCTTAAATTGAGGCAGGCTAAAACCGCTGGATATGCTTAAGGGGAAGACCTCCACCTTCAGGTCCTTGAGTACAGCCTTGATACGTTCCGCCTGGTGCTCATAGACCGCATAGATATAAATTCGATAGCCTAATTCAAGCAGATTTTCCAATTCTTCCCGAAAATAGGTAAGATTGCCGAAAAAAGAACGCGGCGGATCGCAAGGAATTATTAGCCGCTCTTTTGCCGCGCCCCCCCTTTTAATGGTATGGAGCAGGATTTTCCGCTGAAATCCAGCTGTCAATTTTGTGAAATCCATCATTATCGCTTTGGGAGGGGGAACAGCCCTGTCTTTGCTCAGAGCATTCCTGTAGAGCTGCACATATTCCTTTTGAATGGAAGCGCAACTACTCGCGAGCTGTTCCGAATCAGAAATGATCAAATTTGATCCGGGCGGCAGGTAGTCTAAAAGCGAGCTGTTTTTTTCAAAGCAGAGGGGTAAATAGAGCTCTGCTCCCTGCATATCCGCATCCAGGGAAAATCTTTCACTAAAGCCTGCCGCTGCTTCAGCCGGTATGTTAAGGCTGGTCAGTCTTTTTTTCAGCGTACTTATCAATTGGGATGAGGGGATCACTTCCCGCAAGGGAAATATTCTCAGCTCGTCCAGTTTAACAGTGGAACCTTGATTTACAACATTAAAACCTTTTATCTCAGCAACAACGTCAAAATCCAGCACCAGGCGGCTGGGTTCTTCCCGGCCGTAGCAGAATATATCAACAACCTCTCCGCGCAGGGCATATTCCCCCTTCAAACTCACCCGCGGCACCCGTAAGTAGCCCAGGGCCTGCAATTTGGTGGAAAGAATTGTTAAATCCAAAGAGTCTCCCCTTTTCAAGAGCAAGAACTGCTCTTTTAAATGCTCCGGAGGGGGAAGCGGACTTAACAGGGAGCGAAGAGGGGCAACGATCATCATTTGCTCACCGGCAAGCAGACAACTTAAAAGATAAGCGCGTTCACCATAGATAGCCGGCAGAGGGCGGCCGTCGCCATAGGGCAACAATCCCCACCAGGGGAAGAGGGCGCTCTTAATATCAGGTAGAAGCGACAGATCCTGAACCAGGTTTTCAGCTTCCTGTTCACTCGGCACCACAACTAAAGAACAGGAGCCTGTTCCCTGCATGATATTTGCCAATAATATAGAAAGAAATCCGCCCTGCGGTCCTTCAAGATCAACGGGAAAGCACTCTTTCTTCAGTTGCTCTCTTAACCTCTGAAAGGGTTCATATTCCTTAAATTCACTGCTTATCTGATTAATTAATAAGGATATCATTATATTTACCGACTATTATATTGGCGGAATGGAGTAACTATTTTGAAAAAATCGATTTTAATCCAATTATTATTACTACTAGTCTGCAGCATTCTTTTTGCAACAAACCCGCAGGGAATTGTCTTTTCTATTCGTTTTTTCGAAAAAACAATCTACTATCTGGGTGATTCAGATTATCCGATCCAGTTTGAAGCTACAATATTAAATAATTCACCGCAAAACTACCGTTTTAAGATGGCCCACAACCGGGTTTTTAACTATAATTTTAATGTAATCACCCCTACTAATATCTCCCTGGGTCCTTCAGCTGAATATACCATAGCAAAAAGCTCGAATCAACCGCTTTACTACCGGGAAATTACCCTGGAGCCTGGCGAGAAATTCGGTATTGTACTTAAATTAACCGATTTTATTGAGCTCAAGCAGCCGGGTCTTTACAGTGTTCAGTCTATATTCTACCCCGAACTTTTGACTGCAGAGAAAAGCCCCGTGTTAAAATCAAATAAACTCTCCCTGAATATCAGACCCCCGGTTGCTACACCGGAGGAGAGAGTCCTCATTGAGCAGGAAACCGGTAGAATGTTGGAGCGGGAAAAAATGGCGCCTGATGATGTGGTTGACTATACCATCAGGGCCCGCCAGAAAAGCGAATGGGAAAAGTTCTTTCTATATCAGGACCTGGAAAGCCTTTTCCGGAGAGATCCGAAGCGTGAAAGCCGGTACCAGCGGTATTCAGAGGAGGAACAGCGCCGGGTCCTGTCACAGTTCAGGAAAGAACTTCAAAAAGAGGTTGTAGACCGTGATATCCTCCAGATACCCAGTAGTTTTGAGATTTTAAAAACCAGCTACACGCCCTATAAGGCCACGGTAATTGTAAAAGCAAAGTTTATATTTCCCGATTTTACAGAGGTAAAACAGTATTCCTATTATCTTACGCGAAAGGACCGCTTCTGGCTGATCACCGGATATGATATAATCAATCTCGGAACAGAATAAATGAATGTCCTATTAATTGCACAAAAAAAACAATTAAAAGATCTACTGGAAGAGCATCTTACCCCAATTGGTTTTGAAATAGAGCAAATAACCGATCCCTTTCAAGCTATTCAGCGCTTTGAAGAAGTAAAACCTGAAATGATCATTTTTAACGCCGCAGAGTTTCCCAGGCATTGGAAGCCCCTGTTAAAGCTTCTACGCGAAGAAAAGAGTAAAGAAGAGAGTGTTTTTATCATTTTACGCGGTGAAGATTTTCCATTCGAAGAAGCTGCTAAAGCCAGCTACCTGGGGGTCAACGGAATAATTAAGAATGATCTGACCGATAAGAAGGAGATGCGTCATCTGACTGAGCTTTTCAAACGCTACCAGTCAATTAAGGATCAGCGTAAATTCCATCGTTTGATCCCTTTAGAATCCGACAGGCTGCAGCTTTTATTCACCAATCCGCAGACCATGGCTATTGCAACCGGCAAGCTCGCTGAAATATCCATTCAGGGAGCCGGCTTCCTTCCTACTTCCCCGGCCATGATTAAAGGCCTTAAACGGGGAGAGGAGTTAGCCCTCTGTTCCTTGAGGATAGGCCGGGATATTATCTCTCTGAATTGCCGTGTTACCCGCAGCAAAAATGAACTGGGATTGCAATTCAAATCCTTTGCCACCGGGGGCCATCACAAGCTCTTCAATTTTATCCAGAAACACTCAGAAAGATCACTGAAAAAAGCAGTATCTTAACATGGATCCCTGTATTTAACGCGCCCTGCTGGATTTATTTTTCCCCATAGCGGACTTGAATCTTTCCCAGGGATCCGGAGATATTTTTTTATAGGGACAGGCCGGGGCATGGACTTTGCCTGAGCGGTAAACTCCATCCAAATAATCATCCTTAAAAACCACTTCCAATTCCATCTTATCGAGCCTTCGCAACAGAGCCATACGCCTTTCGCGAATATTCCAGCATCCCGGACAGACGGCTACCGTGGTAAGCTCGCGGGATTTTTTATACCGAACGCGGATCATGGCCCGCCCTTGCTGAACAGCCAGTTTTCTTAATGTTGACAATCCCATTACCCTCAATTATAAGTAATTATAACTAAACCAACGCATAATGGGAACCAATATGATTTTAGAGCATTTAACCGTGGCTGACCTGAAAATAGCTGTTCTTGGCAAAGCTGCGATTCCTTCCCCCCTCGGACTTTCTACTGTATATGGTGATAACATAGTCAACTATGTTAAAAATTCAGCTACCGTGTTGACCTGCCATGACCGGGACCAACTGTTGAAGGTTATAAAGCAGAACAAACCGCTTACCGCCTTTGAAAAGGCCGGCCCCAGGGAAAAAATATACTTTGATCCCTCCAAGAGCCGGGCAGCTGTAGTTACCTGCGGCGGTTTATGTCCCGGGATAAATAATGTTATCCGTTCCCTGGTAATGACCCTCTATTATCGATATGGCGTAAAGACAATTTATGGTATCAAATATGGCTACCGCGGCTTTATTCCCAAATTCAACTATGAAACCCTGCTTTTAAAGCCGGAAGATGTTACTGATATACATGAAAAGGGTGGAAGCATATTGGCTTCTTCCAGGGGAGCACAGGATATAAGTGAAATTGTGGATTGCCTGGTGCGAATGAACATTTCCATTCTATTTCCTATCGGCGGTGACGGCACCTTACATGCTGCTCAATCCATCTACGAAGAAATATGCCGCCGTGGCTTGAATATATCTGTTGTCGGTATTCCCAAAACTATTGACAACGATATTTCCTACGTCCAAAAGACCTTCGGCCTGGAAACCGCCTTCTCCATAGCGGCTGAAGCAATCAGATGCGCTCATGTCGAAGCGGTAGGCGCCCCTAACGGTATCGGTATTGTCAAGGTAATGGGCAGGATGTCCGGCTTTATTGCCGCCAATGCCGCTCTGGCCCTTAATGAGGTCAATTATGTGCTTATTCCCGAAATCCCTTTTGACCTGGAAGGGCCAATGGGTCTCTATAATATCCTTGAGCAGCGGCTGCGCAGCCGTGGTCACGCTGTACTGATTGTAGCCGAGGGAGCAGGCCAGGAGTATGTAACCGGTGGCAACGGACAAAAGGATGATTCCGGCAACCAACGGTTGGGCGATATCGGCATCTTCTTGAAAGATGATATTAAGAAGTATTTCAAAGAGCAGACAGACATATACGTTAATATCAAATACATTGATCCCAGTTACCTGGTACGCTCTGTGCCGGCCAACGCCAATGATTCCATTTACTGCATGCAGCTGGCTCAGAATGCCGTACATGCGGCAATGGCCGGTAAAACCGGCTTGATTATCGGTCGCTGGAATGACCGTTTTACTCACGTACCCATTAAACTGGCAGTCTCGGAGAGCAAACAACTTTCTCCTGAAGACCCCCTCTGGCTGAATGTGCTGGAATCAACGGGTCAGCCTATTACTATGAAAAATACTTGACAGCTCCACCTTTAATGGGTAAATTTAGAAGTCAGTGGATTGATTTGCGGCATATTGCAACCACTTTAAAAAAAGCACTAAAAAGCCAGGTAATCTGAATACAGAACCTGTGCTTTGGCAGCACAGGTTTTTTTTGTGTTAAAAATATCACTGGAGGCAATAGATTGATTGCGAGAAAAGACTTTGTATTTACTTCCGAGAGCGTAGGCGAGGGACATCCTGATAAAATATGCGATCAGATATCAGATGCGGTACTGGATTGTGCCCTTTTACAGGACCCCCATTCACGGGTAGCCTGCGAAACATTTACCACTACCGGCCTGGTCCTGGTGGGAGGCGAGATTACCACTAACGGGTATATCGAACTGCAGACCGTAGTGCGCGGGGTATTAAAATCCATAGGCTATGACGACCCTTCATATGGCATAGATTATCAATCCTGTTCCGTAATATCCACAATTCATGAGCAATCCCCCGACATTGCCCAGGGTGTAGATCAGGAACGGGGACTGCACCTTGAGCAGGGAGCAGGCGACCAGGGAATGATGTTCGGTTTTGCCTCAAGCGAAACTCCTGAGCTCATGCCCGCTCCCATACATTATGCGAACCGGATTATGTTGAGAGCCGCCGAAGTACGTAAACGCGGCATCCTTCCCTTTATGCGGCCTGACGGCAAGTGCCAGGTTACCGTGCGCTACAAAGATGGTAAACCTGCTGAGATCACTACAATTGTGCTTTCTCACCAGCACGCTGAAGATGTAAGCTACAATCATTTGAAAGAATCATTAATCGAAGAGGTAATTAAGAAGGCACTGCCGGCGGAATTGATCAAAACCAATGTTATATATCATATCAACCCCACCGGCCGCTTCGTTATCGGCGGTCCCCATGGTGATACGGGGCTCACCGGACGCAAAATAATAGTCGATACCTACGGCGGTATGGCCCGCCACGGTGGCGGCGCTTTTTCAGGCAAGGATCCCTCAAAGGTTGACCGCTCCGCCGCCTACATGACCCGTTACATTGCCAAGAACCTGGTAGCTGCCGGGCTATGTAAAAAATGCGAGGTACAGCTGGCCTATGCAATCGGTGTGGCGGAACCGGTCTCTATTGCTGTATCCACCTTCGGCACCAGCCGTGTCTCCGAAGTTAAACTGGAAAAACTTATACCCCGGGTATTCCAGCTGAATCCTGCCGGGATTATTGAAAGCCTTGATTTGCGCAGGCCCATTTATCAGGAAACAGCAGCTTACGGCCATTTCGGTCGTGAGGGTTTCCCGTGGGAAAAAACAGATAAAGTTGAGGCTGTTAAGGAGCTGATTGATTAGGGAGATAACAGGATGCAGAGGGTCAAAGTCCTTGATTTTCTCGCTTTTCTGATTGCAATTGCAGTAACGGGACTTATTGCTTTCCAGGCATATGGCAATCAGAATGATATTCTCCGGGTTTCCATCAATGGTGATTCAGGAGAATGGCTCTTCCCCCTCGAATCCGACCGCACCATAGAAGTTGAAGGGCCTTTAGGTAAAACTGTAGTAGTAATAGAGGATGGCGCAGTCAGAGTATCTTCATCTCCCTGCCCGGAAAAGACATGCGTCAAATCAGGGCCTATTAGCCGGCCGGGCCGCTGGATTGCCTGTCTGCCCAACAGGGTAATTATAGCCATAACCGGTAGAAGTGAGCAGGAACTTGATGGACTCACCTTTTAAGAAAAATAACCTGACAGCCATGCTGGCTGCTGTAGCGCTCTTCCTCTCTTCAATCGAATATATAATACCAAAACCCCTGCCCTTTATGCGCCTCGGGCTGGCCAACCTGCCTCTACTCATAGGTCTGACAACCCTGGCGCCCCTTGCATTTCTGCTTCTCGTCCTGCTGAAGGTCATAGGCCAGGCCCTAATAATGGGCACCCTCTTTTCCCATATATTTATTCTCTCTTTCTGCGGTTCCTTTGCCAGCGCTCTGGTTATGCTGCTGATAAAGAAAATTGCGGGGCGCAGGATATCATTAATCGGCTTGAGCATTTTCGGGGCTATGGCCAGTAACGGGCTGCAGCTGCTCATAGCCGCCCTGTTATTCTTCGGCAGGCAGACCTGGCTTCTGGCCCCGCCCTTTCTGCTTATTGGAACAATCTCTGCGGCATTCCTGGGTTTCCTGGCCCGGGAATACCTCTGCAAATCTGCCTGGCTTGCCAGGGAAATATCAGGAGGTTAGCAATGAAAGCGAGCTCTAAAGCGAGCTTTTTTGAGAAACTTGACCGGCAGAGGGTGCGCTGCACCCTTTGTCCCAACAACTGTATAATTGCTCCGGGGAAGTATGGATCATGCCTGGTGCGCCGGAACCTGCGGGGAGAGCTTACCCTGCCCTACTACGGCGCAATATCCTCACAGGCAATTGACCCTATAGAGAAAAAACCCCTTTACCACTTTTATCCTGGAAAAAAAATATTATCTGTTGGTTTTTTAGGCTGTAATTTCCACTGCCCCTTCTGCCAGAATTATCAGATATCACAATCCACCGATATCCCCTTCAGCACATTGACTCCCACAGAGCTGGTAGCTAATGCACTGAAACAGGGTTCATTCGGTATTGCCTATACCTACTCGGAACCGCTTATTCACTTCGAGTATGTTTTTGAATCGGCGAAGCAGGCGCATGAGAAGGGACTTAAAAATGTCCTGGTTTCCAATGGCTATTTGAATCAGGAACCGGCATCAGCACTCCTTGAGTACATAGATGCAGCCAACATTGACCTTAAATCTTTCAATCCTGATTTCTACCGCCGCGAGATCGGCGGCAAGCTTGATGAGGTTATGCGCTTCATTACCCAGGCTGCCGCTGCGACAGCTCTTGAAGTTACCACCCTGATCATTCCCGGCAAGAACGACTCCCTTGAAGAAATAGAAGAGATAGCCGCTTTTCTGGGCGCTATAGACAGGAATATTCCCTATCACCTCTCTGCCTATTATCCCCAGTATCACTACCATATTCCGCCTACACCCATTTCTACCCTGACCGCAGCCTTAGAGGCGGCCGCAAAGCATTTGAACTATGTTTACCCGGGGAATATCGGCAGCAGCGAGATCAATACCCTGTGCCCGGAATGCGGCAGCCTGCTGATCAGGCGCCGGGGTTACTCCATACAGATAAAGGGTATCAAAGAGCAGAAATGCAGCAACTGCGGAAAGAGGGTTCCTGTAAAACTCTGATGCCAGGCCAATGACACTCCGGATAACCGCATAAAATCAGGAACATAGGCATAGTGCGGATAAAAAAATCTATAGAGTGTTATCTTTATATTTGCTCTGTGTCAGTTTAAAATTAGAATATTGAATTAAACTTAATTGGAAAGAAATGAATTGGCGATGAAGGGAATTTTTGGAAAAATCCTTAATATCAATCTGGGGGGGGAAAAATTCTATGAAGAGGCAATTGCAAGTGAGATCTATGAAGATTATCTCGGGGGCAAGGGAATAGGGTCATACCTGCTGCTCAAGAGGAATCCTCCGGGCATAAACCCCCTGGCCCCGGAGAATAATCTTATATTCGCCCTTGGGCCCGCTACCGGTTTCTCTATCTGGGGGGCTAACAGGTATGGGGCATTTACCAAATCGCCCCTGACAGGAATATACACGGAATCCTATGCAGGTGGCAAAGCTTTCCTTTATTTATCCAGAACCGGCTATGATGCAATTATTATAAACGGCGCTATGGATAACTGGTCTTACCTTGAAGTAAGCAATAATTGTGTTTCCTTTAAAGATGCAGCTTTCCTTATGGGAAGGGACAGCCTGGAGACAGAGAAAATGCTTAGGGACAGGTATATGGATAGTCAATGCGCTGTTCTTACAATTGGGCCTGCCGGAGAAAACCTGGTTAAATATGCCTATGTTAACAACGATTTCGGCAGGTCACTCGGCAGGACCGGTATAGGAGCTGTTCTAGGCAGCAAAAAGTTAAAGGCCCTGGTTTTTATGGGAGATGAGCGAAAGGAGGCCTCCGATTCTAAGCTGCTGACCATTTATCGAAAGGAACAGTTAGAAACCGGCAAGAAGCATCCTGTTACCGAGGTCTATAACAGATACGGCACCTCCCTTGTAGTTGATCTGACTACTCAGGTTGAAGCTTTCCCCGCACGCTACTGGCAGGATGGAACTGTAGATTATAGTGATAAGATCAATGCCGGGGCCCTACATTCAGAGTGTAAGGTAAAGCCGAAATCGTGTCTGTTCTGCTTTATCGGCTGCACCAGGCAGACAACTATTATAAAGGGACGGCACCAGGGGCTCACGCTCGATGGACCTGAGTATGAAACCATAGATGCATTTGGCGGGCTTAATATGGTTGATGATATAAATGAGATTGCCTTTCTGAATGACACCTGTGACCGTCTTGGTATTGATACCGTTACTGCCGGAAATGTCACTGCCTTTGCTGTTGAGGCATATAAGAGGGGAAGGATCGATTTCAAGATAGATTACGGAGAGGTAGATAGAATTGCCGCGCTTCTGCGGTTGATTGCCTATAGAGAGGGAATAGGCAACCTCCTGGCTGAAGGCGTAAGGGCTGCATCAAGAGAGCTGGGGCTTGAAGACATCGCCATTCATGTGAAGGGGCTTGAACCGCCGGGCTATGATCCGCGCTACCTGCAGGGCATGGGCCTGGGATACGCTGTCTCTGACCGGGGAGCCTGTCACTTAAGAACGACATTTTATAAGCCTGAACTGGCCGGGCTGATCGATCCCTTAAAAAATGAGGGAAAAGCAAAGATGCTCCTGGAATATGAGGACCGCCTGACAATTTTCGATACGCTCATCCTCTGCCGCTTTTTTAGAGATTTTATTTTCTGGGATGAACTTAATAAAATAGTAAAGGGAACAATGGGTCTCGATCTAAAAGAGAAGGATTTCAAAGAGATATCCGCACGGATCGCTCATACTATCAGGGAGTTCAATCTAAGAGAAGGGATGAAACCCGAGGAAGATTTCCTGCCGGAATACTTCTTCAGCCATTCTCTTGGTTCCCGGAGAAGGGTTCTCAACAGGGAGAAGTTTAGAGAGCTTGTTGCAGATTACTACAGGCTGCGCGGCTTTTAGTAGAATTTCTACCGGTTTATGGTTCTTTCCAAAGCCTTTCTGAAGATGTTCAATGCTTCGTCCATTTGATCTCCGGTGACAATCAGGGGAGGTATCCATCTGATTATATTACTCTCCGCTCCGCAGGTTAAAAGAAGAAGTCCCTTCTCCAGCGCTTCCCTCTGTACTGCTGCCGCTATTTCATTACCCTTTCCTGAAAATTCAACCCCGGCCATCAAACCAATACCCCTTACGTCTCCTATGAAACTGAACTCTTTTTTAAGCCCGCTAAGAGCTTTAAGCAGCTGTTTACCCCTTTCTCCGGCATTTTGCAAAAGCTTTTCCTCTTTTATTACCCGGATGGTGGCTTCTGCAGCTGCACAGGCAATGGGGTTGCCGCCGTAGGTTCCTCCATGACTTCCGGTGAGCCATTTCTCACCAAGTTCCTGTCTGTAGGCAATTCCGGACAGGGGAAGGCCTGAAGCAATTCCCTTGGCCATGGTAATAATATCAGGTACTATTTCCTCATGCTGAAAGGCGAAGTACTTACCTGTCCTGCCGAATCCGGATTGTATTTCATCGACAATCATTAATATTCCGTGTTCATCACAGATTTTCCTGATGGCAGACAAAAAACCTGCCGGGGGCACAACGTAACCCCCTTCTCCCAGGACAGGTTCTACAATAATTGCTGCTGTCTCTTTTGGCGCTGTTTGCGTTTTTAAGAGCCTCTTCAATTCCCTGACAGCAAAATCCAGAGTTTCCCGGTTTTCCCATCCATAATAGTATGGATAGGGATAGGGAGATACAAAGATCCCCGGGACAAGCGGCTGGTACATACTGCGGTAGATGGTTTTACTGGTAGTCATGGCCATGGTAAGATGGGTTCGACCATGAAAACCACCCTGAAAGACAATAATATTTGATCTTCCTGTTGCCTGTTTGGCAAGTTTAACAGCAGCCTCCACTGCTTCTGCGCCGCTGTTACTGAAGAAAAATCGATCCAGAGCGGAAGGTAGAATTGATCTCAGCTCTTCTATTAAACTAAGGACCGGTTTGTGGTAGATTATATTTATCTGCCCGAATATCAGCTCATTTGACTGTTTTTGTATTGCCTCAACAACTTTCGGATGGCAATGCCCGGTATTAACCACGCCGATGCCGCTGGTAAAATCCATAAACCTTTTGCCCTCTGTATTATAAAGGTAGATTCCTTTTCCATGATCAACCAGTATATTTGTAACCCGGGACCATACAGTAGAAAGATATTCTTCATTCAATAGATTCATTTTTCACCTCCAATTGGTTTATGCCGGCAGGGTATGTAGAATTATGGTAAATATTACCATACCGAACAAAGCGAATGGGTAGGCTGCCCCATAGCCAATTGCAACATCGTCGCTTGCAGTGGCATCGATAGCAATTCCAAGCCCGGGGGTGCTGGTCATAGCTCCGCAGAGGCTTCCGGCCAGTAGTATCCAGTTTAATTTGAAAATGTATCTGCCAATCAAAAAACCGCTGATTATTGATATTGCAGCGCAGATGAATGATAATAAAAGAAGTATTGCACCGCCTGTGGTTAACGAATTGATAGTTGTATAACCATACCTCAGGCCAACGATGGCCAGAAAGAGGGCCAGTGAGAGATCTCTTATAGCAGAAAGGACATCCCGGTTCATTCTGAAGTTAAAGCGGCCAATCCTGCCCCTGTAGCCAAAGAGCAAAGCCGCTATAAGAACCCCGCCGGTTGCGCCAAGACTGAAATATTTTATCACGGGACCCAGATAAATCTTGAGAGAACCGAGGAAATAGCCTGCCAGACAAACGAAAACAAAGGCAATTACATCGAATCCTGCATTATCTTCTTTTTTACTATTGGAATTATCATCAAGCAGCATTTTATTAAACAAGGATCTCTCTTTTGCTACATCTATTTTTGCAATGCGGGGAATGAACTGGATAAATAGAATTACAACAATAACGCCCGGCGAGTAACCGACTGCATGTCCGAAACCGACCAGGGCTTCAGCCTTTTCGCCTGAATGTGAAACCGTTTCAATTGCCGCAGCCAGTCCGGGGGAGCTGGTAAGAGCGCCGGTATATAGGCCGGAAATTGCAAAGGGATTCTGACCTGGAAAATATTTAACGAATAGATAGATAACGCCGGCTCCGGTAAAGGGAACAATAAAGCCCAGGACAAGGAACTTCAAACCATATTTTTTTATTACCTTATCAAGATCCTTTGAAGCGAGTAGTCCTACTGAGGCTACAAAGAGCATCAAGGTTAATAGAAAGAAATCCTTAGAGATTACATTGTTGAATAAGAGTTGGGAAGCATATTGAGGGATATTGTTTGCTCCCTCATAGGGAACAGCATACATCAGGTAAATAAACCAGCCTGTAATAATTCCGGTGAAAAGGCTTCCCGAGGTACCAAGGCAAAATTTGCCAAATCGCACTTTGCCCAGAAGCAGGCCGGTAACAACGGCAAAAAATAGTAGTACAAATTGATTGGTAATAAAATCAAGTACATTAAAATCCATATAATATACTATACAATATTTACTTATATCCTTTCAGGTCAAGGCTAATTGAGCGGATATTCCAATTAATCAGCCACATATCATTTCAATTTTATTTTATCAGTTTATTGACTGATTCTATATTAGAATATAAGCTTTCAGCCATTAGTACTGTTAACTTTGACTATGATAGATTTTCATTATAAAGCTCCCGCTTTGAAGAGGATCCTCCACAGAAACAGGTTTGATGATTTATTTGAAAATAAAAAAGGATGCAAAATAATATCGATCTGTGGCCGGTCCGGTCAGGGAAAATCCTACACTGCCGCCGATTTCTTAAAGAGCAATAATCTTGATTATAAGTGGTATAATCTCACCAAAGAAGATAATAATCTTGAGTACCTGATAGATCATCTATTAAGCCCTTTCAATCTATCCCAGGGTAATATATCGGATCGAGATGTTATAAGTATATTTTCCCGTGAAGTAATTAAAGAATTTGAAGACGATTTTTATATTGTGCTTGATGATTTTCAGTTAATTGATCCCAATTCCAGGTCAAAAGAGCTGATTGAAAACTTAATCACTACCCCACTTGAAAAAATACATTTCATTATTCTTTCAAGGTTATATCCGCAATTGTCTCTTTCAAAAATGCGTTCTAAAAAGGAGCTTGTAGAGATTAAAGACAGGGATCTCTTATTTACTGAGGGTGAAATAAGAGATTTTTTTCATGATATATACGGTATCAATATTGAATCCGGTTATCTGTTAAAAATACTGGAAGCCAGCGATGGCTGGATAACAGCTTTAGTGCACATTGCAGAAAATATTGAATCAAAATCCGGAACTGAGCAGGATGAATTCCTGAATTATTTTATAACAGAAAAAAGGCTTATAACCCTGGACGAGTTCTTTGTTCAGGAGGTATTACAGGATCTTGATGATCAAGAAAAACTGCTTTTAATAAAACTATCTATTTTTAATTCAATTCCGGAAGGTTTAGTAATCAAGCTAACAGGTAAAAATGGCATCAATATTATAAAAAACCTGATCAGCAGAAGGTTATTTGTAAAATGGCTTGACGAATCTCTGCGAATTGTCTCTATTCACCCTGTTTTTTCAGCATATTTACGAAACCTCTTTGACAACCTTGCAGAAGCAGAGAGGGAGAAGGTATACCATCAGGCGGCAGATTTTTACTATGAAAATGCCAACCAGAATGACGCAATTCAATATTACATTATGAGCTCTGATGTGGAGAGCGCTGAAAAGATATTCCTCAGTAAAGCTGATGATCTTACCGAGCATCATCAATACAAAGAATTGTATAATCTTATTCTTCTGTTTCCTGAAAATATAAGGAATAAGAATCCGCTATTGCTTTATTATTATGCAATAACAACCAACCTTGTACATCCCCTGGTGAGCAGGAAAACCCTCCTTGAACTTCTTGATTTCTTCAGAAAAAGTGAAGATATAAACCGGGAAGCAAAGATCTACTCTGTATTACTTGCCAACTATATTTTCTATCAAGGCAACCAGGAGGCAGTTCAGGAACTGGTAGCAGTCGCTGAATCCTTTCTTAAGCAATTCGGTGACTCTTTGATTGTTGACCGGAAGGAAATATTATCATCCCTTGTAGCTCTCGGTCGATGGTGGACAATGCCGGAACTTGACGAGGCATATACAATTGCTCTAAGGGCTGAGGAAACTTCTATCAAGATCCGGAATGAGGAGATTCTAATTTTTTCACATTTCGTCTTAGCCAAAATATACCTGGACAGGGGGGAATTCAACGAAGCCGAAAATATTCTTAAGAAAACCGAATTAACTCTGAAAAAGCACCCCTCCTATGCCCAGTATGAAGCTCTTTTGCGCTTCTATCTTGGCGATACCTACTTTTATCTTGGTGATATTTCTAAAGGGCTTATAGAAGTTGAAGATGGCATGAAAAAAACCTATAAAGGATTCAGCTTTTATAAATATTTAAAACTTAACCAGGTTCTCTATCTACTCTATCTACCGGATATCGGAGAAGCAGAGACTATCCTGGATATAATCCGTGAAGAGGAGATCGGTGAAAATTTATATCTAAAATATTTTTCCATCTACCTTCTGCAAATGCTCCTGGCATATAGACAATCAAATAAGCAAAGAACTGATTATTACTGCAGCCGTCTTATGGATACGGATAACAAGAAACTTCTGCACTCCGATTTTCCATTCAGCTACCTTGCCCTTGCCGAGGTCTTAATGTATCTGGGACAGTACAAGAGGGCGCTTGAAATGCTGGGGAATCTGCTCAGAGAGGCGCCGATAGAAAAATATCCTTACCCTAATGCCACAGCCTTTGCCCTGATGGGTGTTATATATTTTCAACAGAATGACGGCAAAGAGAGTCAAAGATGTTTTGAGCTTATGGGAAAGATCTTGAAAGATAAAGATTATAAGAATCTCGATATTTGCAATCCTAATTTGCTCTATAAAACAGCAAAGATCTCAAGGCAGTCAATTTTTGATAATTTCCTGAGATTGAAGAAACTGGGTACTCTTCCTGTTTCCAAAGAATCGGAAATTAAACTCCGCATCTATACTTTAGGGGATTTTAAATTAGATCTAAATGGTAGAATATTATCTCCGGCTACTGTTTCGCGGCAGAAGAAGGTTATGGATCTACTTAAACTCCTTATTGTTCATAGAAAGACCGGTATGGTTAAGGAAGTACTCTATGAGTTATTCTGGCCGGGATACATGCAAAAGAGTTCCAGAGATAACCTTAATACAATTATTTATCGGCTTAGAAGGCTGTTTGGCGAGAAAGATAACTATATCATCACTGATTCAAATATGATCCGTCTAAATACAGAGATATGTTCCATTGATGTTGATATGTTCTGGTGTTATTCTGAGGAGGGAATAAAAGCCCGAAAACAGAATGATGTTGATTCAGCTTTAGATTATCTCTTTAGAGCAAAGGAGCTTTATCGAGGAGATTTCCTGGAAAAGGATCTCTATTATGATGATATCAGGGATGCCCGGGAAATTATTTTTAACAGATACCTGCACCTTCTATTCGAATTAGGCAAGCTGAATCTATCCTCGGGAAAAGCATCAGAAGCTCTCGAGTTAAGCGAAGAGCTGATCAATAGAGATACTCTCTGTGAGCCGGCTTATAGAATGTTGATGATTTCCAGCGCCCTTTTGGGAAATATAAGCCAGATACCAAGAATTTATGACAGGCTAAAACAGAAGCTTCAGAGATATTACAACATCATGCCGGACCCGAAAACTTCTGATTTAAGAGACATGCTGTTAAAAGGGATTATGCCGGAGAATTCAATGTGGGAAGCTGAATTGCTGGGTGTTTCAATGGGTTTTTCAAGCAGCGGTTGAAGCCTGATATCTGCGGACATGGATAAAGTGCTCACCAATAGAAAAAACCGTCTGGGCAATCCAGTATAGCACAACTCCCGACGGCATCTGGTATAACACCAAAAACAGGAGAACCGGTACCAGGTAGGATGCAATGTTCATCTGCCGGAAAGAGGCATTTGGCGGCTGGGTAATCCGGGTCTGCACCAGGGTCACAGCCAGCATTAGCAAAGGGAGAAGCCTCAGAGCCTGCCACCCTAAAACAGGAATTCTGAAATCCCCAAAACCGATTAGAGAATCCGGCAGAGAAAGGTCAGTGAGTATGCCGGGAATGAAAACCGTACCCCGTAGGTCGAATGTAGTTCCAAGCAAACGGTACAGAGCAATAAACACCGGCAACTGAATCAGGAGCGGCAGGAGACTCATCATGGGAGTTATCCCCTCTTTCTGATAAAGTTCCGAGAGCTTCTGCTTGAACAATCCCCTGTCTGCGGAATACCGTTCTTTTAATCCCCACACCTCCGGCTGGAGCTTCCTTATTTTTAGATTCATCTCGGTGCTTTTCCGGGATAAGGGAAAGATGAGGAGCTTAATAAGAAGGGCAAGAAAAATAATGTTAATGCCATAATTTGGAATGAGTCTGAAATAAAACTGTCGCAGGAGAGCATCGAAAAGATTAACCAGGGGCTTTAAAAGCTTTCCCGGCTCTATGAGGGACTCAAACCGCTGTCCCGAAAGAGCGAAAGAATTCCCGCCTTCACTGTTATAAGCTGTTAGAACAGATTTCTGTTTTGGTCCTGCGAAAATATAATAGGTGTCGGAGATTTCTCCGGGTTCCGGAAGCGGGCGGGAAAACATCAACTCATGGTGATCAACCAGACCAGGGATCGGCCGTTTATCGTAGGTAACGCTTAAAACCGAGGGGGATGGGATGCCGATGACGGCAAAGTACCTGCTCTCTACCGCAACCCAGCAGACATTTTCGTCACTGGTCAGTACCCGGATGGCAGGCAACCCGGGATACCTCTTCCCCTGTTTCGTAAAACTCGTGAACCTCCGGTATTCGTACTGGCTGTCCTGCTCACTTAAAGGGGGACCAATTTCAGGACCGAGGGTAAGGGTGTAGAAAGGTCCCTCTTCAGAAAAATCGGCAAAGCCATTTGCCTCAGGAAGAATATTGATTTGTAATGAGAACAGATACTCCCCCGGAACAAAGCGCCAGCTTTTTTCAACCTGAAAGCGGCTGCCCTCCGTCGTCTGGTAACTGCAGGTAAAGACATGGGTATTCTCATCCACCTGCCGGTAGCGGTAGATACCCTGCTCCAATGGTGCATCCGGAGAACCGAAAGAGAGCATGCCGGCAAATTTTCCACTCGTTCCGATAAGAAGCATTTCAACCGGCTGCCCATTGGAATCCTTATGCTCAAGTAAATGCAGAGATGAAAGAGCGCCGCCCACAGGTGAGAAGCGAGCGGCAAATAGGCTGGTATGGAGGGTTATGGTTTTCTGCAGGGGCACAGCACCCGATGAATAATCATACACCGGCTTTACAATGAGATGTTGGGCCTGTGAAAAGGTTACCCCGGTTACCTCAGTCTGTTCCCCGGGAGCAAAAATATTTGTCCGGAAATATATGGCGCCTACAAAGACAATGGCCGAAAGCGTCGCTGCTATTACTATGTTTTTCTTGAACCTCATGACAGTTTTTTTACCACTGTCAACCGCCGCAAACCATGTTATAAATCTTTATTACAGCACCCTCAGGGACATGGTATTCCTCCCACCGGCTTTTTTTCACCACCTGCCCATTCACCTGAACGAGTACCACCGGGACTTTTATTTTATATCCCAAAAACCGGAAAACCTCAAAGAGACTTAAGTCATCATGCCAGTTCATTTCTTTGTCATTAACCCTGATCATTCTCAATCCCCATTCCCATTATACAACTGAACTTCGGAAAGACTATATTGTACATCTGATATTCCTCTGTTATTTCCTCATATGACAGGGAAAAACATTGCGGCTGACAATATCAGCTTTTATACTATCAGAAACATGAAGATAAAAGGAGGTGTCATGCCCCTAAATTTCAATTACGCTCAATGCACCGGATGCCAGCTCTGCCAGCTTGCCTGCACGGCAGTGCATGAAGGGCTCTTTAACCCGGAGAAAGCGCGGCTGCAAATTACTCACGAATATAATGAAAAGGGAATCAGGATTACATCCAAACACTGCACCCTCTGCGGCAAGTGCGAAGAGGTTTGCCCCGAGGGCGCTATTACCAATAACGGCAGGTGGATGTCCGTAGACCGGGATAGCTGCACCGGTTGCGCTCTCTGTGTAGATATCTGTCCGACCGGAGTCATCTATCTGGATAAGGATGATAAATCGATCATCTGCGACCTTTGCGGCGGGGAACCTAAATGCATCGAGTGGTGCCCTAAGGATGCAATTTCATTATGCAATACCACGGGGGAAAAAGGGGGAAATAAATGAGCAGTTTCTTTGGTAAATTGTTATACGTAGACCTTTCCGCCGGCACCTTCGAGAATCGGGAATTGCCCGGACAATGGGCGGAACTCTATATGGGGCAGAAGGGCCTGGGAACAAGAATCCTTATGGAGAATTTTAATATCGACACTGAGCCTTTCTCCCCTGAGAACAGAATTGTGCTTACCGCAGGAATCATGGCCGGGACAATTATCTCCTGTTCCGCGAAACTGGCCATGACAACTAAATCCCCTCTAACCGGCACCATATCCGATGGATCCGTCGGGGGCCACATTGGGGCTGAGTTGAAGTATGCCGGCTACGATGCCGTACTCATTACCGGCAAAGCGCCGGAGCTTAGCTACCTGTACATTGATCCGGAGAAACAGGAAATAAGGGGAATCCCCGGGTTCAAGGGTTTGGGGAGCTTTGCCACCGAAGAGAGGCTCAAGAAAATTACCCAGGATGAAAAGCTCAAGGTTCTTGCCATCGGCCCCGCCGGTGAAAACCTGGTGCCCTATTCCTGTGTCTCTTCAGAACGATACCGTCAACTGGGCCGCGGCGGCATGGGAGCGGTTATGGGAAGCAAGAACCTTAAAGCCATCGGCATCCGGGGCTGGCTGGATGTAACCGTAGCCGATATTGATAAGTGTTTGGAAATCGCCGCTGCCGCTCATAAAAAGGATGGGGTAATCGATCCTGAATATGAGATCTATGAGTACGGAACCAGCTGCCTTGTCGATTATTCCCAGGAATCAGGGCTCCTGCCTACGAGGAACTTCTCTGAGGGAACCTTCCGGGATTACAAGAATATCAACGCCCGGGCCTTCAAAGAGATCAGGCTGAATAAGAAGGCCTGTTTTTCCTGCGGTATTGCCTGCGGGAATTATGTCAAAGATGGGGAGGCGGTTGTCGAAGGGCCTGAATACGAGACAATCGCCATCTGCGGCTCTTCCATGGGGATTGGCAAAAGGATGGATATAATTAAGCTCAACGCCATCTGCGATGATCTCGGTCTTGACACCATCTCCACCGGCGGCACCATTGCCTACATGATGGAGATGACCGAAAAGGGACTCCATAATTTCGGCATCCGCTTTGGCGAGGCTGATAAGGCCTTTCAGATGGTCGAGGACATTGCCCATCTCCGGGGTGTGGGCGCCGAAGCCGCCAGGGGCAGCAGAGAATTAGCCGAGGCTTACGGCGGAAAAGAGTTTGCCATCCAGGTAAAGGGCATGGAACTTCCGGGCTACGACCCGCGGGGATCCTGGGGAATGGGAATTGCCTATGTCAGCGCGCCTCGGGGGGGATGCCACATGAGCGCCTACCCCATTGCAGAAGAAGCCTGGGGAGAACTGGATCCCTTTACCTTCGAGGGGAAGGGAAAGCTGGTTGCAGATATGCAGAACAGCCAGTTTGCCAAGTTCTCTATGGGAATATGTGATTTCTGGCCCATTAGTGACCAGACCCTGGGCACACTCTATGAGGTTACCTTCGGCGGCCGATGGCCTGCTCAAAAGGTTTACAAAACAGGGGAACGGATTTTCAACCTCCAGCGTATGTTCAACGTTATGGTCGGTTTCAACCGCCGGGAAGACACCCTTCCCCAAAGATTTTTTAAAGAGGTTCTCAAAGCGGGTCCGCCAAAGGACAAACCAATGACAAAGCAAGACTTTGACTCAGCCATGGATAGTTACTATGCTTACCGCGGCTGGGATAAAGAGGGCCGCCCCTCCATAGCCAAACTCAAAGAACTGGGAATCGAAGATGACCTGATTAAAGCTTATCAGGAGCGTACCGGGCTCTGACAACTACTCTGCGTGCAACCGGGTGTGTATGTACTGATCGATTGTTATATCAAGTTTTGCAGCTTCCTTAAAGTAGTATTCCCGCTCATCAGCAGCCAATACTTCCGGAGGGAAAACACCCCTGGTGGTGATTTTTCCATTTACCAACATCCTGGTGAATAGAAAGGCTGCCTGACCGGTAAGGTAGGATTCGTGGGTAATCCCGGCTTTCTTGAAGGCTTCGGTAAGGCCGGGGGCGTTCACATAACTGTCAATCCTGGTTTTCCTGTCATCCTTTACTCCCTCAACCCGGATTAGGAATGCTCCTTCTTCGCTGTACATCCCTTCATCAAGAACAGCCTGGATTTCATCGGGATATTTGGGTGCAGGAGGGGTGAGTTTGGAAATAATATCCATGGGTACGATCTTAATTCCCCCTACATCGATTTCCTCATCCGAAAGAAGACCCATCTTGTAAAAGTATTCCGCAATATCCAGGCCGGGACCGCCGTAGCGGAAATTCACATATTTTACCCCTTTCAGCACCTTCTCTGAGAGAAGACCCATGGTTACCGGTTCCTCATGTTCGTGGTCCACCATGCGCCGTTTGCCCAGACCGAGGAAATCCTCATCCCTGGAATCGTGAAATGGGGAATAGCGCTTGAACTCACCATGGTCATAAATAATCGGCCGTGCCGCCATGTCTCCGAACGCGGTTTCCGGGGACCACCAGAAAGGGATAAATTTCTTCGACCAGATCCCATCATAAACGAAGATCTCGATGCTATCGCAGGAATCAAGCTGATCAACCGATTGCCGGGCAATCACGTTTGCCAGCCCCGGCGCGGATCCGGTATTGATAAGAGCGGTAATTCCCTGCTTCCTGAACCTTTCATCATATCCGAAAACCCGTTTAACCGCTTCCACAAACCCCATATCACTGACCGGTCCGGAAGCCATATCCTGGTAGTCGGCTCCCACCTTGAGAGCCGCCTCCATAACATTCACATTGAAATCGGGGACCAGGCCATTGACTATTAATTCGACCCCCTGGGCTGCCTTGATAATCTCATTGAGGTTACGGGCATTTACCTTCACTCCCCTGGCCTTTGACAGGGTCTTCTCCATTTCCTGAACCGCCTTCAGGTCATAGTCGGCGCAGATAATTTCTTCAATCCCGGGTTCTTCATTCAACCTTTTGGCAATTGTGCTGCCCTGGGCGCCGACCCCCATTACCATAACCTTCCTCATATTGCTTCCACCTCCTTGCTTCTTTTACCCTATTTTGCGATTTTCTTAACTTGCTTGACCACAGTAATGCCCCATTCCTTGATTCCCTTGTAAAAAACCCCTATCTCTTCCCGGGTAAATACCTCCGGAGGGAAAACACCGGTATGGTTCACCTCTCCCCGGAGCATCATCAGGGCGAAAATTGATGCGGGGATACTGGTCATCCAGGAAACATCATTTGTTCCGGGTATCCGGTTACATGCCTGCACGCCGGTAGGGCTCCGGGTCCACAGGTTGATCTCTATCCTCTCACCATCTTTCCAGCCCACAACGTCACAGGTTAGAATCATACGGCTCTCAAGCCTGCCGCTTTTATAGAGCTCAATCTGTTTACGTGGAGATGCAGTATCGGGAATCAGCCTGAAAAGCATCTCCCTGGGGCTTACCTTACAACCCTTAAAATCAATTGCTTCAAGATCCATGAGGCCAAGTGTTACCTGCCCGGTTAGATTTCCAAAACTTGAACAGAAGCTATTCCTAAACCTGCCAAAAGGCAAAGGACATAGCTGCCTGCTTAAACTACCATTTTCTGTCAAAGAACAGCTTAGAAAGTAG
>JAUVWI010000043.1 GCA_030604195.1 Spirochaetales bacterium
AAGAGAAAGAAGAAAAGAAACTTAAGGTAGGCACGTTAGTAGCCCCTCCCTATAACAAATTATAACTCATTGCCCACGGCGCCTGCAACAACTTTGTCCACAACCGCCGCCCATGGGGAATTTCTAATAGAAAGACTTGACAATTGCGTTTTAATCCTGTTAAACTGAATGCAGTCGTTTAGATGGCGGTTATTTTTATTAGCAATCAAACGAGTACAAAAACAGGGGCTTTTTATCTTTTTTATTATTCCGATAACAAATATCTCAACACCGATAACAAAAAGATACAATTTGTTTCCTCAAATAATAAAAAATGAATAATTAAAGAAGGGGGTATGGTTGGTATGTGGTGACAGGAGATTTAAAAAGTGATCTATTTTAAAAACAATATATTAGGAGGATTAGAAATGTTTAAAAAGATTTTAGTAGGTGTTTTATTGATTTCCCTTTCTGTGTTTGTCTTCGCCGGCGGAAAGCAGGAAGCACAGGAGCAGGAGGCTCCGAAGAAAGTTGAGGAAGTATCGGGAGAGGCTCCGGGAACGGGAGTTCCCTATAAAGCGCCGATCAGCATTGGCACCAAGAACTTTACCGAGCAGTTCCTGGTTGGAAGCCTGATGGCAATACTCCTGGAAGAGCGGGGCTATGATGTTGAGCTTAAAACAGGTATGTCCAGTACGGTTCTAAGAGAAGCCATGGAAAACGGCAGCCTTGACCTTTGCATGGACTATACGGGTACCCAATGGCTTAGCTATACAGGGCATGCCTTTGAAGGGGAATCACCCAAAGAGATGTATAAAAAGACAGCTGAAAGTGATGCAAAAAAAGGCCTTATCTGGTTGGATCCGATCTGGTGCAACAACACCTATGCTATTGCGATTACTGCTGAGTTTTCTGAAGAGAACAATGTAAAAACACTCTCCGATTTCGCCGAGTATGTGAAATCAAAGGAAGGCGAGGTTAAGTTTGCCAGTGACTTCGAGTTTTATGCGCGGCCTGATGGAATCCTGGGTCTTCAGATGCACTATGGATTTGCGTTCAAGCCCGATTATGTCACCACTGTTCTTCCGGGATTGACTTTCGAGTATCTGGCTGAGGGTAGAAGCGTAGCGGCGATGGTATTCGGGACTGATTCGGCTGTGGTAAAGAACAAGTGGGTGGTGTTGCAGGATAATAAGAATTTCTGGCCGCCCTATGACCTTGCACCCTATTTACGGAAAGAAGCTCTGGACGCTAATCCGGATCTGGAAGGTGTATTGAAAGAATTGATCGAAGCCTTCCCGAGCGATCCTGCAGGCGCCCGCGCCGCGATGACCGCTCTGAACGCCAGGGTGGACATTGATCTGATGGAGCCTGAAGATGCCGCCAAAGAATGGTTGAAAGAAAAAGGCCTGATCGATTAGAATTATTTTTACAGAATATCAGTATAATCGTGAAATGGTCCCAGCCTTTTAGGCTGGGACTTTTATCTGCAAGACTTTTTTATTAGTAGAGTTATGGGAAAAAATATGTGGATTCAAGCTTGGGAATATTCTCTTAAACACTCGGATAAGATACTCAATTGGACGCTCCAGCACCTGTATATAATCCTGGTAGCAAATGCTGCGGCAGTAGTTATCGGTGTTTTGGTCGGTATCTTTATCTCCGGCAAAAAGAGGGAGCGGCTGGCCGATACGGTACTATACCTGGCCAGTATTATGATGACAATCCCCTCCCTGGCGCTCTACGGAATCCTCATGGGAATACTAAGCGCCCTGACTCTTCCCTCTATCGGCTTTCTTCCCGTTGTGATTGCCCTCACTCTTTACGGCCTGCTGCCGATTGTCCGTAATACATATACGGCGATTAGAGAAGTGGATCCGGCAATGATCGAGGCGGGTCGAGGTATGGGAATGAGCGAGATGCAGATCCTCACCAAAGTTAAGCTGCCTCTGGCCGTTCCCGTAATCATGGCCGGCTTGAGACAGGCGGTAGTAATGAACATTGGAATCGCCGCCATAGGTTCCTATATCGGGGCGGGCGGTCTGGGACAACCGATCTTTCGGGGAATAGCTAATTACCGCACTGACCTCATTCTGGTCGGCGCCATCAGCGTTTCGCTTTTAGCCATCGTCATAGATCTGTTGATGGGAAGACTGGAGTGGCTGACGACACCCAAAGGTGTACGCATAAGGAGGAAGATGTGATCAAACTGGAACAGGCAGGAAAAACATACCCTGACGGTACCGCGGCTGTTAAAGACCTCAGCCTGGAGATAAAGGAGGGAGAGTTCTGTATTTTTCTGGGTCCTTCCGGATGTGGAAAGACAACCAGTTTGAAGATGATCAACAGGCTGATCCCCCTGACTTCAGGAAAGATCTATATAGATGATGTGGATGCAGCGAAGCTTGACCCCAATGATCTTCGCAGGGGAATCGGCTATGCCATTCAGAATATCGGGCTTTTTCCACATCTCACTGTGGATCAGAATATCAACACAGTTCCCATGCTCAGGAAATGGCCCAAAGCGAAACAGCGCGCCCGCGCTGAGGAGCTTCTGGAGCTGGTGGGAATGGACCCCGGCATCTTCATCGACCGTTATCCCAGTGAACTCTCCGGGGGGCAGCAGCAGCGAATCGGGGTTGCTCGCTGTCTTGGAGCGGATCCCCCCATCCTTTTAATGGACGAGCCGTTTGGGGCAATTGACCCCATTACCCGTGGCAGACTGCAGGATGAATTTTTGAAGATCCAGGCAAAGATTAAAAAAACTATCGTGTTCGTGACACACGATATCAACGAAGCCATCAAGATGGGAGACACGATTGCCCTGATGCGGGAAGGCGAGCTGGTGCAATTCTCTGATCCTGCCACAATGCTCAGTTCTCCTAAGAACACATTCGTCAGAGACTTTGTCGGGGCCGACCGCACCCTGAAAGGGCTCTGTCTGCACAAAGCCAAAGATGTTATGAATAAGTCCCCGCTTACGTTTAAGGTCGGCGAGGATCCTAAAAAAGTCAAAGCCCGCATGGAGAAGATCCAAATGAAGTGGTCCATGCTGACTGATGAAGGAAATCACTTCCTTGGCTGGATTGCCAGCGATGACCTTAGCACAGCAAAAAGAATAAGAGATATCATCAAACCTCCGACAGTGACGGCAGATCCCAACACCCCGCTGAATGAGGCTCTTTCGATGATGCTGAACAGCGCTATCGGAACTCTCTCAGTCCTGGACGACCAGAAGCGCCTGCTGGGAATACTGACCTTCGAGATGATTCGGGAAGTTCTGGGGCAGCAAGAGAATCAGCAGCCTGAAGGACAGGGCGGGGAAGGACGATGAGAAAATATTTCATAGTCGGCACGCTGCTGTCGTTCCTTTTGGGTCTGACTGTCTGGATGACAGCGCTGGGATCGGTAGGCATCTTTAAAATGTTCCCGCCTGCCAAGGTTTTATCATCTGCCATAAAACATCTGCAGATTGTCGGAGCCGCCGAAGCCCTTGCCATACTTGTGGGAATACCGGTAGGATTTATGTCATCCCGACGCTCTTTACGTTATATCTCACCTGTGCTTATCGGAGCCGCTAATGTTGGACAGACGGTGCCCACCCTGGCCTTTATCGGTATTACCGGAGCGGTTCTTGGAATGGGGTACCGGGCTGCAGTGGTGGCGCTTTTTATCTATGCCATGCTTCCGATCATCCGCAATACTTACGCCGGTATCAACTCCGTGGATCCGGCTGTCAGGGAAGCTGCGCAGGGTATGGGAATGACCAGATGGCAGATTACCTGGCGGGTTGAGCTTCCCCTTGCCCGTCCTGTAATTCTGGCCGGAATCCGGACTTCCACGGTAGTGAATGTTGGAACAGCGGCAGTTGCCGGGATGATCGGCGCCGGCGGGCTCGGCGAATTGATCGTAACCGGAATCGCTGTACGTGTTATGCAGATTACCCTTCAAGGTGCGGCACCCACCGCTGCCCTGGCTATCATACTCGATGCGCTTTTTAGCTGGCTGGAAGATATGATAACCCCACGCGGAATTAAGATTCTGAAGCAAACTCAGTGGCGGCAGTAGTTCGCTCATGTGGGTGAAAAATTACGTCCGACAATGGAATTATCCTAAATCTTAGCTGTTTCTGACAAGACACAAAGTGTGAACCAAAAAGAAATAGAGGTTTCGGACTACTATCTCTGGCATATCCGGGTAATCCCGGAAATTCAAAGAGCTTTTTAGGCTATCAAAGCAGTGAAAAATGGCTCTGTTTGGCTATTGAAATGAAAGAATAAGGAGAATCGAATATGGAAAGCTTAAGCGGCAAACCTCTCGTAATGGTGGTGCAGCCCAGACAGTATTGGGTAAGTGATAATATTCCCCTGTTTTTGCGGGGTATATCCTTTTGGTACTTTTTGAGCAATTCCCTGATGTGGACGTTTCTCATTATAGTACCCGACATATTCAACCAGGATATTCCTGATCTGTCCTTCATTGAAAAGAATAAACCAGTCAAAAGCTTCCCTTCTTACAGAGCCGATAAACCTCTCAGCGAATGCATTCATGTTAGGAGCATTCGCTGATATTTTAATCCCCTCTATACCGAAATCATCATAATTGATATTACAGAACTCACCAGAGCTGTCATGTACCAAATAGATCCGTTTGCCCTCAAAGCACCAGGTAAACTCTATTAATTGATGCCTTACAAGCTGTCTTGTCGGGTTGGTGGTAACAGCATAACGAACAATTTGACGGGTCTGTAAGTATATGATGAAGAAGACGTAAAAGCGTTTTCCCAATATCGTATCAAGTGTAAAAAAATCCATTCCATAAAGGCTTGATAAATGACTCTTAATGAACTTCGACCATGTCAGTCCCTTCTTGACTTTCCCTTTCCTCCTGAAGTATTCAATGATTCCGGCAATTGTCCTTTTATCCAGCCTGATCCCTAACTTCTCTAACTCCCCCTGTATCTTTCCATTCCCCCAGCAGATATTCTCATTCTTCATCTTCAATACCAGTTGTTTTATATCATAAGGCGTCTCAGGCCTTCCTCTTTTCTTCTTTTTCTGTGGAAAGCGCCAGTACCCTTTGGTAAACCTCCTGATCCATTTCAGCACTGTTTCCGGTTTTACAAGGGTAAAATGATATCTTGCTTTATCTGCTATTCTACTAAGAACCGAATAAAACAACCTATCCCTTAAGATGAATCTGGGTCTCTTTCTCTTCACTTCTAAAGAACGCTTAAGAATGGTATTTTCTTTTTGCAATAACAATATCCTTGCCATAAGCTCTTTTTTCGTTGAGGAGAGCGGTAACAGGGATATTCTTATTATGTATAATATGAATCCAAACATTTCTGCTCCATTGGGCTTTACAATACTTGGTATTGTAAAAGTGAACAAGAATTCCTGATTAAAAGATTGGCTTCATGGTTCCCCGGCATTACACCTGAAAAGAAAGCAGGAAATTCTTACAGGTAATAATCAATACCCAGATAAAATAGCTGCGTAATAGAGCGACTTGACTGCTGGATGTAATTTTTCACCCCCACGGGCTAAAAGCCGATTGCTTAACCTCGCATCAAAGAACTTTTTTTTGTTTGCATATAAATCCTTTTTACAGTAGAATGATTAGGAATAGAAAAATAAAGGGAGGCAGATACCAAATGGGTGATTATGAAGCATATTGTGTCAAATGTAAAGCAAAGAGAGAAATGAAAGATGGCAAAATCGTAACCAATGAAAAAGGCCGCCGCATGGCCAAGGGGATCTGCCCAGAATGCGGAACAAAGATGACAAAGTTCCTCAAATCTATTAAGTGAGGAAAATCTCAAAATCACAGAATATCAACAGCTAAACCAGGGTGATGATAAAGGAATAAACTCACTTACTCAAAAAACCATTGCAGTGAGTTCCGGAAAAGGGGGAGTGGGCAAATCAATCACCGCAGCCAATCTAGCTATATATTATGCTAAGAAAGGGCTGCGCATCGCTTTACTCGACATTGATCCTCTTTCTGATATTTCTACTATCATGGATCTCCCTGAATCTGAAATATTTATTAAAAGTTCCGGTCCTGAAAATTATCAGGATAAGCTTGCAGACTATGTAATCAATCTCTTCAATAACCTTGATCTGGTCTTTCCAGAGCCAAAACTAAAAGGCAGGGCCGATCTAGAATTATTAAAGAAGATATTCGGCCAGTTTAGCTCTGAATTTGATAGCAACTATGATCTTCTGATCCTGGATATGCCCGCCGGCAGTAATTATGAGGAAAACTTAGCCTTTCTCCCCTTTATACATACCCTGATCCTGGTGACCAATCCCGAACCCACGGCTCACGCATCTGCGGGAGCCTATATTAAGAAAGTTTTAGCCCGGCAGCCGGAGAGGATAATTAATATATGGCATAACCGATACTCCAGAGAAACCTCTTTGGATTTTAATCCCAGAGATGTAGTGGGAAATTACAATAAGAATGTTATCGCTGAAGAAAAACTGAATGTAGAAAGTTCCGTAAAAGTTAGGGATTTTGCCTTTATACCCGAAGATCCTTCAATGAACCTGCTCAGGGGAAATCCTAATATCTCCGCAAATATTCTGTACAATCTGTTAAAAACATTTGAAGCTCTTCAGGAGGAAAGACTCCACTCTGAACCTCTTACCATGAGTCTTTCACCAAAAACGGCAGAACTGGTGAAATATTATATCAGCCGCAATAAGAAAATTGAGAACATGGACACTTATATCCAGGAACTGGGTTCATACTTGAAAAACATAGCAGTAATAGCCGATGAAGGAAGTTTATCAGCTGATACTGAGATTGCAGAAGTTTTTTCTCATGAGCAGAGTAAAAACCTTAAGGCCTATATTGAGCGGGTGAAAAAAGACCTTCTGCGGCAGTCAATAATCAAAGTGATCTCCCTGGTTGAAGAGAAAAAACAACAAGTAGAGAGCTCCAACCGGATTTCTTTGGCTGGCACTCCTGCATTTTCCGATAAAATACTTGATCGGGAGATCAGCCGCTTATTAATCGAGATTAGCCGCTTACCATCTTTAAACCCTACTCTGAAAAACCTGGGAAGCGTTCTGCTTTTTTATTTTGCACTATACAAGCTTTTCCAATCAGAAACAGTAGTCACCCTGATCAGCACCTTTATTCCGCAAAGGGAAAACAACAGGGGGACCAAAATACGCGACCGTAAGCGGCAGATCAGGATTTTAATAGAAAAAGATCGCCGTTATCAGCAGCAGTACTATAGACTAATTAAAATACTCTACTCCGTAATTAATAAACAACTGGCCACAATAACCCGGGCTTTCCAGCTGCAGAACCTGATTTTCAGAAACAAAAAGAATGAACTTGTGAGCAAGGCATACTTAACCCTGTTAACAAATTTCATCCATGGAACCATCTATGGCGGTTTGAGTATAATTATCGGTTTTGATTACCGCCCGGCTTCAATCGCTTTTCGAAGGGGAGCGGAAAAGCTCCTCAAGCTTTTATCAGCCGGCCCTGCAACCGGCATGGAATAAACCGGTCGACAACCAGCTTAAAAATCAGCAGAAGATTATATTATTATCTTCACAAAGTCCTTTTTTTCCGATATATTAGATGAAGGGAGGGAGAGTTCTTCATGATAGAAAAATACACACACGGCAACAATATTATAGAGCTTGACGGCGAAACCAAGCAGGACCGTCAGCGCCACTTACGTGAAATCCTCAAAAACCTGGGCTGGAGGTTTGAAGACTTCATCCAGCAGGAAAAATCGGATTATAAAAAATAAATAATCTTTTAGAGTTCAATAGTTAACTGTTTCCGGATGTTACGCGCGGGCATTACAACTGGCAATTAGGAAAAAAGCCAGATTTTTAAGATCGCCCTTATTCCCGCTGTCATTATTGGCATACCTCTACTGTTGCTCCTGTTTTTTACAGTTGGAGCTTATAATCCTCCGGTAGAGTTGACCCTTTTGCTCGAGCACGATTCCTCAACAGGCAGCAGCCAGCCTCAGGGATTGACACTGCTCACCTGGAATCTGGGCTACGCCGGATTAGACCAGTATACGGATTTTTTCATGGATGGCGGCCGGATGAGCCATCCGAGAAGTAAAAGGGCTGTTCAGGAGAACTTTGAGGCAATTAAGGGCTTCCTTCTGAGCCATAATGCAGACATCTATTTCCTTCAGGAGGTTGACAGAAGTTCAGCCCGCACCTGGCAGATAGACCAGGTAAAGGAAATCAACTCCTTGTTTTTCGGGTACCTTTCCTGGTTTGCACAGAATTATAAAGCCATCTTTGTTCCCTCTCCTCTGAAAAAACCGCTGGGCCAAATGGATTCCGTAATTATGACTATCAGCAGGTTCAGGGCCGCCGAAGCAGTCAGACTGCAGCTTCCCGGCTCTTACAGCTGGCCGGTGCGCATCTTTCATCTTAAGCGTTGCGCTCTTTTAACCAGGATACCCTCGAAAGCGGCAGGCAAAGATTGGTGCCTTATCAACCTGCATCTCTCAGCATTTGACGACGGCACTCTGCGCTCTCAGCAGCTCTCCTTTGTTAAAGATCTTATGCTCTCCCTGTACGGGGAGGGACATTACTTGGTCGTGGGCGGCGACTGGAATTCGATTTTTCCGGGAATCGGAAAAGAACATTTCGCGCCCTACTCCACCAGTGAAGAGGATCTCTTCTGGATACAGAGAATACCGGAGCATTGGACTCCTGAAAGCTGGAACTGGAGCTTTGACCAGGCAATACCCACCTGCAGGAGCAATGAAAAGCCTTATAAGGCAGGCGAAAATTTCACCACCATTATTGACGGGTTTTTAACCTCACCGAACCTGGAGGTGAGGCAGGTAATCAGCCACAATTTGGAATTTGAACACAGCGATCATAACCCAGTCATAGTTGTACTGCAAAGCATAGATTAAAACAGCCACCCTACCCCCATGCTGGCACTTCGCACCATGCTGGCACTTCGCACCTGGGGCTGCATCCGTGGGGCTCCGCTTTTTTTTAAAAAAAATTTGTTTTTTGTTGCACTTATCTCATTTCAAATATATAATGCGTTACTAACACGAGCTAATAACTCGTATTAATTAACAAAGGAGGCTTTTAATGAAAAAGCACACCCTGATTTTTCTTGTAGCACTGCTCGCTGCTGCCTATGTTTTCGCCGGCGGCGCATCCGAGGCAGAGCCTGCACAGGAGGGGGAAATCGGCGGCACAGTATCAGTGCTGGCCACCTGGGGCGGTCAGGAACTTGAGGTATTCAAGGAAATGATAAAGCCGTGGGAAGAAGAGACAGGCATTAAAGTGGAATATGAAGGGACCAGGGACATTGATGCCATACTGACCACAAGAGTAGAGGCAGGGAACCCTCCCGATATTGCCATTTTACCCGGTCCCGGCAAAATGCTCGAATTCGGCAAAGCAGGTAAATTAGTTGATCTGGCTGCTGTACTGGATATGGCCAGGATTAAAGAGGATTACTCCGAAGGCTGGCTTGAGCTTGGCACTGTGGATGGCAAGCTTGTGGGAATTTTCCCCAAAGCGGCTATTAAGGGTCTTATCTGGTATAACCCGAAAAGCATTGAAGCTGCCGGAATAAGCATTCCCGCAACCTGGGATGAGCTGATGGCCACCTCGAAAAAACTTGCCGGCCAGGGGAAAACACCATGGGCAATCGGCCTGGAAAGCGGCGCAGCAAGCGGTTGGGTAGGCACCGACTGGCTGGAAAATATCTTCTTAAGGATTAACGGCCCGCAGAAATACAAAGAGTGGTATGAAGGTAAGATTCCCTGGACAGCGCCCGAGGTAAAAAAAGCCTGGGAAACCTGGGGAGAAATCGTAGCTGATGAAAAAATGATCTACGGCGGCAAGCAATTTGTTATGGCCACCGGTTTTGGCCAGGGTCATGCGCCGCTTTTCCTTGATCCTCCAACCGCCTATTTTCACCAGCAGGCCAGTTTTATACAGGGTTTTATTCAAGATCAGTTTCCCGGTCTGAAACCGGTTACTGATTTTATGTTTTTTGGGTTTCCGCCCATTAAGCCGGAATTTGCCAAAGCCGTTGAAGCAGCTGGAGATATATCCATAATGTTCAACGACACACCGCAAGCCGCACAACTGCTAAACTATCTTGCCACAGCTCAAGCCCAGTCGTACTGGGCAAGCACCGGCGCTTTAGCACCAAACAGAAAAGTAGCCCTTCTTTTTTACCCGGATGAGCTTACCAGGACCTCTGCCCAAATCCTTAAAAATTCAGAGATCGTGGTCTTTGATGCATCTGATATGATGCCCGGGCAAATGAATACTTCCTTCTGGTCTGCGGTAATGAGCTATGTCAATAATCCCGGCAGCCTGGACAGCATACTTGCTGAATTGGAAAAGGTTCGCCAGGACGTTTATTAACAAACTATTATATAAGCGGGGAGCCTGTTGGTTCCCTGCTTCTTTCTTTTAAAGGCTGAAGCAATGAATCTTACTAATTTACTTTTAGGTTTATCAGCTGTAATCATGGTACCCCTGGTTCTTGCCGGTTATATCTTTCTAATGGAAAGAGGTATAGGTAAAATTAGCCAGGCAAAGCGGAATAAAATTCGTCCCTGGCTATGGCTGATCCCGGCAATTATCCTGCTCATGGTTTTCCTAATATATCCGGTCATAAACACCTTGATTCTAAGCCTGATGAATGCCAATTCAACCGAGTTTATCAAACTTGAAAATTATAAATATATATTTACCGATAAGAATATGCTCATCGTGCTGCGCAACAACCTTTTGTGGCTGGTTTTCTTTACCCTGACAACCGTTACTCTTGGTTTATTGATTGCTGTGCTCACCGACCGTGTTCGCTATGAGGCTGTGGCTAAGGCATGTATTTTTCTACCCATGGTCATTTCTTTTGTTGCAGCGGGTGTTATCTGGAAATTCATGTATGAATTCAAACCCAAAGGGACCGCGCAAACCGGAACGGTAAATGCAATTCTATCCGCGGTAAGTAAATCATTCTCCCCTCAGGCCTGGCTCTTTAATCCCTCTCAGAATAACTGGGCATTGATAATTGTCGGTGTATGGATGTGGACCGGCTTCTGTATGATTATTCTCTCTGCGGGTTTAAAGGGAATCCCTACATCAGTGCTGGAGGCGGCGCGTATTGACGGCGCAAATGAACTTAATATCTTCTTTAAAATAATCCTGCCCCTGCTTAAATCAACGGTAACCGTAGTGGCCACAACTATGATCATTAATGTCCTGAAGATCTTTGATATCATCTATGTAATGACCAATGGTGCCCTGGGCACTGAAGTAATTGCCAATCGTATGTACAAAGAGATGTTCAACTACAGGAATTTCGGCCGGGCAAGTGCAATTGCCGTGCTTCTGCTTTTTGCAATTATCCCCGTTATGATTATAAATATAAAAAGATTCGGACAGAAGAGACGCTGAAATGGAAAAAAGATCACCTTTGACAAAACTAATAAGAATCCTTAACCGCAGTCCTCTGCACTTTATAATCCTCCTGATCTGTATTCTATGGCTTCTCCCCTCAGTGGGACTTCTGGTCAGCTCACTGCGCCCAAAGCATCTGATTATGAATACAGGCTGGTGGAGCGCTTTCAAGACTCCTTTCCAGTTTACACTCGATAACTATATCCATGTAATCAAACAGGCAAATATGGGTAGAAGCTTCTTTAACAGCCTGTTAATTGCCGTGCCGGCAACGGTAATGCCAATATTAATAGCCGCTTTCGCGGCCTATTCCTTTTCCTGGATGCGCTTTCGCGGCAGAGATTTTCTCTTTCTTTTAATAGTCGGCCTTCTGGTAGTACCCCTGCAGATGACCCTGATACCAATTCTACGAATATTCAATCGTTTTAAGCTAACCGGGACTTTCACCGGCATCTGGCTGGCTCATACTGCCTTTGGGCTCCCTTTTGCCATATATCTCTTAAGGAACTTCATAGGGGAACTGCCTGAAGAGATGTTCGAATCCGCCTTTATTGACGGCGCAACGCATTTTGATATATTCTTCAAACTTGTATTACCGACATCAGTACCGGCAATTGCCTCTCTGGCAATTTTTCAGTTCATGTGGGTATGGAATGACCTGTTGGTTGCCCTTATATTTTTAGGGGGAACACCAAGTGTCGCTCCAATGACGGTAACCATAAGCAATATAGTCAATTCCTATGGGGGAGGATGGGAATATCTAACAGCAGCGGCTTTCATTTCCATGACCTTACCGCTGATAGTTTTTTTCTCATTGCAGAAATATTTTATCCGCGGCATTCTTGCCGGTTCGGTAAAAGGATAAGTATGCACATTGACCACGGTAAAGGGACAGGTATCTAATTGAAGCAAAAAAGAGTGTCTTCCGAGGAAGTAGCTAAAAAAGCCGGAGTTTCCAGAACAACAGTATCTTTTGTGCTCAACAATACCCCGGGCAAACAAATTTCCGAGAAAACCAGGCAAAGGGTCCTGCACGCGGCATCCAGCTTGAATTATGTACCAAACAGCGAGGCCAGAAACCTGGCCATGATACGTCACCAGTCAATCGGCCTCTTCATAAGCCATACTCACTCAGTTTTTTCTGATGCTTTTATCATCAGGCTGATTGAGGGAATGGTGCAGGTACTCAATAAAAACCGCTTCCGCCTGGTGCTCCAGCCTTTAAAGCAGGCGCATACTGATTATCTGGAACTATCCAGAAAAGATAATATCGATGGCATCGTTTTTCTCAATACCCATGACCATGATGCAGGATTAGCTGAATTTATAGAAAGTGGTTTTCCCCTGGTAGTCATAGGCAGCCTCTCCAATAAAGATATCTGCCAGATTGATATTGACAACTATTCCGCAGCCAGAGAGGTGGTAAATTACTTAGTCGCTCAGGAACACAAAGAAATTGCTATGATCGTACATGCACCCCTGGTCTACTACGCGGCATTCGACCGGCTGCGGGGTTACCGGGAAGCTCTAAAGGAAGCAGCCATTGATTACCGTAAAGAACTGGTCAAAATAGCTGACTATTCAGAGGAGAGTGGTTATCAGGCCATGCAGGAATTGCTTTCGCTGCCCCGCCTGCCATCCGCGGTATTTGCCGGAAATGACATAATTGCCTACGGAGCAATTAAGGCAATCAGGGATTCAGGCTTAAATATTCCCGATGATATCTCTATAGCCGGCTTTGACGATGACTTCCTCTCTCGCTATCTCAACCCCCCCCTAACCACCATGTCACTGCCGGCAGCAGGTCTCGGTGCTGAGGCCGCTCGACTTCTTATTAATCAATTGCAGAACAAGCAGGTTCAGAAACCCTGTCAGATAATTCTTCCCACCCACTTCTCTATCCGGGACACCTGCAAAAGGGCCGGCACCGGGAGAGATAAAATTGGCTGAAAATTCTACCTACAGTTACACCCTGGATCAATGGAAGATTATTGAAAATGAATTTAATCAGGAGAGGATCCCTGCAAGTGAAACAATTTTCTCTCTTGGCAATGGCTTTATCGGTCTCAGAGGAAATTTCGAGGAAGGCAACTGCTTTTATTATAACGGTACCTATCTCAATGGTTTTTATGATTCGGAACCAATAGTGTATGGAGAGATAGCCTATGGTTATGCGAAGAGCAGGCAGACTATGCTCAATGTTACGGATGCAAAGATTATCCGGCTCTGTTTAGAGGGTGAACCATTTGATCTTCGTACTGGAAAAATTAGCCGTTACCAGCGAACCTTAGATACAAAAAAGGGCATCCTTACCAGAAATTTGCGCTGGCAATCCCCTGAAGGCAGAGAAATCGAACTGAATATAACCAGATTGGTCTGCTTTGCTCACCGTCAGTCAGCCGCTATCCGCTATCAGGTTAAAGCAATAAATCAGGATATGAAAGTCACCCTTTGCTCTATCATAAACGGCAAGGTCAGGAATCAAAAAAACAATAAAGACCCCCGTATTGGCTCAACACTCAGTAAAGACAGTTTGATCATCCGGGAGGGCGGAATCGATTCAACCTTTGCATTTTTAGCTCATGCCACCCGCAACACAGGGTTATCCCTGGTCTGTGCCATGGAAAACTATTTAGAAAGCGACTGCCCATATACGGTAAAAAGCGAAAACCTGGAATCCCTTAAAAGCGTTAACTTTCACTTCACCCTGAAACAGGGAGAGGATGCAAAGCTCTTTAAATATATTGCCTACTATACTTCACTGGATCATCCCGAAAGCCGCATTCAAGCTCTGGCCAGAAAAGAGGTAACCAAAGCCAGACAAAATGGTTTCGATACGCTGATGGAATCGCAGAGAGAATATCTTGACAATTTCTGGAAGAGAAGCGATGTACAGATAGAGGGCGATATCGCCCTGCAGCAGAGTTTGCGTTTTAATCTTTTCCACCTGCTTCAGGCTGTGGGCCGCGACGGCCATACGAGTATCTCCGCCAAAGGCTTGACCGGCGAGGGGTACGAGGGACACTATTTCTGGGAAACTGAAATCTATATATTACCCGTTTTCCTCTATACCATGCCTCACATTGCCGAAAAACTGCTGGAATACCGCTATAAAATTCTGGGCAGGGCCAGAGCCAGGGCAGCCGAGATGGCTCAAGCCGGCGCTTTATATGCCTGGCGCACCATAGATGGAGAAGAAACCTCCGCCTATTATCCGGCGGGTACCGCTCAATACCATATTAATGCTGATATTGCTTTTGCCATTAAGAAATACACCGAAGTCAGCGGCAATATTAACTTTCTTAAAAAGAGTGGAGCGGAAATGCTCATCGAAACTGCACGCTTATGGGTTGATCTGGGTGATTTTATTGCAGAAAAAAACAACCAGTTCTGCATTAACGGGGTTACCGGCCCTGATGAATATACTTTCATTGTAAACAACAATACCTATACCAACCTGATGGCCAGGGATCATCTTGAATATGCAGAACGGGTAGTCCGCTTTCTGAAAAGATATTTTCCAAAAAATTTCCGGCAGCTGCAGAAAAAAACCGCCCTGCGAAAAGAGGAAATTGATCAATGGGAAAAGGCCGCTTCCTTTATGTATGTGCCTTTCAATCAGGAAAGAGGAATCCATTGCCAGGATGATTCATTTTTAAATAAGGCGATCTGGGATTTTGACACAAAACCGCCGGACAAATACCCCCTGCTTCTCCATTATCATCCTCTGGTTATAAACCGCTATCAAGTGCTCAAACAGCCTGATTTAGTGCTTGCCCTATTCTTGCAGGGAAACCGCTTTTCGCTGGCACAAAAGAAGCGCAACTTTGATTATTATGACCCCCTCACCACCGGGGATTCTTCTCTGGCGCCCTGTATTCAAGGCATAATAAGTTCTGAGGTCGGGTATCACGATAAAGCCTACCATTACTTCCGGAAAACTGCCAGAATGGATTTGGATGATATAAACGGTAATGTCAAACACGGCATCCATACAGCGTCCATGGCAGGGAGCTGGCTCTCTTTGGTCTATGGATTTGCCGGTATGCGTGATTATGGCGGCTCCATCTCCTTCAAGCCCCGGCTGCCGCTGCAGTGGAAAAGACTTAAGTTCAACCTGATCATTAGAAAAAGTCTTATCTCAGTTGACTTGGGAAGGGATGCAATTACCTACCTGCTGGTTTCCGGCTCCCCTATCTCGATAAAACATGAGAACACCACAATTTTATTAACCAGAGGCAAAACAACGGTCTTTAGCCTCATGGCTGAACTTCGAGGGATTATTTTTGATCTTGACGGCGTTATTACAGATACCGCAAAATATCATTTCCTGGCCTGGAAGAGATTGGCAGAGAAAATCGGCCTGACCTTGAGCCAATCGTATAACCAACACCTAAAGGGTCTCGATCGTATGGAATCTCTGGAACTTATTTTAAAACAGGGCAGTATTTCATACTCCAGGCAGAAAAAAGAGGCTTTAGCTCTAAGAAAGAACCAATACTATCGGCAAATGATCCGAAATATAACTCCTGACGACCTTTTACCCGGAATACCCGCCCTATTAAAAGAGCTGGAAGAGGCGGGAATAAAAGTTGCCCTTGCATCGTCCAGCCGTAATGCATTACAAATTATCAAAGCCCTTGGAATAGAAAGCTCCTTCCATGCTTATGTTGACCCGCAGAATGTTGTTAAAGGCAAACCTGATCCTGAGATCTTCATTCAGGCAGCCTCTCTTCTGGACCTTGCCCCACGGGATTGTATTGGGATAGAAGATGCCCAGGCAGGAATAGACTCAATAAAGGCAGCAGGCATGTATGCAGTTGGTGTTGGTAAAGAGCTCAACAATGCAGACTGGCTGATTGATAACACTGCCCTGCTGACCTGGAAGAGCTTAAAAGAAAAATTTACATACACCTTATAACTTCTTTGCCAGAATATCGCCCGCTGCCAGGACAGAATCCCATGATGGACAGAATGGCGGCGCGTAAGCCAGGTCCATATAATAGTAGCCAGGTGTTAGATTTTAGATAGCCGGTTTATAAACAACCGAAATACTCTTTCTGCCATCCATTTTCGCTACCAAAGGTTCATCAAGCCTGATATGAATAAAGTACCGGGATCTGGAGACCTCTATCTGACCTTTAAGCCACTGCCAGTCAATAAAATTATTATCTGAACCATAGGGAATATCAAAATAACCGATATTCATGGAGGTTACGTTATGAAAAAAATGGGAGCCTAAAGAGGGATCGATCCTGTAATCTTCGAGCCCAACCTCTACAATAATACGGGCGTTGGAAATATGAGACCAGAGAACAGGTATTCCCAGCCAGCGGTCCCTGCTGCCCCATCTGCCCGGACCGATCAGCAGGTATTTCCGCTGCTCTCTTTTCATTGTGGTATTCAGTTTTTCCAGCTCAGCCGCCATTTCCACGGTTTTGGTCTTATCAAAGCTGTCTGGATCTACATAGATAATGTCGTATAGATCATTTATCCGGCCATTACCCATAGCTTTTTCAGTATAGAGAAAAAGCTCATCTCTGTTGATTTCCGCAAGCTCAAGATTGTAATCCTCCAGATTGCCAAGAAGGGGTTTGATCTGCAGAATGTAGAGGCTCGGGTTTCCCTGCCCGTCTTTATTCAGATCCACGGCGAATTCAATTTCCACCGAGGTTCCCATTACGGACCTGATCATCTCCATAACCATCTTAAGAGCAGAGCCCAGGGGGAAATAATCATATTTCAAAATATAGGCAAAGTTTACAATCTTTGACCCCTGGTAAGAAGAACCCGCATGCATGCGGTTATTCTGCTCATCCCAGACTGAAACACAGTAATTAAGGGTTCCATCCTCCTCTGCATCACTGATATTCAAACGTAAAAGAGAAGCATCTTCCCCGCGTATCAGTCCCAGGCTTTTTTCTTCCATGTTTATGGCATAGAAACTGGTCTGAGAATTCTTGAATTGATCAGCAGGCGCCAGGAAATCCAGTTTAGGATATTTGGGACAGAAGCGGTGGGCCTTTTCACCATCAATTACATATTTACCAAAGCCGAAACCGATAACAGCAATTCCGTCTTCCGGTTTCAAATAAGAAACAGGGTAATAATTGTATGACTGGGTCACTCCGGAGAAGTGCGGATAATAATGATTACCGTAACGATTTCCCACTGCTTCCTGTATTAACACAGCCATTTTTTCCTGGCTGACCTTATAATCAATAGCCTCAAAATAAGACCTGGCCGCAGGAGAAAACACAGAGGCATAAACCAGTTTAATTGCCTCCTCCACATGGCGCAGACGGACATTTATATCCGGGTGGCTGTTGGGAAGTAGAAAAGTATCGTAGATACCGGAAAAAGGCTGAGAAATAGAATCCTCAAAGAGCCCTGATGAACGGACTGAAATAGGATAGTGAATATTTTCCAGGTAAATTTTTAGTTTTTTTCTTAAAGAGGGGGAAAGCCTCCCTTTTAGCGCAAGTTTTTTTACCTCAAGGTAGTCCCTCTCTTCGTTAAGCAGCTTCTCAAAGTGATTTTGTTCTATGAAATAATCATATTCCTCAGTACCGATTATTGAAGTGGGCGGAATACGGATATTAACCCCCGGAAAAGTTGTTGAAAACTCCCAGTTCTGAAACAGCATGTTAAGAAATGCCATGCCCCGGCCCTTACCTCCCAGCGAGCCTTCGCCCATGCGGATAACATAGCTCTCCTCATTGATTATAGATTCATCATAGATTATTATTTTCCCCTTTGTTTTTTCCTCATGAACCCGCCGGCAGATATCTATAAGATGGTGCCGCAGCCCCTCCGGAGTAGGGAAGTCACTCACACGCACCGGTCGTAAGCTTTTGGCTATTTTAATCTCTCCCCGCGCCATGAGCCAGCTGGAAAAATGGTTTCGATCTGCATGGTAAACCAGTGATTCATCGGGAATTGTTTTTAGAAACTGCCTGAACTTTTCCATAGATTGAGCCTGCCCTATCTTCTTCCCCTGGTTATTGCGAAAAATGAAATCGCCGAAACCCAGATATTTAAAGATAAAATCAGTAAGATCCCGGGAGAGGTTGTCGGAGTTCTTATCAATGAAGATAGAATTTTTTTCTTCAGCCTGCTTTGCCATAGCCGGATCAGAAGACTGCAGCACGGTAGGCAAATCTTTGAGCTTATGCTTTATATGATCTATAAGCTTCACTCCGGCCAGATCATCGACCATACCATCAATAGGGAATTGCACATCCGCTATAACGCAGAGCAGGCATTCCTCATATATATCGATAATTGCCAGGGCTTCTTCATAGGTTTCCGTTACCAGCACTTTCGGGCGGGCGCGCATTCTGAGCAGCTTCTTCATTTCATCCAGATGTTCATCTGCAATCAGCCGCTGGGTCTGTTTCATAATCTCACTGTATAAGGTGGGCAAATAGCGTGAAAGATAGCGTATGGAATCCTCTACCAGGAGGATAACCCGCACCAGGCCCATTCTGGTATCCTTAATTACATTAATCCTGTCTTCTGTGTACTTGATCATGGCCAGAAAAATCTGGGCATCGCCATTCCACACAAATATTTTATCAAAATAGTTCCAGCGCCCCCATCTGCCGGTCACCAGCCTGATGTCTGAGTTGTCATTCAAGAGGAGGAGCAGCGGAATTGACGGCTTCAGATCTCTTATCTTCTTGCCAAGCTCATAGGGGGTCATCTCATCAATACGCATGGTAATAATGACCAAGTCAAAATGCTTCTTAGCAATTACAGACAGGGCCTCCTCGCTGCAGGAAACACTGGTAATGCGCGGCGCTGTAGAGAGATTGAGCTGGTAATACTCCCCAAATATTTTCTCGCTCAACTTATCTTCCTGCTCCAGAATAAAGGCATCATAAAGCGTAGCCACCAGCAGGATCTCACGAACCCGGAACTCCATCAGATCGTGATATATTTCGTTGTCTGTCTTGTATTTATGAATGGATTCTGAAATCTCTTCTCTCAGCAATTTAAGGCTCCCAATCTAATAAATATAAAAAAAAGCCGATGAATATTCCACCGGCTTTCTTCAAGTTTAGTTCAGTTAAGCCTGATTATACTAAGCCCTGATCGAGCATGGCATCAGCCACCTTCTTGAAGCCGGCAATATTGGCGCCATTGACATAATTGATGAATTTTCCGGCAGCGCCATACTCCCGGGCCGCCTGGGCGCAATTCTTATGGATATTGACCATAATCTGATGGAGCTTTTCATCCACCTCTTCACGGGTCCAGCTCAGACGCATACTGTTCTGGGACATTTCCAGTCCGGAACAGGCAACCCCGCCGGCATTTGCCGCTTTACCGGGACCGAAGAGGAGTTCCTTTTGCAGTATTACCTCAACCGCTCCAGGTGTTGAGGGCATATTTGCCCCCTCAGAAACACAGATACAGCCTTTCTCAATTAAGGCTTTAGCGTCATTTTCATCGAGCTCATTCTGGGTAGCACAGGGCAGAGCAATCTCTGCATTAGCAAGTCCCCACGGCCGTTTTCCCTCGTAGTACTTGCCGGAGGAATATTTTTCACAATATTCCTGCACTCTTCCACGGCGGATGTTCTTGAGCTCCATAACATAGTCCCATTTTTCACCGGATATGCCCTCTTCATCCACAATTGTGCCATTAGAATCGGAAAGGGTTACTACTTTACCGCCTAGCTGATTGACCTTTTCGGTAGCATATTGTGCTACATTACCGGAACCGGAAATTGCAACCCGCTTACCGGCAAAGGATTCATCACGGCTCTTTAACATCTCTTCAGCAAAGTAAACACAGCCGTAGCCCGTTGCCTCTGGCCGAATGAGGCTTCCTCCCCAATTCAGCCCTTTACCGGTTAATACTCCCTCAAACAGGTTCTTTAACCGCTTGTATTGACCGAACATATAGCCGATCTCTCTGCCACCTACGCCTATGTCTCCGGCAGGAACGTCAGTATCAGCCCCGATGTGGCGGTATAATTCGCTCATGAAGCTCTGGCAGAATCTCATGACTTCGTCATCAGACTTGCCTTTAGGATCAAAATCACTGCCTCCTTTGCCGCCGCCCATTGCCAGGCCGGTTAAACTGTTCTTAAAAACCTGCTCAAATCCCAGAAACTTGAGAATACCCAGGTTTACCGAAGAGTGAAAACGTAAGCCTCCCTTGTAAGGGCCAATGGCGCTATTAAACTCAACCCGGTAGCCACGGTTAACGTGCACTCCCCCCCTGTCATCCTGCCAGGGAACGCGAAATATAATCACTCTTTCCGGTTCTATGATCCGTTCCAGGATACGTACCTGTTTGTACTTGGGATCACGATCAACCACCATCTCCAGAGAACCAAGCACTTCATGTACAGCCTGAAGAAACTCTTTTTCCCAGGGATACCGTTTATTAACGGCTTCGCTTACCTCTTTCACATAGCTATTCATGCTTCCTCCTTTTTATAATGCTACGTCTTTCCCTCAAAGCGGGAGATAATCTCAGGGAACTCGAAAAACAGCAGCCCGCGTTCATCCACCTCCATGCAGATGCGAAGACCATCAACCATACCGGTTACCGTCTCTTCCGCCTCCTTAATACTTAAGCCCGTCTCTAAAATAATATCTGAAAGCGTTACCCTGCCTTTCAATTTATAGGCCAGGCGGAATATTTGTGCCTCCAGGCTCTGGGGTTTCTTCTGTTTTGGAGATCTTAAATTCTGCAGCCATTCTCTGCCTGAACCGGGAATACGAAAATCGTCTTTACGTGAGCCATCCAGCTCTTTAAAAATATCGCGGAAAATCCTGGTGCCGATTCTTAAGGCGATCAAAATGAAGAAAAACGGCAGTAGAATCCAAAATGGAAAAAAGAAAAACACCAACCACCCCGTGTATGCAGATTTTATTTCTCTAATGTAACGCCAATTGCCAAAAGTTGCAAACAGAAAGAGGGACAGGCCTATTCGCAATTTGTAAACTCTATATTTTTTAGCTTTATTGACCTGTAAGGCCCTATTCTGTTAGTATCCCCTCATGAAGAGATTCCTGCCAATCATAGCCCTTATAATTGTAGCATGCCTCCCCTTTTTAGCCCAGGCTGAAAGTGTTAAGCCGGGCTTCGGCCAGCAGCCTGGCATAATTCAGCCCGTGGGCGACCCCAGGAGCCTGCTTAAAAGAATATTAGGCTCCACCAGCTATAAATTGACGCCCGGTGATGCCTATGAGCTGATTATTTCAATAGAAGAGACTGAGCGCTACCCCTTACTGTTGAGCGACGATTACAAGCTGGACATACCCTTTATCGGTACCTTGAATGTGGAGGGGATGTACTTCTCTGAATTGAAAAACACAATTATCAGCAGAATCAAGGCACGGGTTCCGGTTCTCTTTGTTGACTTTGTACTACAATCACCGGCTCTCTTCGATGTATTTATACACGGCGGCGTAAAAGCCCCGGGAATAGCCACGGTCAACCCCCTGTCCAGGGTTTCTGACGCAGTAGCCCTGGCCCAAGGATTTGTCAAAGGCGCCAGCTTCCGCAGGGTCGAACTCCTGCGGGACGACAGCAAGGAAATACTGGATCTTTCCCGCTTTGCCGCAGAGGCTGACTTCACCCAAAACCCCCTCCTCGAACCCGGAGACCGCATATATATTCCGCAGGCTGACCGGATTGTAGAGCTTGAAGGCAAAATACTCTATCCCGGTATATATGAATTACTCGCTCATGAAACCCTGAAAGACCTGCTCAATTATGCCGGTGGCATAACCCCGGACGCACAGGCCAGAAAAATCCAGATTGCGCGCTTGGGTCAGGGAGGCAAATCATCTTTAGTGAGCATCGATCTCAATGAACAGAGTGATTATCAGCTTAAGAACGGTGATAAAATAATTGTGGACTCCATGCTTAAAAATAGAGAAATGATCACTGTTGAAGGCGCCTTTTTCGGCACTCCGACCAGCGGCGATAAACCGGCAATGATCCCCACCTCCAGAATAATAGTTAATTTACCCTATATCCCCGGTATGACTGTGCTGCAGGTCATGGACTCTCTTGGCGGCCCTACCCCCCTGGCCGAAACAGCTAAAGCCTACCTGCAGAAAAGTGAGAGCGGGGAAAAGGTTTTTTTTGATGCCGAAAAACTCTGGCAGGGCCGGGAGCCCTCCCTTGATCTGACTATTGAAGCGGACGATTTTCTATTGGTGCCCATGAAGAAACTGCAGATTTTTGTTGCCGGCGAGGTAAACAACCCCGGCGCTTTTCCCTATGCCAACGGTCTTAAGGTTTTTGATTATATTATCGCGGCCGGCGGGATCAGCATTGAAACCGGAGACAGGAATAAGATCTATTTTGTTGATGAGCTCGGCAACAGGAAACGGATAGGTATGGAGAATGATGTGGAACCGGGGAACCTTATTTATATCGGCAAGAATTCCTGGACCGTTACTCAGAAGGTGTTAACCGATGTACTGGTTATTACCGGTTTTACCGCCGCCCTGCTTGCCCTGGCCAATGGGGTGATAGATCTTATCCAGGAGTTTTAGCCTCTTCCCTGACCAATCCTTCAACCAGATCCTCGATTAAGGGATTTGTTATTGAGTAAACACGCTTATTACCCTGAACACGGGACCCTACAATCCCCCTCTTTTTCAGGACTGCCAGATGTTGAGAAACAACCGGTTGAGGCTGTCCCAGGCAGCTCCAGAGTTCAGAGACGCAGCTCTCCTCATTCCGTACAATAGCGCAGAGAATCTGCAGGCGCAGTGGATGTCCACACACTTTCAGCACAGAGGCCAATTCAATAATTTTACTCATAATCAATATATAGAATATATTGATTATTCTATTTTGGCAAGCAGGCCGGCGGTAACGCGCCGGCAACAACAATTTATTTAGCAGGGGTTGCCGGATGGCTATTCCCTATCCAGCACCTGGCGCACCTTTATAGCCCGCCCGCTTTAGAATTTTCTCTGCCGGTTTCAGGATAAGCTCTTCATCGTCAACCACCAGGATAGTTTCTTTTCCGCCTACCGGGGTTTTCTCTTGGCGTTCTTTCTTTGTGACTTTACGCTCTGTGGCCGGCAGATAGACCCTGAAGGTAGTGCCTTCTCCGACTTCACTGTAAATCTTAATAATCCCTCCATGGCTATGCACTATGCCGTAAACCATGGATAGTCCCAGACCGCTGTGTTTATTCATGCCCTTCCCCGCTTTAGTCGTGAAAAAGGGCTCAAAGATGCGCGCTTTTGTCTCACTGTCCATACCGCTTCCTGTATCGCTCACACTGAGCAAAGCATAACTTCCAGCTTCCAGACCTGCAAGACCCTTCCCGAGACGAAGTCTCACTTTCCGGTCTAAAACGGCAACCGCAGCCTTTACCCCTGCTATTGCCTGCAGCCTGAGATGCTTCCCATCCGGCTCAATGATAAAAAGGTGCCCTATATGACCGCCAAGCTCAGCGGTAATCCGGTTTATAATCCGTGCCAACATCTGATCAAGCTCCTGATCACCTGTAAACTGGCTGGATATTTCGTAAAGAAACTCCAGGCGTCCTTTTTCCTCATTTAAATCTTTGAAAAGGCGGGCGTTTTCTATTGCTACGCCGGCCTGACCGGCAAAAGCTGAGAGGAGTTGAAGATCATGGCGGCTGAACGCATCGATTTCCTCACTTTCCAGATTCAACACACCGATTACCTCATCCTTAATCTTAAGGGGCACCGCAAGCTCAGAACCCTGGTTTATGCCGCCGCTGACATGCCTTTTATCTTTGGCTATATCCGGGACATATTTGGGCTCTCCCGTTCTTACTACCTGGACGCTTACACCTCTCTCGCCATCAAGCGGCAGGCTGATTTTCACAGCTTGCTTATTAAAACCTTCCGCAACCTTCACATAGAGATTCTTGCGCTGCTCATCAACCAACATGATTGCTGCAGCCTGATAATCCATCACCTTTTTCAACTGTCCCAGTATTCTGTGAAGAACATCATCCAGTTCCAGGGTTGAGCCGATAACCTGCGCTACAGCATACAGGGTTTCATTTACCCGCCTATGGCGGGTTTCCTCCTTTTTCTCAAGTCTTAAATCACGCAGAATAGCGAGCGTTAATAGAGTACCCTCATTTCCCCGGTACATACTCAAACTCAATTCAATAGGGAAGTGTGCGCGGTTTTTCCTGATTCCTTCGATCTCACCCTGCGGGCACTTCGCTATTAATTGCTGCCGCTTGAATAATCCTTCCCGCTCAGGGGCGGCTGCCGATAGATCTTCCTTACAGCCTGGCAGCTCGCCTGAGATTATTCTGTTCAGTGGAGTTCCGATTATCTCCTCCCGGTTATAGTCAAAAAGCTCTGCGGCTTTAGAGTTCGCAAAAGCGATTTCCTTTTTTTCAGTAATGATCAGCACGGCATTCGGACAGACATCCCAGAGATCGAGATAGTTTTCTGGTGCAATTTGTAAATTACTGCTCATCAATTACATCTCTCCTAATAGCAATTTTATCCTAATCAAATAGTTTCAACAGAGAAAAATATATTTTTATTAAAAACCGGCCTGTCAATGTTGATTAATCTATCGGATAACTTGCAGAAATAAACCTTTTGTGTCTATATTTTTTAGCAATGAGCTTTATTTATCTTGACTGGGCCGCCACTGCACCGCCCGACCAGGGGATTCTGGAGGTGGTGCAAGAGGTCGCTGTGGATTGCTACGGCAATCCCTCCTCAATCCATAAAACCGGGCGCAATGCTGAAAAGCGGCTGATACAAGCCAGAGAAGCACTGGCTGCAGTTCTGGGCTGTGGCTCCGGGGAGATCATTTTTACTTCCGGCGGTACCGAGGCGAACAATATGGCGCTTTTTTCACTCTTAAAAAAGAGCCGGGGGAAAAAGATAATTATCAGCGGCATCGAGCATCCCTCGCTCTTCGAACCGGCCAGGATACTCGAACAGTTGGGATACAAAGTAGATTATGTGCCTGCAGCCGCTTCCGGCTTTATTGATCCTTCGCATATAGCCTCCAGGCTTGATAACCATACCGCTTTAGTGGTCCTGATGCTGGTAAACAATGAAACCGGGGCCATACAACAGGTAGCTGAAACCGCGGCGGCAATAAACGCCTTCTCCCGCAGTACCGGCAGGAAGGTGCTGCTTCATACCGATGCGGTACAGGCCCTGGGCAAGATCCCCCTGGATCTCCGGGAACTGAATGTTGACAGCGCTTCTTTCAGCGCTCACAAAATAGGCGGACCCAGAGGGGTGGGCGCTCTCTTCATACGCAAAGGGAGTTACTTTGATTTTCTCTACTGCGGCGGCGGCCAGGAGAGGGGTTTGCGGCCCGGAACCGAAAATCTGCCCGGCATCTGCGGCATGGCCCTAGCCGCTGAAAAAAGCAAAGAAAAACTGGAATCGGAGTATAACAAAACCAGGAAGATGATGGATTTCCTGCTTAAGGGTTTAGCAGATATGGAAGGTGCCTGCATAATTCCTGAAAGCCGAATTACTGTGGACCCTGCCCTCTTCTCTCCCTATATCCTCAATGTCTCTTTTCCGCCCATACCCGGGGAGGTGCTGGTACGGGCGCTTGAGGATAAGGGGATTATGATCTCCACCGGCTCAGCCTGCTCCTCAAAGAAGAAGGAGCGCTTCAGGATTGCAGAAAACATGGCTGTGCCCAAAGAAAGGGCTTTAGCCGCTGTACGTATTTCACTGGGCCGGGATACAGTGCCGTCGCAGATGGAGGCTCTGCTGGGTACTCTAAAAAAAGAGGTGCCGCTTCTGCTTAAGATTGCCCGGAGATAGAAATATGCTATTACCTTTAAAATCTTGCGTTTTCAGCGCAACAAATAATCAAGTCAGCGACCGCAGGAAGTCCTGTGGACGCCTGAATATATATTGTGTTGGACTTTTGCTTTAAGGAGTTCGGTTGTGGATGAAATCTGCGCTGGGGAAATACTGTTGCTTATTAAATATGGCGAACTCGCCCTAAAGGGGAAAAACAGACCCGCCTTTGAAAAAAGGCTCTGTGAAAATATCGGTATACAATTGAAGGGAACTGAATATAGGATTACCAGAAGGTTTGGCCGTTTATATATAGAAACCCTCGCTAAATACTTTGACCGGGTCTCCACCGCCTTACAAAACACCTTTGGTATTGTCTCCTTCAGCAGAGCACTGAAAGTGCCCAAGGAAATGGGCAAAATCGAGGAATCCGCCCTTATTCTTGCCGGAGAGCTCTTAAAAGGGCAAAAGGACAGCCGTTTTAAGGTTGAGGCCCGACGAACGGATAAGAGCTTTCCCCTGAATTCCTATGAAATTGCCTGCAGACTGGGAGACCTTTTACTGAAATCCATGCCAGGGTTGAAGGTTGATGTGCACAATCCTGACTGGATCCTCAACATTGAGGTCAGGGATTCTGTTTACCTGTATGGTCCGCAAATTAAGGGTCCGGGCGGCCTGCCCCTGGGCTCCAGCGGCAGGAGTATGGTGCTCTTATCCGGCGGTATCGATTCACCGGTGGCCGCCTACCTTATGGGAAAGCGCGGTCTTAAAATTGATGCTGTCTACTTTCATACCCCGCCTTTTACTTCCGAAAAAGCCCTCTCCAAAGTTAAAGAGCTGGCTGAGATACTTTCGCGCTGCCTCTCAGGTATCACCCTTTACACTGTTCCCTTCAGTGAGGCACAGGTAAGAATTAAGGAGCGGGCCCCGGCCGCGGAAATGACCCTGCTCATGCGCGCCGCCATGATGAAAATGGCGGAGAAGCTGGCAGGACGCTGTAACTGTAACTCCCTGGTAACCGGCGAAAACCTGGGACAGGTGGCCAGCCAGACAGCGGCGAGCCTGCGCTTTACCGGTAATCAAATATCACTGCCCGTGTTCCGTCCCCTTATTGGCCTGGATAAGGAAGAAATTATAAAAATCGCCCGCAGGATCAATACCTTTGAAACCTCTATTCAACCCTTTGAGGATTGCTGTACCCTTTTTACCCCAAAACACCCCTTGATTAAACCCGATCTTAAGCGCATGCAGGATTCATTCCGCTCTTTAGAGATAGAGGAGTTGTTGGAAATTGCAGTTGATTCAGCAGAGGTATTTACCTTTTAATAAACTAAACTTTGGACTTCGTTTTCTTATCTGAAACCGGCACGGGTTTTTTCTCTTCAGGTTTAGCCGGCTCTCTGGAAACTTTCTTTGGTGAGGTGCCATTGCCCCCTGTTACTGCGGAAGTCTTCTTATAATCGGTAGTATAAAAACCACTTCCCTTGAAAATGATTCCCATGCCGCCGCCGATGAGGCGCTTAAGCTTTTTACCGCATACAGGACAGGTCTCCAGGGCATCGGCCGTTATACTGTGGAAGGCCTCAAAAGTATGTTTACAGACAGTACATTCATAATCGTAGGTCGGCATATTTTCCTCTTACCAGGTAAGTTATTATATGAATATATACAAAAAAAGGAAACCCGGCAATAAACTTGCAAAATTCAGCATAGACCCGGTAATTTCTTCACCTAATCTTCACTGTCAGCGCACAAAGAGAACAATTTACCCGGCTATTTTATTATTACAATTATTATAATAAAAGATTTTATTATTGTTGACTATATTAATCATATTAGCTATTATTGAATAGAGTAATATTAATATATTAAAGAATAGAGTAAGGAACCCCTACAAATGAAAAAATCAATTTTAATTACTGTAATAATCGCTTTTTCAGCAGCAGCCGGTCTATATGGAATCACCCTCTCCGAAGTGCTTTCCGGTGTCAATGAGACCTTTGAAGTAAAATCCGCCATGCTTACCGTGGAAAAAGCCAGAAGAGAGCTCGCCGCCTTGAATCATGCAGGTAACAGTTCACTATCGGTAGATCCCACAGTCAAGTCCACATCAACGGAGCAGGGATCTTTGGGCGAGGCAATCGAGATATCAGCTTCAACTGCCTTGAAAATTCCGCTGGGACTCTCCAGCCTGGCTAAAGAAAAGGCAGTATTCGCCGGAAATGCCCTGGCCAATGCAGAGCGTTCTCTGAAGAACGCCCGCGAAAAGGCTTTAATTAAGCTCTACAGCCAATACCAGGCAGCGTGGCTGGCGCAGGAGCAGCTTGATGTATTGACAACCGAACTGGATTCAGCCCGGGCTTTTGAGGATATTATGCGGAAGAATTTTAAAGCAGGCGGGGCATCCCTTTTGGATCTTGCCGCGGCCGAAGAAGCTCTTGAGGAAAAGCAGGAAGCTTTTTTTCAAGGTAACCTGGAGAGACGCCTGACCTGGCTTGAACTTTCCTATACCGCCGGTCTGGCCCGTGACACCGGGACCCTGGAGCAGAGCCGACCGGAGGTTGCTGATCTGGCCCGGCCGCCGGAACTCTCTTCATGGCTCTATGATCATCATCCCTCAATTCTTCTGCAGAAAATCCGGATCAGAGAGATCCAAGAATCCATTGATCGCCTGGCCAAAATTGACCTTTCACTAGACCTGAAAACCTTCCTGAATACGGAAGATCATTCAGCCTCTCTGAGTTACAATTTCAATTCTCCGGAGATTACCGCGGCTTATTCTTTCCCGCTTTACAGCTGGGGTGAGATTCCCGCAGGCAGCGGCTCATCCGTAAGCACCTGGAATACCGGGTTTACTATTGGTTTGGGTTTTGAGGGCAGCCGCGCCGACAACCTTAATATTGACTCGCTCTCTGTGGAGCACCAACTGGAAGAAGAGAAGCTAAATGCGCTTACAGAAACCCTCCACCTGGAAATCCGTACGGCTTTCCAGCAGTGGCTGAAAGCCGGGGATTCACTCGAACAGGCGCAGAGGAATCTTGAACGGGCCGAGGAGAATCAGAAAATAGTTGAAACAAAAAAAACAATCGGCCAGGCTGCAGAATATGAAATACTCGAAGCAGCTGCGCTGGTCAAACGTTCACAATGGAAGCTGGAATCAGCTTTTATCGATGTGGAAAAAACAAGAATGGCTGCTGCAGATGCAGCTTCGTATTTAAGCGAAATATATTCAATTGCGGAATAAGGGAGAAAAATAATGAAAAGAAAAAAAACCTGGATAGTATTATTGATCGCCGTCGCGGTCATCTTAATCGGGGGCGGAATATGGTACTTAACATATAACCAGCCGGCAGCAGAGACCGGCGCCGAAGGTGAAGAACAAATTCTCACAATTGAAGCTAAGAATGGCAGCGTGTCAGTGCGCGTAGAAGGACCTTCAGTGGTAGAGCCCTTTCTTACTCAAACTATACGTTCGGCAATAGAGGGAGTAATTCTCTCCGGAGCTTCAGAAGGCGACGCCTTTAATAAGGGAGATCTGCTGATTCGTTTTGACAGTTTAGATAAGGATAAAGCGGTAAAACAGGCCTCTCTGTCCCTCTCTCAGGCGGTGCTCAACCGTGATAAGGCACGGGATAACCTGGCCCTGGCACGGACCGATCTGAGCAGCAAGAAAGCGCTTTTTGAGTCGGGTGCGGTCTCAAAGGACCAGGTCGATGGAGCATCAAGGGCTGTTTCCGACAGCGAGTATGCCCAGAAATCCGCAGAACTGGCCGTTTCCCAGGCCGTATTGGCACTGGACACTGCCCGTCAGGAATTGGCAAATACAGCCGTGAAAGCACCCTTCACGGGCGTGGTTCTAAGTTCAAACCTGGCCCCCGGAGACCTGATCAGCAAGGGAGCAATGCTCATTACCTACGCCGATCTTTCCCGTGTGCGTTTAGTAGCAGAGGTAGATGAATTTGATATCAGCAAAGTGATAAAGGACCAGGGGGTTACCATAACCAGCGATGCCCTGGGCGGTGAAATATTGAAATCAAAAGTAGAGAGGATCAGCCCGGCCGCAGAGATAATCAATAATATCTCAATTTTCAAGGTATCTACTCTGCTTGACAACCGTGACGGCAAACTGAAACCCGGTATGAGCGCTGATATATCCATCCTGATCAGCTCGGATAAGGGAATCGTACTGCCGAGCAAAGCAGTCGCTACTGTGAGGACCCGCAGCTATGTGAAGGTTTATGAAGAGGGCGAGATCAAGACTAAAAGAGTCACAGCCGGGGCAGATGATGGAATCAATATAGTGGTACTGGAAGGATTGGCGGAAGGAGAAATTGTGGTTGTTCCTGGAACCGGAACAGGAACGGCCGGTTTTTCCCTGACCGGCTCAAGCCAGACCACCAGCGGCACCTCGGTTATTCCCATTCCTGTACCGGGTACGGGATCAAGATAATGATCAATATTGAAAGCCTTACAAGGCACTATCAGATGGGTCCGACCACGGTCAAAGCGATCGACGGTATAGACCTCTCAGTGGGTCAGGGTGAGTTTGTTTCTATAATCGGACCCAGCGGTTCCGGTAAAACAACCCTGATGAACATTATCGGCTGTCTGGATTCACCTACGGCAGGACAATACAGCCTGGCCGGAGAGGAAGTGGCCGGTCTTAGCAGGAACCACCTGGCCGAGATACGCAACCAGTATATCGGCTTTGTCTTCCAGAGCTTCAATCTCCTGCCCCGGGTAACCGCGGTGGAGAATGTAGAACTACCGTTGATCTACGCCGGCATTCCGGCCAGGGAGAGACGGAAAAGGGCACTGGAAATACTTAAAAAAGTAGAGTTAGACGGCAGGGAATTTCACATTCCTAATCCGAACAAGTCGGAACCCAAAAGGTCTAAGAGAAAGTCTATCACCATAGACAGCGCTGATAAAGCAATAGGCAGGATCTCTTTTTAGAAGTATCCTTTCCACCGTAAGAAAAATTGAC
>JAUVWI010000029.1 GCA_030604195.1 Spirochaetales bacterium
AGCTCATTCCTATTCTATATCATATTTTTAAAATCGTGTCCCCTAGTTTTCAGAAATAACTTATTTTTTTTCAATTCGTTTAAAAGTGGAATTATAGTCTAAACAGATGGGTTCACCGAATATTTACATCCTAAAGATGCTAAAGGTTTATTGTGCAGCGCTATACAAGACAGGAACCCGGTAATATTCATTGAGCATTTTCAACTCTACAATATGAAAGGTGAGGTGCCTGAAGAGGAATATTCAGTTCCAATAGGCAAAGCAGCTATTCTTCGGGAAGGAAGCGATGTGACAATAATTTCATGGAGCTGGATGGTTCACAAATCCTTGAGTGCGGCAAACAGTTTGGCCAAAGAAGGTATTAGCGCTGAAGTTATAGATCTTCGAAGCCTGGTTCCATTTGATAGGGAAACGCTTATTTCCTCGGCAAGAAAAACCAAACGAATTGTTATTGTTCATGAAGCGGTGCGTACATCAGGTTTTGGAGCTGAGATTGCCGCAACTTTGGCGGAGGAGGCCTTTGATTACCTCGATGCGCCAATAAAGAGGGTAACTGCTCCCGATACACCAGTGCCCTTTGCTCCAAGCCTGGAAGAGGCTTTCCTTCCCAATGAAGATAAAATAATCAGTGCTGTAAAAAGCCTTTTCTAAAAGTCGGAATATAGGGAGTTATTGATGAGAGATGAACCGGTTTTTACCAAAGTACTCCAGGTAGCCGTGGTGGTTAAGGATATTGCTGCTTCTATCAGGCGCTATGCAGATGAGTATGGCATTGGGCCCTGGGAGATATATGAGCTTAACCCCGATACTGTTGAGAATATGATAATACAAGGCCAGCCTCAAAAGTATGCCATGAAAATTGCCCTGGCCAGTATTGGTGAAGTGGAAATAGAATTAATTGAGCCTTTATGCGATAAAAGCATATATGCAGAGTTTTTGAGAGAGCATGGTGAGGGCATACATCATCTGGCTTGCGATGTAAAAGATTATGACGGTACAAAGGCTTTTTTCAAGAAAAAGGGGAATCAGATTTTGCAGGAAGGCACATGGAATGGCGAGACATTTACCTACTTTGATAATAGGCAGGACCTGGGAATAATAACTGAAATTTACAAAAGACCGGCTGAATTTGAAGTGCCTGAACCTGATAGCAGATACCCGGAATAGCTGAGATTCGTCCCACGAATTGAAGATAGGGGCGGTCAGGCTGTCTATAACTATTTAAGGAGTAGGATCTATGGTTTTTAAAGCTGCCTTTATTTTTTTAGCGCCGGATGTTAATCCGGAAGTTCATCGATCAAAAGTGGTGACGCCGGAGGTTGAGTTAACCACGGTTGCGGTTTGTGACTACGCTGAAGCTGAGAAAACAGCAAAGTTACTGGTTGCCCAGGGCATTAAAGCAATTGAATTATGCGGTGGCTTTGGGAATTCAGGCACAGCCCGTATAGCAGCAGCGGTTGAAGGTAAAGCAGATGTAGGGGCTGTCCGTTTCGACTGCCATCCGGGCCTGGAAGGCAAGAGCGGAGATCTGTTGTTCGGGGACAAATAGGGATAACCGCATAGTCGCTTTTATGCCTGTACATATGTTTAACCTTGAATTGTATGTATTATTGGGTTAAAATATACATATGAAAACTACGATCGATGTTGATGAGTTGCTTGTAAAGGAAGCTATGCGACTCTACGGAGTCGCAACGAAAACCCGGATCATCAAGATGGGCCTGGAAGAGCTGATCAAGGCGAATAAGAGATCCCGTCTCGTGGAGGCCTTCGGTTCGCAGCCGGAATTAACCGAACCTCGGAGAAGGCGGTGATCCTTATCGATACGAGCGTATGGGTGCGCTTTTTCAAGGGTTCGGACGAGGCTAAGTTTGCCGGCGAGACGGCTCGCGAAAACACGGCGCTCCTACACCCGCTTGTCTTCGGCGAGCTGCTGCTGGGGGGATTATCCGTGGAGAACGAATCGCTGCTTCAGGCGCTAACCACCATCCATCTCCCCTCAACTGAGAAGATCTACCGATTCATCAAAGATAACTCGCTACCCGGTAAAGGCATCGGATGGGTTGACGCCGTCATCCTCTGTTCGGCCTATGAGGCAGGGACGGTACTGGCGACTTTCGACGAAACCTTGCGAACGTGCGCAGGGGACATCGGTATCGCCTGCGTGCCGATCGGCTGAGACGATGCGAAAAATGTAATAGGGTAATTGAAAATATTTGAAATAAGTATTACATTATTAGAAAAGTAATACCATGTCGTAAAATGGAGTACAATATGTCCAGAATAACTAAAAAGGGCCAAATTACAATACCAAAAGAGATAAGAAATAAGTTCGGTTTTCACCCGGGAACAGATGTTCGTATTATTACCAGGGGAAATGAAGCCCATATTGTGAAAAGCCGGGAAAAAAATATATTTCTAAAGTGGCTTGGCCGGGGGAAAAAGAGAGATAAGAAAAGCATTGACCTTATGGTTGATCAATTTCGAGGCAGAATCGATGACTAGTATTGTTATTGATACTAATCCCCTTGTCTACATTTACAATGCAGTTCCTGGTCTTGGTGAAAAATATGCTATTCTGCTGGAAGAATTGGCCGGAAAGAACACATTGGTTATTCCGAAAATTGTATATGGAGAGCTTTCACTCATTTTATATGATATTGAAGAGCTGAATACCTTTATCTGTGATACTGGAATTGTAATTGGTGAAATAGAATCAGACACATATATTATTGCTGCAAAGCGTTGGGAAAAATATAATAGAAAGAGGGTATTGATGTGCCACAGGTGTGGGAAAAAGATTGAGAAACTGATTTGCCGTGATTGCAGCTATGAAATTAAAATCAGACAACATATATTGTCCGATTTTATTATAGGCGCCTATGCCTTTCAAACCGGTACACAAAAAATTGTGACTCATGATGCCGGCTATTATTCAACCTATTTTCCTGAGTTGGATATAATCTCTATTAAATAGGTTTATACGCAGCCAATAACAAACATCAGCAGTTTTCATGGGTGTTGCCTTTCCCTGCTTCTCGATCCATTTCATCAGGTAATAGCGGAGATCCTTTATAGTAGAAGAAACCATCTTTTTATCACCACTCTTTCTCATGGTGCCTGCCGCGGCTACTGCGCCGCCACTTATCCTGATTGGCCTTGCGGAGGGTGAGTTTACTGTTCCGCAGGATTTCAACGATCCCTTACCTGATGAAGAGATCGACGCATTCTACAGGAATGCATAGTGGATATCCTGCTGGATACGTGTACATTTCTGTGGTTCATCACAAATAGCTCAGAACTGTCATCAACCGCTCGGCATCTAATTATAAGTTCGGATAACACGGTGTATCTCAGTGCTGCTTCAGCTTGGGAAATTTCTATAAAGTACACTATAGGCAGACTTTTGCTTCCCAAAGAGCCGCGAAGCTATATTCCAGAGCAGCGTGAAAAGCATAGAATCCTCCCGCTACCCGGTACGCACCATTTGGTAAAAATGATTCTTTAATACTCAGCCGGGAGGTTTTCGAGCTCTGCACAGGTAAAGACCGGGCCATCCAGGCATACGTACTTGGAGCCGATATTGCAGCGTCCGCACTTGCCGATGCCGCACTTCATGCGGTTTTCCAGCGAGAGAATGATATCTTCTTTTTTAAAACCGAGCTCCAGGAGCACGGGGGTTGTATATCGAATCATAATGGGCGGTCCGCATACCAGCGCCAGGGCCTTCTCAGCAGAGGGGCCGACTTCTTTTAATACATTGGGCACGAGTCCGATCTTGCCGCTCCAGTCGCCTTCAGGCTCCCGGTCCACAGCCAGGGTAAGGTCGATACTGGAGTTCTCCTGCCACTCTTTCAAGAGCTCTTTATAGAGCAGCTCGCCGGGCTCCCGCGCCCCATATACTGCTGTTATTTTGCCGAACTTCTCTCTATTATACAGCATATAGGTAATGGCGGATCTTAAGGTTGTAAAAGCAAAGCCGCCGGAGACAATGACAATATTTTTTCCCTCCATACGTTTCCAGGGAAAGGAATTTCCCAGAGGTCCCCGCACCCCGATTTTACGCCCCTTTTCAGAGTTGTGCAGCTCATCGGTTACTATTCCGGTCCGCTTTACTGTAAAGAGAAGGTATCCCTTTTCAGTAGGTGATGAAGCAATGCCGAATGGCGATTCCCCCTTGCCGAATATCGAGACCTCTGCAAACTGGCCCGGTGCATAGGAAAACTCATCTTCTTTTCTGTCAAATACAAGCTTGAAGGTTTTTAAATCCCGGCTATCGTTTTCTGTAACAATATCTTCTATTATAACAGGGTAAGGTATATAGGGGTTAATCATAACAGACTCCACATTACAGTTTATTCAGGGCGTTCAGCATATCGCGAATATCAAGATTTACCGGGCAGTAGGTAATGCAGCGGCCGCAGCCCACACAGAAGATATCTCCGGTGTTTGCCACTGAATAGGAAAATTTGTGCATAATCCTCTGGCGCAGGCGTTGTTTCTTATTTACCCTGGGATTATGCCCCGATGCATGAAGGGTAAACAGGGGATACTGGCAGGAGTCCCAGGTGCGGAGCCTAATTCCCTCACCTTTACCGTTTTCTTCGTCAGTAATGTCGAAGCAGTGGCAGGTGGGGCAGAGATAAGTGCAGGCGCCGCAGCCCAGGCAGTTCCGGGTAATTGCATCCCAGAGAGGATCCTCAAAGTCCCTGTCGATTTTTTCTGTTAATCCTGCTATATCGGGGGTAGGAATTTCCGCCATACTCTGTTCAACCTGCCGGGCTTTCTCTTCTTTCGCCTTGATGTCCCGCTCTGTTGGTTTTTTGAAAAGCCCTGATTTATCCATAAACCCTTTCCCTTTTTCAGAGCAGGACTCAAAAACAAGGGCTTCTCCCAGATCCGTTACTAAGATATCGGACCCGGTTTTGCCGGCAGGGCTTCCACCTACTGAAGTACAGAAGCAGGTAGCCCGTGGTGTATTGCAGGCCAGGGCAATAATCAGCGCTTTTTCCCTGCGCATTAAATAGTAGGGATCCTGGAACCTGCCCTTTTCATCCTTGAACACTTTATCGAGATAGACCAGTGCAGAGGCATCACAGGGTCTGATTCCGAAAATAATGTAATCCTCAGCTTTATCAGATGCGGCCTCTTTAAGCGTGTCGCCTGAGAATCTGCACAGCACCTCTCTCTGGGGAAAGAAAATAGACTTGGGCGGGAGCTTCACATTATCGTAATCCAGAGTTATTTTCTCATAGTTTGTAACTGCTTTGAACTCAAAACCCTTTTCCCCTTCTACGGGTGCATAAAACACCTTGTTCTGTTCAGTTGCGTAGGTGATCAGCTTTTCCAGCTCCGCTTTTTTAATTATTCCACATTCCATAAGTTGATATATTCCTTCACTATCGCTATTCCGGTTCAGTGATGAACTCTTCGCTGTCCCCTTCTTTAAATGTTGAGAGCGGGGGTGTATCTTCCAGGTTGAAGTCCGGTACATAATCGAAAAGCTCTTTCACATCTTTTACAATATTCCTGGTGAATGTCTTTAAGTCCACTCCCATGGGGCAGGCCCTGTAACAGGCATCGCATCCGACACATCTGCCTGCCTGGTGAAATATGCGGATGAGGTGAAAGATCATAGTGTCCGACAGCTCAGTGCTCACCCCGATCCAGCGCAGGTCATCCTGGTCGGCAAAGCATTCCTTGCACCAGCAGGTTGGGCAGGCCTGCCTGCAGGCATTACAGCGAATGCACTTCGACATTTCCTGCTTGAAATAGTTCCAGCGTTCTTCGGGAGTCCTGGATTCAAATTTCTTTACTCCGTCATATCTGCCGTTGCCAGGCTCTTTTGCCTTTCCTTCTATTAGAAAATCCGTGCTTCCAGGAGGGGGCAGGGGGAAGCAACATTCCATACAGCATTCCTGCAGTACATTTTCCCGCTTAATCTCCCGTTTAATCCCTTTTCGTGTGTTTACGGCTAAAACGCCATCCCTTTCATCAGCGCTGATAATCTCATCACCGCTGAAGAGCGCTTCAACCTTGCCCTTGTCTATCATGCCTGTGCAGGGCACACCGATTAAAATAATATTCTCTCGTGGAACCTGCTTTTCTTTGATAAGTGTAGTGATTGAACGGAGATCGCAGCCCTTGGCAACAATGCCGATTTTAGGTTTGGGTTGGGGATCTTTGCGTCTACTCCGGGCATCTATTTCAAATAGCTTGGGCAGGAACACAGCCAGGTTGTTCGAGCAGAAGGAATTCCACACCAGATTATCTACAGGACCATCCGCGTTGCTCGTGCTGTCCGCGCTGCCCGCGGCGCTTTCTCTGGAGTGAATGAAATAGGGTCTGCTCTTAAGGGGAAGCGTAGCCGCTTCGTACCCGATAAAGAGCTCTATTTTCCCCTTTTCAAAAAGCTCCTTTGCTATATCCCTTATCCTTTTCTCAACATTTTCCATATTATTCAATGGCCTTTACAAGTTTTTTAGAGGGACCTATTTTCCTGATATCGGCTATCACCCTGTTCATTAACGCTGCAAAGCGGTTGCCCTCGGATGCAGATACCCAGGAGAACTGTACCCTCTCCGGCTCAATCCCTATGTAGGTCAGGAGGCGTCTCATTACGGCAAATTTCCTCCGCGCCACGAGATTGCCGCTTATGTAATGGCAGTCGCCCGGATGACAGCCGGATACCAGCACACCATCTGCGCCGTTCTGGAGAGCGCGCACTATATATAGGGGATTGATCCGTCCTGAACAGGGAACCCTTATAATCCTGATATTGGTACCATACTGCAGGCGGCTTACCCCTGCCAGGTCAGCTCCTGCATAGGAGCACCAGTTGCACAGAAATGCCACTATTTTTGGTTCCCAGTTGGTCGTTTTTTCCATAAATAAATTAACCGCCTTTTTATTCCCTCTTCTATATAACCTTGAGCATTTTGAGTATCTGCTGATCTTCGAAACCGTGCAGCATGATTGCCGAGCCCCGGCAGGTAGCGGCACAGGCCCCGCAGCCTTTACACAGAGCTTCATTTATCACGGCAACAGCCCGTGCTTCATCTATTGTTATGGCATTATAGGCACAAACCGTTACACAGGCTGCGCAGCCGCTGCACCGTGCTTCGTTTACGTAGGATATCTTGCCGGCAGCTTCCAGGGACTCCAGGCTCAATACGGTTAGAGCCCTTGCGACCGCTGCCATAGCCTGGGATATGGTCTCTTCCATGTCCTTGGGGTAATGGGCGAGCCCACTTAAATAGACTCCGTCAGTGGCAAACTCAACGGGTTTCAGCTTTACATGGGCTTCGAGGAAAAAATTATCGCTGTTAAGAGGAACTTTAAAAAACTGAGAAAGGGTTTCATTGTCTTTGTTGGGATCTATTCTGGAGCTGAGCACAATCAAATCGGTAGGAATTTCCAGCTTTGCTTCTAAAACAGGGTCATAAACCCTGACCTTAATTTCCCCCATTTCTTCAGTTACTTCAGGTTTTGTGTCCAGGTCGTACCTGACAAAGGTAATGCCCAATTCCCTGGCTTCGCTGTAATACTTTTCTCTAAAGCCATAGGTGCGAATATCCCGGTAAAGAATGAAGATATTGGCATCGGGCCTTGCCTTTTTCATACGGATAGCGTTCTTGATAGCCCCCTGGCAGCAGACACGGCTGCAGTACGGATGGTCGGGCTCACGTGAGCCCACGCACTGTATTATGACAACACTATCCGGAACTTTAAAATCAGCCGCTGAAATAAGCTCATCCAGCTCTAGAAGGGTCTTTACACAGGAGTTTTTTCCGTACAGATATTCGACGGGTTTGCTCTCTGAAGCGCCCGTTGCAACTATTGCCACGCCATGCTCGATTTCAAACTCTTCAGGTCCCTCTCCATTGCCCTGTTTTTTGATCCTGGAAATGAAGTTGCCCACAAAGCCGTCGACATTTATTAACTCGCTCCATGTATAGAGATGAATTAGTTTGTTTTTACGGACCTTATCTATAAGATCACTCAGGTATTTATTCACATCGTAGCCTGAGAGTGTTTGATCTATTTTAGAGGCTATACCTCCAAGGCTGCCTGTTTTTTCAATGAGAAAAACCTCAAAGCCCTGCTCGGCAATAGCCAGGGCGCTGGTAAGCCCGGCAAGCCCTGCGCCTACAATCAATGCTTTCTGCGTAACGGGCAGAGAAATTGATTTTAAAGGAATTGCCAGAGCGACTTTGGTTACCGCCATACGCACCAGGTCTTTTGATTTCTCAGTGGCAGCCTCGTGCTCATGCATGTGTACCCATGAGCACTGGTCGCGGATATTGGCCATTTCGAAAAGGTGCGGGTTCAGGCCCGCTTCACGTATGGTCTCCTGAAAGAGGGGTTCATGAGTTCGGGGAGAGCAGGATGCAATGACAACTCTATTGAGATTGTATTCCTCAATACGCTCTTTGATACTCAGCTGTGTATCCGAAGAGCAGGTATACAGATTATCAGTTGAATAGACAACATGGGGAAGCGCTTTTGCATATTCAGCAACACCGGGAACATCAACAATACCGCCTATATTCTTGCCGCAGTGGCAGATGAACACACCGATGCGCGGGGGCTCACCCGCAATATTTCTTTCCGGGGGCAGCTCGTGCTCAACAATCTCAGTTCCCCTTACCTCGGCTAATTGAACCATAGCCCGGGCAGCTGCGCTCGAGGCCTCTATAACAGTTTCCGGTATATCCTTTGGCTCTGAAAATGGACCGGAAACATAGACCCCGTCACGGGTTGATGAAACCGAATCAAAGGGCTGAGTTACTGCAAAACCATTTCCATTCAGGGAGATGGAGAATTTAGCAGCTAATTGATCAGCCTGCCGCGGCGGCTGCAGCCCTGCTGAAAGCACGACTAAGTCGAACTCTTTTGTGTTGTATCGATCGCTTTCATCCACATAACCTATGCGCAGGCTTTTTGTGTTTTCAATTTCTTCTACCCTGGAGGGGCGGCAGCGGGTGAACTCTATTCCGAGATCTTTAGCTCTCTCGTAGAAGGCGTCAAAGCCCTTACCGTGTGCCCGGATGTCCATGTAGAAAATATCACAAATTATATCCTCTTCATGCTCCCTGGTAATAATGGCTTCTTTTATGGCATACATGCAGCACACGGAAGAGCAGAAATCATTCTCGCTCTCCCTTGAGCCGACACACTGGATAAAAGCTATCCTTTTCGGCTTTGTCAAATCAGAGGGGCGCACCACCTTGCCCAGATAGGGTCCACTGGCCGAGAGTATACGCTCGAACTGGAGGCTGTTTACTACGTTGGGAAAGGTGGTAAAACCGAACTCCGGTTTCTGCACACTATCGTAGAGGCAGAATCCGGGAGAAAGGATCACGGCCCCGGTTTCGATCTCTACGATTTTATCTTCCTGGGTGTAATCGATGGCATCCGCCGGACAGGCCTGCTGGCAGATTCCACAGGTATCTAAATTGAAGTGAACACAGTTTGTACGGTCGATGACCGGTACGTTAGGCAGGGCCTGGGGAAAAGGAATATAGATTGTAGGACGCTTTTTCAGGCCCATCTCAAATTCTGAGAGCTGTTCAGACAGCGGCCTTTCGTATGCTGTTTTGAGGCGTATTGAATTGGTGGGGCAGACAAACTCGCAGGCGCCGCAGGAAATGCAGACATCACTGCCCCGGTGGTAAGGCGTGTCCACTTTGACATCAGCGCCCCTTCCTACGAAATCCGCTACTCCTACACCCATCCGTTCACGGCAAATGCGCACGCAGAGCCCGCAAAGAATACAGTCATCCTTTTCCAAAGGAAAGCGCGGCGTTTCTATACCGTAGTCCCGGGCCAGGCTCTGAAGAATTTCCACCTCCGGACAGCGGGACAGGAGCAGTTCCACAGTCAGCTTCCTGCTCTTATGGACCCGTTCCGAGTCGGTCTCGATTTCGAGGCCCTCCCAGACCTCATAGTTGCAGGAGGTGACTAATTTTTTCCTTCTGCCAAGGTTGGCCTCTACAACGCAGAGCCGGCAGCCGCCGTAGGGCTCTAAAGCTGAATTGTAGCAGAGGGTAGGGATCTTTATGTCATGCTCTTCGGCAAGTTGAAGAATAGTTTGTCCCTGGTGAGCCTCAACATCCTGTCCATTCAGCCTGATTTTCATGTAACCTCTTTTATTTTCTTGATTGCATCGAAGCGGCAGATACTGTAGCAGGCGCTGCATTTTATGCAAGTGTCCCGGGTAATAATATGGGGCTCTTTTCGTTCTCCGGAAATAGCTTCAACAGGGCACACCTTCCTGCAAGCGCCGCAGCCCGTGCAGGCGTCGCTTACTATCTCAAAGCGGAAGAGGCTCTTGCACACCCCTGCAGAACAGTATTTGTCCACAATATGGGCTTCATACTCATTTCTGAAATATTTCAGGGTGGTGAGAACAGGATTGGCCGCTGTAGAGCCCAGTGCGCAGAGAGCGGTATCCATAAGGTATTCTCCCAGCTCTTCGAGTGTGTCCAGGTCCTCTTCTTTTCCTTTTCCGGTGCATATGCGATTTAGAATCTCAAGCATGCGCCTGATTCCTTCACGGCAGGGCACGCATTTTCCGCAGGATTCCCCCTTTAGAAAATCGAGGAAATAGCGGGCAACATCGACCATGCAGTTATCCTCATCCATGATAATCATGCCGCCCGAGCCCATCATGGAACCTGCCCTGGAGAGCTCGTCGTAGTCTACTGCCAGGTCCAGGAGTTCTTCGGGAATGCAGCCGCCCGAGGGTCCTCCCGTCTGAACAGCTTTGAAGCGCTTTCCTTTAGGGATGCCTCCCCCTATTTCAAAAATAATCTCCCTCAGAGAGATTCCCATGGGGACCTCTACCAGCCCCGTGTTGTTGATCTTGCCCACCAGTGAGAAAATCTTGGTTCCCTTGCTACCTTGAGTTCCGATTTTACCGTACCAGTCCGCTCCCCTGTTGATTATATGCGGTACATTCGCCCAGGTTTCTACATTGTTTAAGGTGGTCGGCCTGTCGTTAAGGCCGCGCTCGACCGTATGTACATACTTTGCCCTGGGCCTGCCCACCTTGCCCTCTATGGAAGCCATTAGCGCGGTCGATTCGCCGCACACAAACGCGCCTGCCCCCTTTACAACCTTTATGTAAAAACTGCGGCCGTTGCCCATTATGTTCTTCCCTAAGAGACCATAGGATTCAGCTTGTTCTATGGCAAGGTTCAAGTGTTCAACTGCCAGGGGGTATTCGGCCCGCACGTACACATAGCCTTGCTCCGACCCGATTGCGATGGAACCTATTATCATGCCCTCGATTACTGAATGGGGGTTTCCTTCGAGCACCGATCTGTCCATATAGGCGCCGGGATCCCCTTCATCTGCATTGCAGATAATGTAGCGGATACCATCTTCGCACTCCGCATTCCTGCAGGTTTCCCATTTTCTTCCTACAGGGAATCCTCCGCCGCCCCTGCCGCGCAGGCCGGAATTTTTTATCTCTGAAATCACATCTTCCGGCTTCATGGAGTCGAGCACTTTAGCCAATGCTGAATAGCCTCCGATTACGATATAATCATCTATGCTTACAGGTTCGATCTCTTCATTGGCGCCAAGGATAAGGCGGTTCTGCTTCTTATAAAAAGAGATCTGCTTTCTGTTTTTCTTCTTCTCCCCACTTTGGGGGTCTTTGTAGAGGAGCCGCTCTATGATTCTATTGTTCCTGATAGTTTCTGCTACAATTTCTGAAACATCAGCGGGTTTAACCTTCTGGTAGAGTATATTCTGAGGCTTTATGATGATCATGGGCTCTATCTCACAAAAGCCCAGACAACCGGCCAGGCGCAGGGATACTGTAGATTTGAGGCCTGCTTTCTTGATTTCATCCCTAAAGGCCTGGGCAACCGGTTTGCTCCCCTTCAATATACAGCAGGTAGCATCAGCCGAGATAATAATTTCTGTGACTTGTGAGTCTTTTTGTTTGACTAAAGAGTCTTTAAGGTTTTCAAGATCCCTGGCTTTTTTGAGCTTCACCGTTAATCCCTTTTTGCATAGGTATCGATCAATTTAGGTATTCGGGACAGGGTCATGTTGCCATGATATTCCCCGTCAACCGCCACTATGGGCCCTAACGCACAGGCGCCAAGGCAGTTCACAGTTTCCAGGGTAAATAACCTGTCTTCCGTGGTCTGCCCTGCCTCTATGCTTAACAGCCTTTCGAGTTCATCGAGCACAGGCTGGGCCCCACGAACGTGGCAGGCGGTGCCCATACAGACCTGAATAATATGGCTGCCCCTGGGTTCCAGGCTGAATGCTTTGTAGAAACTCACAGTACCGTAGACTTCTGCATAGGGAATCTCGAGCCGCAGGCTGATCCTTCTCAACGCGGTTTCAGGAAGGTAATTGAAAGCGCTATGTGTTTCCTGGAGAATTTGGATAAGAGAGCTCCGGACAGATCCATACTGCTCGATTATCCTGTCCGTTTCAATGATCCGCTGATCAGGCTCTTCTTCGAATTTCTCAGGTATTCGGACTATATTTTGAACGGGGCAGACTGCCGTGCAGATACCGCAGCCGGTGCATTTGTCTACATCTACCGAACGGGCTTTTTTGCGGATTTTTACTTTAAAAGAGCCCGCTTTGCCCGTTATTTCTTCTACCTCGGAATATGTTAGTGTCTCTATATTTGTGTGCCTGCTCGCTTCAACGAGTTTTGGCGATACGATGCACATGGAACAGTCATTTGTAGGAAAGGTCTTGTCCAGCTGGGTCATGGCGCCGCCGATGGATGGTCCCTGCTCCACCAGGTAGACTTTATAGCCGGAGTCAGCGAGGTCTAAAGATGATTGAATTCCCGCAATCCCGGCGCCCACAACCATTACCGAGCCGTGCTTTTTATCAGCCATATCTTTTACCCATTCTCTTTTATATATTCAAGAGTTCTGTCAACGTTTTCCCGGATCTGTTCTATAGAAATATCACCTTCCTTTAGTAGTGCATAAATACAGTCCTTGCGGAATTCGTTGGCAGCAGTGGTTATTTTATCGATCTTTTCGAGCAGATTGGAGGGAGCGTATCCCTCTTTAACGGCCATGTGCCGGAGTGCGAACATGATATCGGAAAAATCAACATCCTGTGGACAGTTGGCGGAACAGGTATAACATTGAGCGCAGAGCCAGATGACCCTGGAGCTCAATACCTGTTCACGCATGCCGAGCAGAATCATCCTGATAATTTTTCTGGGGTTGTACTCGTGTTCAACATGAAATACGGGGCAGCCGGCAGTGCAGGTGCCGCAGGCAAAACATTTTTTAATATTTTCCCCACCCGGTTTGGCCGCTATCTCATACTTGAAGTTGGGGTCGAGTTTGTTATCTATAACGATTTTCTCCATGATCAATTCCTTTTTTAAGGCCTTGGGAGTAGGCCGGCAGCTTCGACAATTTCCGGGACACGTCTTTCCCACTCTATGGCCATAAGATGTATTCCGGCCACACCTTCTATTTCCTGTAACCGCTTGATCTGCTCCACGCAGATCTTTATTCCTTCTGCAGCTTTGTCCTCAACCTTTGAGAGCCGCTCCAGGTAATAGTCCGGCACGGTAAGGCCGGCAACATTGTCCCTCATATACTTAGCCATTCCCTCAGATTTTAAAGGTGTCAGACCGGCCATAATTTTCACCTTTTTGTGCAGGCCCCTCTCGCAAACCTGTTTCATCCATTTCTCAAAGCGCTCCATATCGTATATACATTGGGTCTGTATAAAATCGACCCCGGCATTGACTTTCTTGGCCAGCCTGATAACCCGGAACTCAAAGGGGTCGCCGAATGGATTTGCCGCACCGCCTATGAATATCCTCGGTTCTACAACAGGAGCCTTTTTGCTGTTCTTGATCTCATCTCCGCAGATAAACACCTTATCGTCCCTCATATTTTTAAGGGTCTGGATGAGCTGAATCGAGTCCATATCGAATACATTCTTTGCTGTGGAGTGGTTGCCGAATACCTGGTGGTCTCCTGTAAGGCAGAGTATGTTCTTTAATCCCAGAGCATAGGCGCCCAGAACATCGCTCTGTATGGCTATGCGGTTGCGGTCGCGGCAGGTTATCTGGATTACAGGCTCCAATCCTTCCTGCATGGCCAATACCCCGGCGCCTATCGAAGACATTCGTACAATAGCTGTTTGATTATCGGTAATATTTACAGCATCTACATTTCCCTTTAAATGTGCAGCCTTGGTCTTGATTATTTCAACATCGGCGCTCTTGGGCGGCCCGAGCTCAGCGGTAACCGCAAAATGTCCTGCCCTAAGAACCCGCTCTAAATTGCTTCCCGCTTTTAATTCGCTCATAGCAACATATCTTCCCTTACAATTTTTCCGGGACCGCCGTCCCGCCCAGTGCTCCAGTCCTTAATAGGCTCATTTTCCTCGAGCCTGGAGAGTTGGCCGATAGATTTCAAGCGGTCATAGATGAGCTGCCAGCCGCAGTCAATATTCTCCGGATCTACCTCGCATTTGCCGTCCTGGGATCCGCCGCAGGGTCCGTTTAGAAGGCTCTTTGAGCACCTCGCTATAGGGCAGATGCCCCCAAACTTATCCAGGACACAATCCCCGCATCCTGCGCAGCGTTCCGTCCACATGCCCTGCTGTTCTGTAGCGCCATAAAACTTTGTGTTTAACGCGGGAAGGACTATTTTCCCCTCAAATATTTCACTGCAGAACTGCACACCTACGCCGCAGGCCATGGAGAGCACCGCGTCGGCCTGCTTGATCTTATCTTTTACATCATCAAAGAACTCCCGGTCGCACTGCCTTTCAATTGTGTCCTCTGTAATCTCCATAGAAACACCCTTCTTTTTATTGGCCAGGCGCAGTGTAGAGGCCAGTATGCCCACTTCTTTTTCACCGCCGGCCATACACACGGTAACACAGCTCCCGCAGCCTAGAATGAGCAGGTTCTTAACCCCCTTTACCATTTCACTGATTTCTTCAAACGGTTTCTGAACAGCAGTAATCAAGGTTGACTCCTTTAATATCAATTATGCCCGGCAGGCGGGCAGTCTTTTGAAAGACGGTCATTCATCTCTTTAACAATAGTCACGAATTTATAGGTATCAACAGAGGAAATGAAATCCATATGCACCCTGTTCTCATCGATGCCGGCGTTTTGCAGGGCTTTTTTAACCATTTCGACCCTTTTTTTTGCCCGGAGATTTCCACTTATATATTTACAGTTATCTACCGGGCAGCTGAGAATCAGAACTCCGGGGTGGTCCTTTTCCAGGCACTTCAATACCATTCCGATTTCCACCTTTCCTGAGCAGGGAAGGCGTACAATATCAACGAGATCCAGGGCTGAGCTTTCACTTACGGCTGCTGCTGCCTTGTAGCTCGAGTTTTCACAACAGAAAGCAATTATTTTCTTTTTTTCGTCTTTCTTTTTTTCACTCATATCCCTTATCCGATCGAGCTCAGATTAAGCTCAACAGCACATCATCGGAATAGACCGGCAGCGATATCGCTTTTGCCGGGCATTCTCCTGCACAGATGCCGCATTTTTGGCATACCTCCGGTATGCTCACAGCCGTGCCTTTTTCCCTGTCCACCTCCATGGCATTATGAGGGCAGCTCCGCACACAGGTCAGGCAGAGAATGCATTTATCCTCATCCACAACTGCATTGGAAAGTTCAACCTCCATTGAGCCATCTTTCAGTAGTGAGTGTATGGCTGAAGCTGTTGTTTTGGCTTCTGCAATAATCTGCGGCAGGTAGTACTGCCCCCTGCACGCGCCCACAACAAATATACCCGGACGGTTGGTCTGTTCCGGAAAGAGGTGGATGTTATTATCCTGGAGCTGTCCCAAAAGATCAGTTGAAATAGCGGTAATCTCTGCCAGCCTAGGATCTGCGGCTGAGCTGATGCCGCAGCTGCTTATACCCACAATATCGCAGGCAACACCGGCATCCTGCTGTAGAATAGAATCCATGTAGGAAAGCTCAACAGGACCTGGCTTTTCACTACCGGCTTTTTCAGCACCAGCGCCAGCGTCTGTTTCCGTGCCTGCCTCCGCCCCGGTTTCAACGCCGGCTGTCAATTGGAGTTTCCCCTCATATTTGACTATATTTACGCCACTATCCCTTGCCTGGTCGTAGAGTTTTTCCAGGTTTAAGGCAGCCACCCGCATATCTCTGCAAAAGAGGTATACCTGCAGCCGTTCCCTTTCCTGCAGCTCTTTTGCTATTAACAGGGCTGCTTCGGTGCCGGCCTTTGTTTCGTCAATATTCAAATCCAGTATAATTCCAATAGACCGTATTTTTTTTCTTCTCGGGAGAGCAACACAAGCTTTTTTTAATTCTAAAAGGGGAATGATAGAGGAATTATTGAACACTTCATTTCTGCCATTGTCGCCGTGATCCGAACCTGAGGCAATAACAATTGAGCCGCAGTGAATTTCTTTCTGACCCGATGGGGTGGTTATCCTGGCAGTAAACGAGCCCAGGTGGCCTTTCAGCTCAGTAAGAAGACTGTTCGTGTACGTAGTACATGCAGTGCCATCGAACTCCGGCAGATCATCCGCAGAACAACGCCCTCCTGTTTTACCGCTCTTCTCGATAACAATTGTTTTATAGCCAAGGAGCCGGGTTTCTACAGCAGTATATAACCCGGCCGGCCCGCCGCCGATAACCAAAACACTCTTTTCCAGGGGCAGGGTTTTTATCTCAAAAGCAGGTATGGGAGATATGGCTTTAATAGCTTTGCTGGTTTTATTAGCGCCGTAAACAGGGCCCGGGTTCCGGAGTTTATTCATTTCAACAGCCGCAGCGCGGGCTGAAGCCATTGATTCCGGGATGGACTGCGGCTCTTTACAGGTGCCGCATACAAAAACATTATTATGCTCACTCCTATTCCTACGGAAAAAACCAAACTCATCCTGCTCAAGTTTGAAAAGATCAGCTATCCTTCCTGAGCCTGAGGCAGGGCCGAGACCTACGGAGAGAACCACCATATCGTGCAGGGCAACCGAATTATCACCATTCACACTTTCTATAAGCAGTTTAAGCTTGCCGTTGGCCAGCTCTTCCACGCTAAAGGGTACACCCCGGACAAAGTGTATGTTGTTGTTTTTTCTTAACTCTTCACGCAGCACTGTAAAGGTTTTATCAAAGTTCTGGATATCTATATAATAGATGGTAACATCAGCCTCCGGGCTGCGATGGTTGATTATTCGAGCAAGCCTGAGCGCATAGGAACAGCATACGCCGGAGCAGTAGTTTCTTCCTATCTGCGGATCGCGGGAACCAACGCACTGGATGAAGGCAATGGAGTCTGAAGGATCTCCCAGGTATGCCTGTTTGGAGAGTATCTCCTCGGCTTCCGCTCCGGTGATGATGTTGTTTAACCTACCGTAGCCGTATCTGACTTTCTGCACCGCGTCGAAGGGATCGTGCCCGGTGGCAATCAACACCCTGTCCGCGGTTATTTGTTTTTTTTCCTCTTTTGATCCCTTGCCGCAGTTAATTGCACCTGGGGCACAGGCGTCCATACATGCGGTACACTTCTCTCCTTTTCCGATGAGGCAGCGGGAGTAGTCTATAGTGTACTGAACAAGCTCGGCTCTATTGAATCGGGAGATGCAGTTTTCGGGGCAGGCCTGGACACAGGCGCCGCAGTCAATACATTTATTTTGATCGATAGAGGGGTTTAAAGAGGTTATTTCTATGGATATTTGCTCATCTTTTTCAGCAACGTTTTGGATATTTGCGCCTACAGAGAAATCTATCCTTTCATGCTTGAGAGCCTGGTCCAATTTCGTGTGAGCAATGCACACGCCGCATCTGCTGCATTCTTCTGTGGCCTTACAGCAGTAGGTCAATACTTTACCGCCGATCTCGCCGCTCGACTCGATGATTTCCACATCATGTCCCATTTCAGCGAGCTCATAACCGGCGGTGCAACCGCTTATGCCTGCTCCGATAATCACAAATTTGCTCATAAAATCCCGTTTAATCCCAGATGGTATTATCTACTCAGGCTGTTCCTGGCAGACTGTAGTGTATTGTAGAGAAGCATGGTGATGGTCATGGGTCCGACTCCCCCGGGAACCGGGGTAATAGCGCTGCATTTTTCGGCAACTTCGTCGTATTTTACATCTCCCACCAGGCGGTAGCCGCTTTTTTTGTTCGGGTCATCTATACGGTTTATGCCGACATCGATCACTACTGCGCCCTCTTTGATCATGTCCGCGGTAATCATCTCCGGCCGGCCTATAGCCGCTATCAGAATATCCGCCTGCCGTGTTATGGAGGGCAGGTCACGGCTGCGGGAGTGACAGACCGTGACTGTGGCATTGGCCTCCGCGGCTTTCTGGAGGAGCATATTGGCAATCGGTTTGCCCACAATGTTGCTGCGTCCCACCACCACCACATGGGAGCCCTCAATCTGAACACCCGCATGGACAAGCAGTTTCTGGATGCCGAAAGGAGTGCAGGGCAGGAATCCGGGTTTGCCGATAACCATTTTCCCCAGGTTGACAGGATGAAAACCATCTACATCCTTTTCAGGAATTATTCTGTACAGAATCTTGCTTTCATCAATATGATCCGGAAGAGGCAGCTGTATAAGAATACCATGTATCCGGGGATCCTCATTCAGCTTATCGATAAGAGCAAGGATCTCGGTTTCGGAGACCTCAACTTTGAGGTTGTGCTGTTCGGAGTAAATGCCGATTTCCCGGCAGGACTTGTTCTTCATGCGCACATAGACCTGGGAAGCAGGGTTCTCACCAACCAGGACTACGGCCAGACCGGGTACGATATTATCACTCTCTTTAAGCCGGGTGATCTCCTTGGCCAGTTCCTCTCTAATCAGGGAAGCAATTTTATTTCCATCTATAATATTGGCGCTCATATTATCCTCTTTTCAATTAATTTTAATTTTATCATAGTGGGAAGTTCGTTGGCAAAAATCAACCATCCAATGGTGATCTTGATAGAATTGGATACAAAAGTACAAATATAAAATATATAAATACAATGATGTCACAAAGGATGTTGTGGGTAAAAAAGCAGCCGACAAATAAAAGATTTGACAGGGATCTGATACTAAGCTAATATGCATTAGTGTTTTGTAATATGAAATATAGTTTTAAATAATGAAATAGGGTTTTATGTTGAATTATTCTTTGCAAAAGGCTTTTAAAATAGTCTGGCTGGTTAGTAAGCATCAGGGAGAATTGGGGCTGAGTGATATATGCAGGCGCCTCCATATGAATAAAACCACGGTTTTCCGATATGTTGAGACCCTTGTATACCTTAATATCCTGGAAAAACATAGAGAGACCTATTATCTGGGCATCGGACTTGCCGTATTGGGCGGTAAGGTAAGGATCCAGGCTGAAATTATTGAATGGATCCATCCTGTTCTGGTTGAATTGGCCCAGGAAGTAAATGAAACCGTGAATTTTGCCCAGTTAAGCGGAAACAATGCTTTGTATCTGGACAGGGTGGAGAGCGATAGAGGCCTGCAGATGAAGGCTATAATAGGGGCTAATCTTCCCTGCCATTGCACCGCCCTTGGAAAAGCCATATTAGCCATTCTTGATCCCGATAAAGCAGAGGAGCTGCTCGCTGCCGTGGAACTGGAAAAGATGAGCAAATCCACGATCACAGATACTGCTGTACTTATGAAACAAATTGAATCAATGAGAAGCAGGGGCTACTATTCTGAACGGGAAGAGTTTGATGATGAGCTTGCCTGTGTAGCCGTTCCATTAAAGGTCCCGGAGCTGAATTTTATCGGCGGTATCAGCATATCCGGCCCCATATATCGGCTGGATGAAGAGAGACTTTCATTCCTGGCACAAAGATTACAGAAAACAAGAGATGAGATTTTAAAAAGACTGAAGACCTCATTTTAAAGGGTTCAGCAAGCTGCTTCGCCTCTCGAGCTATGAAGAATCCACCTCGCCCGGCCCGGGCTCACAGATTATTCCGGATTATAACCGATCAACAGTGTGGCGAAAGTCGTTTCCTTTGCAAAACCGAAGGATTCACGCAGGTAGCAATCGGCCAGGGTGGAAGGGCTGACGGAAACGATATCTTTGATCCTGAAATGCTCCTGGACTTCATCCAGCTCAGGAAAGGGCAGGGGAGGGACGAGGAAAAACGCCGGCTTAATCTTACAGGATCGGCGCTCCGGAAAAATGACAAAGGAGTCACCGAGGGGCATAATTTTTTCAGTATATTGCTGTTTTGAATCAAGTATTTCTTCGCCTATTATGTGGTAATGCTTCGGCCCGATATGCAAAACGTGCCCATCCACCCGGTTCTCCCCCTCTTCTTCGACCATATAGACCGTTGGCGCGGGTGGTTTTCGGAAACTTGGGCCTTTTAACAGCACTATTACCCGGTCACGTTTTGCCGTGGTTTCCATGCCAAGATTCTTCAGTGGCAGAAAGGTGGATTGCTCATAAGCGCCCTCGATTTTCAGGATTTTTCGTATGTCTGGGCTGCTAAGGGGTTCTGCCGCCACAATACCCTTGATGCATCTGAGCAGGTGTATTATCTCTTCAAGCATAACTGAAGCTTAGCTTTAATAGGGTTTAAGATTCAAGAGCCTGAACATGCACTTTTTATAAAAAGATCTTGACTTCCTGGAAAAATCTGCTATGCTGATAAACACAGATTTTGATTTATGAAAACATATTTCAAATAATGAAACAACAAAAAATGTTTATGAGGAGGTTATGTTTTGAAAAAGAAACTGATGATTCACGATTTCTACCGGATGAAGAAGGATAAAAAATTAGTCACCTGGCTGACATCCTACGATTTTCCAACAGCCCAGTTCGCAGAGGCTGCGGATATGGATATGATTCTGGTTGGTGATTCTTTAGGTATGTGCGTCTACGGTTACGAAGGCACTGTGCCGGTCACTATGGATCAGTGTATTGTGCACTGTGAAGCTGTGCGCCGCGGCGCCCCGAATACCTTCGTGATTGGCGATATGCCCTTTATGAGTTATCAGCTATCAGATGAAGATGCTGTAGCCAATGCAGGGAGGTTCCTCAAGGAAGCAGGGGTTGATGCAATAAAGCTGGAAGGCGGCGTTCGTATAATCAGTCGCATCAAGGCCATTCTTGATGCCGGAATCGTGGTGTGCGGTCACATTGGTCTTACACCTCAAAGCTCGGGCCAGCTTGGCGGTCATAAAGCCCAGGGACGTACAGTTGAGTCGGCCCGGATGGTAATTGATGATGCCCTGGCCATAGAAAAGGCAGGGGCTCAACTTCTCTTACTGGAAGCCATCCCACCCGAAGTAGCGGACTTCATTACCAGGAAGCTCTCTATCCCTGTATACAGTATAGGTGCGGGTCCACTGTGTGACGGACAGCTGTTGATTGTCTCCGACCTGATCGGGCAATTCCAGGCCTTTACCCCCAAATTTGTTAAGAAGTACGCCAATGTTGCGGAGGTCATTACCAATGCAATGAAGGAGTATGTAAAAGAGGTCAGGGCCAATGCTTTTCCCACCGATGAATACTGCTATCATATGCTCAAGGGAGAAGGGGAAAAGCTACAGGAACTGGTCAAGGAATATGAATAGTCAGGCCATTGTGCTTGAGCGTAAACATATTATTAAATAATTTAAGGAGAAAACTATGAGCGATCTGCGTAAGCGGCTGACGGTCAGCCCGGAGCGTTTAAAAGAGATCAACGATTTTATACTGGCTGAAGATAATAAGCTCGTCAGTGATCTTATTGACATCGTAGAGAAATATGGTGGTCCTGAGGAGATCAACCGCAAGGCGAGTGAAGCGCGTAAACTGGAAAACCTATTGGCCCGACTGAAAAAAGAAGATTCGCCATATCTTGCCGATGTGGAGTGGTTGATGCAGCAATGTGATTCCGGCGCTTTCATAAAGATGGCTGATTATCGTAAAAAAATATTAAAGGAAGCGGCCGGGAGCATGGTGTTTAATGAAAAGAATGCGGTTACCCTGGAAATCAGCGCGTTGCAGTTTTTTCCCTGGCTGATCGCCGAAGCCAGGCAGGCAATCGAAAAAAAGGAGCTGATGCCCGGCCGCTACATCAGGGTGCGCAACATGAAGGAGCAGATCAAGGATAATGGCGATACCCTGGCGGTTGCCGCGTGCATGCAGGTACTGGGGGCAAGTTACGTCGAAACCATGGATACCAAGGGAACGGATGGTTCAAATGTGCATTTGGGCGGTCCGGAAACCATTACCGGTTATTTCGGGGGCGTAGGTCAGCCCAACGATTATCCTTTGAAGTGGATCGATGAGTATCTGCACTATTACACCACCTATGGAATAAGCCAGGTGCTCAATGTCAACGCGGGCACTATCTTTTTAGCTTATATGCTGCATAAGCTGGGCATAGACAATGAGTTCAAGATCTCCGTGTATATGGGCAACGATAACCCCTATGCCGTGCTCTGGACTCTCATGGCTGCCCGGCTCTTTTCCCGCGCTGACGGCACAACGAGTTTAATAGGGTTTAACTATTCCAACTCGGTGAATAATGATACAATCCTGGCCAGCGACAAAATACGAAAAGCCATGGGTTTGAGCGATGTGGTCCGCTTCGAACACCACATAACAGAGACCTACAAGTCCATTGTTCGCCAACCATATAACCGCCGCCAGGAGCTGGTGGAGGTGGCCGGGGAGGTTCCCAATATATCCGCCAAACATGAAGGGGCTGACCCGGAAATAGATGCGGCGCGCGAGCATCCCAGTGACATCCTCGAATATTTCCTTACTAAAGAGGAGATTCTAAAGAGTAACCTGATGGGCGCTTTAGAGCGCAGCTATCTGGATAAACATAATGCGCTGAATGAGACGGCAAATGCCCTTACCAGGGCAGGGATCGGCGTAATAGCTGCAAGAAACATTCACTAGGACGTTAATTTTGGTGGTAATTTTTAAGTGAGTTTATTTAATAAAATTGAGTGAAAAGGAGGGATCATGATAAGGAATACTAAATATTTTTACTGAGCAGGCGAATGAAGAGACTTAGAAAAGGTTCTATGGGCGATCTGTAATGTATTTACAGGTTTGTTAGAATAAGTGAAATATTTTTCACATAGATAGGAGAGAAAAATGGAAGGTAAAAACGGAAACCTTAAACCGCGAGGGCTTGTTCTGTTCAGAGAGAAGACAACTGCTCATGACAGAAAAGTATATATAGGTTTTGCAATATTTTTTGTTCTTTGTTGGATTGCCGCAATTTTTCCTGTTGCCGAAATAGCTAATAAAGTACATCCCATTATATTCGGTATGTACTTTTTCTTCTTTTATGAAGTTATGTTGGCTGGGCTTCAGGCCGTTGCAGCATTTTGTTTATTTCGATGGGAGTACCGGAAAAAATCCATGGAGGTGCAATCATGAATCCATGGATAATATCATTAGTCGTAATGCTTGCTTACCTGGTAATAGCGCTTTATATAGGGATGCTTGCCGGTAAAGGAAGAGACGCATCATTAGAAGAGTATGTTACAGGCAAACGGAAATTCGGTATTGTTGTAGTGCTGTTTCTAACAGCAGGCACCTGGTTCAGTTCTTTTTTATTTTTAGGAGGACCCGGGTGGGCTTATTCAAAGGGTGGGGCTCTCATGTTTATCACAGCTTATGTAATGCCCCCTTTTATACTCTGGTATTGGATTGGTCCAAAGGTCAGCAGGATTGGCGCCAAATTAAAATTGCTCACGCAGGGAGATTTCTTGAAGGAAAGATATAAAAGTAGAGCCTTACCGGTAATAGTGGGATTTATTTCCATGATTGCTTTTATACAGTACATATGTGTGCAACTTAAGGGAACTGCTTATTTATTTAATGTATTCACAGCAGGCAACATACCAATGTGGTTAGGCGCATTAATAGCATATGGGATTGTTGTTATATATGTGACTTCGAGTGGTGTACGAGGCGCTGCCTGGAGTGATGTTCTACAAGGCATCATAATGATTGTCGTAGCGTGGGGAATAGGAATGTACCTGGTTTACCATCTTTATGATGGTCCTGTGAATATGTTTAATGCAATAAGTAAAGCAAAACCCGGTCATTTGCTCATAGGAAAAGAGGGGTCTCATATGGGTGGTGCGACTTTCTCATCTCTCATTATTCTTTCATCCATTGGCGGTATGATGTGGCCCCACTTATTTATGAAAGCCTATGTAACTGACGGGCGAACAATCAAAAAATCAATACTTTTGTTTCCGATTATAGCTATATTCATAATCCCTGTGTTTTTCATAGGTTTTGCCGGAATATTGAAAGTAACGCCTGATGTTTTAGGAGCGGGAGACCGGATTCTCCCATATCTTATCTATAATGTGGTAAAGGTTTCTCCATTTATCATCGGTATAGTAGGTGCCGGCGCACTTGCCGCATCTATGTCTTCAGCTGATGCCATTACACACGGGGCAGGCACAGTATTTGTCCAGGACATTATGCATAACATAAAAATGGATATACCAGAGAAAAGATTACTCTTGTACATGCGTATAGCAATTTGTGTAGTAGGCGCAATAGCCTATTTGCTTACATTTTTATCTCAAACTTTAGTCGGGCTATTGATAGGGGGGTACGGCTTTATTGTTCAAATTGCTCCTCTGATTTACGGAGGTCTGTTCTGGGGAAGGGCAACAAAAGAAGGAGCTATAAGCGGCTTTGTGGCTGGTACGGCAATTAATATCTTTTTCGTATTCTCTCACCTGCCTACCCCTTTCGGTATAAATTCAGGACTGTTAGGATTGATGGTGAATATTGTTTTCTTTGTAGTAGTAAGTTACTTAACAAAACCTCAGTCAGGAGAACATGTCAAGCAGTTTCTGGACGAATAAAAAATTCTTCTGTAAGTAGGAGAGGAGATATAACATTTCTATGCCTTCCCGTTTTTCATGGGGGAGGCATAGAAATATAAAAAGAGAGATATCATGACATTAAAAGAAGAGATTTTCTCATTAAAAAATGAAGTTATAGAATTAAGAAGAGATTTTCATATGCATCCGGAACTCGGTTTCGATCTTCCAAGAACTTCTAAGAAAGTCTCAGATTATTTAAAAAGTTTAGGGCTTGAAGTTCAGGAAGGAATAGGAAAATCAGGCGTTGTTGGATTGCTTGAAGGCAAAAAAGACGGGGAAACAATAATGCTGAGGGCAGATATGGATGCACTTCCCATAGAAGAAAAAAATAGTATTCCATATAAATCTAAGATTAAGGGGAAAATGCATGCTTGTGGTCATGATGGACATACGGCCATGCTTCTTGTTGCAGCTAAAATATTATCTTCTCATAAAGACGAAATCAATGGGAATGTGAAATTTGTTTTTGAACCTTCCGAAGAAAAGAATCCCGGAGGCGCAATATTAATGATAGAGGATGGGGTCATGGAAAATCCCCATGTTGACAGAGCCTATGGTTTGCACCTGGGGAATATGTATCCGGCAGGAACAATAGGAATTTGTGCAGGCAATTTTTCAGCGGAACCGGATCAATTTGGTTTGAGAATAAAAGGCAAAGGCGGACATGGGGGATATCCTCATCTTTCAATTGATCCGATAATAATTGCCTCGGAAATTGTTTTAGGTTTGCAGACAATCGTTTCCAGAGAAATGGATCCGCTTGATCCGGTTGTAATCACGGTTGGTAAAATTCAATCGGGTGATGTATTTAATGTAATACCGGAATATGCGGAGATAACAGGCACTGTCAGAACTTTGAACAGAGAAACAGCCATGGTAGTTGCAGAAAAAATAAAACGTGTATCTCAAAATATAGGAGCTGCCTTCAGGGGTGAAGTGGAAATGATTGATTATATTTTTGGATATCCCCCTGTTGTAAATGATCCTATAGAAACTGAGCTTATAAAAAATATTGCTAAAGCAGTTATAGGAGAAGATAATATTATTGAAATAACTCCCAGTATGGTTGGAGAGGATATGTCGTATTTTTTAGAAAAAGCGCCAGGCGCTTTTTATTGGCTTGGCTCACAAAATGTAGAAAAGGGTCTTGATAGACCACATCATTCTCCTGATTTTAATTTTGATGAAGATGTGCTTACTATGGGGGTGGAGATGCATGTAAGAACTTCTCTATGCACTGCCTGCGGTAAGTCCCCGGGGTGACCTTCCGGTGCTTTTTAAAGATCTTGTTAAAATAGCTCTGGTCATTGAAACCGGTTCTGAAGGCCACTTCATTTACATTCAGGGACTGATCATCCAGCAAAAAACAGGCCTGCTCTATGCGGAATCTGTTCAATTGATCACTGAAGGTATGACTGGTTTTTTCTTTGAATACCCTGGAAAAGTAGGCGGGCGACATGTTGCAGTAGCGGGCAACACCATCCCTGGTAAGCTCGCTGCCCAGGTTGTTTTTCATATGCTCCAAAGCCAGGGCAATAGCCGGAGGCGGGGAAACGGAGCCTGAATAGAAACTGGTATTTATAAAATCCTCGAGCCAGCTGGTAAGCCAGCCGCTTAGGGCTACTTCATCCGTAACCTCGTGTAAGTCTTTGAAATAGGAACTGTTTACACCCAACAATTTATGGGAGTCAGCGCCCCGCTCTACACTGGCGCGGTACATGAGCACAACCATCTCCAGTACCAGGGTTTTTAGAATATCAAAATTGTCCCTGCCCAGGTTATAAACCCCAACCAGGATCCTGTTTATGATCTCTCTGGCCTTTTCCCGGTCACGTTTTTTAATCGCGGTAAGCAGCTCAAACTCATCACGCAGATAGATCTCTCGCGGGTGCTGATGAGGATTATTTTTAAAAGTGTGGATTATCTCAGCGTGTTGCGCTGAGCTTCTGCTCTTTTCTGAATTGATTTTCATTAAACTGCTGTTGCAGATATTCTCCCTGCAGGCCATAGCCATTAACAGGCGGGCAGCACCTCCAACCCGGCTCTCTCTTTCCTCTATCTGCTCTTTCCCATGGGACGCAGAGAAAATGCCGCCTATAGTGATGTTGTTAAGAGAAATTGGAATTGTCCAGATGTATGTATCCCGATTATCCAGCACAATATAGGGTTCGCCCCAACGCAGGGATTCCCTCACCATTTGCTTTAAATCTATATTCCGCTTGTGTGCTTCTGCCCAGGGATAGTAGGGACAGCCGTCAAGCTCAATCCGGCTTCCGCTTATCAGGGCCAGACCGTATGAGGTTTCCTTATGGTATTGACCGGTCAGATCCTTGAAAAGAGCAGGTGTAATGAGGCACTTCCAGGAAAACATGTGATTATAATACTAAAATAGAGCACTATAGTACAAGTGCAAATCTGTCCTGTGCTCTGGCTACAGGTAGAAAGAAAGTGTATTATCACTGAATATTAATTTGAGGTGATAGCTGCTCACCGGTCTATTATCACCCGCAGCGCAGCATCCCCCTTTTCAAGGAGTTGAGTGTTGAATGGTTGAATTTATTTTTGCCCTGCCGGCAGTGGTCAAGGTCATTACTTCTTTAGTGGTGATAGTGGCGGTTAACAGGTTTTTGAAGCAGCTTCTCTATTCTGTGCTGATCGGCGCCCTCTTTTTAGGGCTCTGGTGCGGCCATTCACTATTCAGTCTTCTCTTTATTGCCTGGCAGCGTTTTTCTTCTATTGATAACCTGATGCTCATGGTAGTCATTATCGAGGTGATCAGCCTGAGCACCCTGATGTCCCGTTCCGGAGTTATGGCTGATCTGGTCGAGGCGGTGCAGTCGCGGATTTCCCGGCGATCCGCACTTGCTGTGCTGCCGGCCATTATCGGGCTGCTGCCCATGCCCGGCGGCGCCTACTTCTCCGCTCCCCTGGTGGATAGCTGTGATACGGAAAAGAACATTCAATCACTGTTAAAGACCCGGATAAACTACTGGTTCAGACATATCTGGGAGGGCTGGTGGCCCCTCTATCCCGGTGTCCTGGTTGCCGTGGATATTATGGGTGTGGAAATATGGCAGTTTATGCTCGTCCAGATTCCGGTCTCTCTGCTGACCCTTTTGAGCGGCTACTGGTTCCTGCTAAGAAAAGTGCCGGTTGCTGCCGCTATTACAAATGAAAAGAGCACCATGGCGGAGCTAAAAAACCGTCAGCCTCTATGGGTTCTGATTACACCCATCCTGGTTACCATTGGGGCATATACACTGATCACCATTTTTCTGCCCTTTATCGGGCAGATAAATAAATATCTGCCCATGATGGCTGGTCTTTTGATGGCTGTGATCACCCTGCAGGTGCAGCGTCCCCAGTCGGTAAAAGAATGGCGGCATATATTGTTCACTAAAAGGACGCTCTTTCTGATACTGCTGATAGCGGCAGTGCGGATATATGGGGCTGTTATTGATACCCCCCTGCCGTCGGGACTTCTCCTGGTGGAACATATGCGCCTGGAACTGGTGAAATGGGGTATACCTTTCCTTGCAGTTATAGCTCTTATACCGTTCTTCAGCGGCATGGTTATGGGTGTTACCGTAGGTTATGTGGGCGCCAGTTTTCCAATTGTTTTAAGCCTGCTCGGCCCTGATCCTTCCCTTATGAGTATCCTGTCAGCCTGCATGCTGGCCTACGGCATCGGTTTTTTAGGTGAAATGCTCACTCCCATGCATGTCTGCCTGGTTGTAACCAACGATTATTTTAAAACCCGTCTATTTTCCAGTATCCTGTCCATGGTAAAACCGGCGGCAGCAGTTATGATTGGCATATTTGGCCTCTATTTCCTCTTACAATTATTCGTCTGAAGTAGGCCGATTACTGCGTTTTAATTGAATATACATTCCCATTTCTCGCGTGAAATAAGAATAAACATTCATTTGACACGGATAACACTATATCTTATACTATCAAAATGGAGATTAAAAAACGACAAATTGATCAGTATATATGGGATGAGGAGATAATCGGAAAGAAAATGGTATTCTTATCAGGCCCAAGGCAGATCGGTAAAACAACATACGCTAAATCCCTTATAAAAAGAAGGTTTACCGGAGCTTACTTCAACTGGGACAATCCGCAAATACGCAAAAGTTTTACGGAAGATCCATTTTTCTTTTTAAAAAATTACCAGGCAGGTGAGTTTCTGGTAATTTTTGATGAGATACATAAAAGACACCAGTGGAAAAACATTTTAAAAGGAGCGTACGATTCGGTCGACCCGGATATCCGTTTTCTGGTAACAGGAAGCGCTCGCCTGGAGTGGTTCAGGAAATCGGGAGATTCTCTTATCGGCAGGTACGCGCATTTTCACCTTCTGCCCTTATCTCTTTCGGAGCTTGTTAATCAAAACACTAAAGAATTATGGTTGTGCAGGGAGGACGACTGGAAAGATCCGACTCTTTCATTTCTTGAATGGCTGGAAAGGTCTCAAACACAAGAAAATTATAGAGATACCTTTGAGCACCTGTTGCAGTTCGGAGGTTTTCCGGAACCTGTAGCCAGGGGTTCAACTCGCTTTTTAAATAAATGGAAAAAGGATTATATTACCCTGCTTGTGACTGAAGATTTAAGAGAGCTCTCTAATATCAAAGATATCGACAGGATGGAGAATATTGTCAGATTGCTTCCGGAACGTACCGGTAGCCCCCTTTCAGTTTCTTCATTAGCCGGAGATGTCGGGTCCAATTATCATACTGTAAAGAATTCTATTCAGCAGTTGGAAAAGTTATGGCTCTTGTTTATGGTTCCCCCCTGGCACAAAAGGTTGAACAGGACAATCAGGAAAGAACCGAAATATTATTTTACCAACTGGGTTTATATTGAGGACGAAGGAATCCGCCTTGAAAATCTTATTGCAACCCACCTGCTGAAAGCATGTATGTTATGGACCGATTGCGGGTTCGGTGATGCCGGATTATGGTATATACGTAATTTTGACGGTGGTGAAATCGATTTTCTGATTACTTTGAATAATAAACCGGCTTTATTGGTTGAGAGTAAAACTTCAAGGGACCGTATTTCAAAACCAGCCAGGAATTTTCAAGAATTCATTGGGGTTCCCCTGATTCAAACAATAAACCGCCCTGGAATATATAAGAAACTTGATGAAAAAACCTTCATCCTGTCAATTGAACGATTCTTAAGTCTTATTCCCTGAATGATTGGTAGTTTGCTAATGAATAAGCAAAGCAGTATAATATTAGTATGAACGAGTATAAAAAAATGATCGCTAAATTGACTGACAGGCTGCAGCAGAATGAAATAACCAGGCAGGATATTTTTAAGGGCCTGGGAAAGCATTTATCCACCCTGGAGGCGAGCCTGGAGGCGAGCCCTTTTTTAAAAACTAACCTGGAGTCCGCCTATAAAAAAATCGTTGATTTAAACAGAGAGCTTCCTGAGCATAGACAGCGGATCAGTAAGGTAGTGAGGAATACAGCCCGGCATAATGAGATAAGCAAGCTGCTTAAGGATTCAAAGGAAGAGCTAAAAACCCTGGAAAAGGAGAGCAGCACAATCTGCCGGGACATTGGCGAGGCTGCCTATCTGTCCTTTAAAAAGACTCTGGACCCGGGTGAATATTACCTGGAACTTTTCAGTGATCTGGCTGCCCATGATAAGGCAGTTGAAAAAATTGATGATGAGCTTGATCAAAAGCAGTATAATAAGCGCACCCGCTCCATATTAAAAAAATTGGTGGATAAGGGCCGGTCTGCTTTGCTCTCTTCGAGTAGGTCAGCAAAGATGATGGCTCTTCCCGGGCTCTACCGAAAAGCGGGTAAGAAATTATGCGAATCTGAGCTTGATGAAGAAGCTGCAGATAAAAGGTTCACCCTGCTAATGGAGCCATACTTAAAAAACCGGCGGCAGGCTGGAAAAATTGAGAGCAGGAATCAGGAACTTTTGGCTGAACAGGAAAGGCTGTGGCAGGAGCTGAAGGCTTTAGGAGCGGAAAAGAGACACCAGAAGCTGGTAAAGGAACTGGAAAAGACCACCCGGCATATTGAGGAAAAGCTTGAGCAATTCCATGCAGAGCTGGGAAAGCTCTACTGCAAAGAGCACCCCCCGTCTTTGGTTAGTGATGAATACATCGAAGAGAGCCTAAAAAATATAGACCGCCTGGATAAAGAAAAAAACAGTACCAAAAAGCAAATTAAACGGCTCAATGCCGCTTTAGAAATAGAACGTCTTGATGAGGAAGTAAACTCAAAAAAAAGCCGGATTGAAACTCTGGAAGGGGAAATCCGGGACCGTAGTGAGCAGGTCAAAAAGTTTGCGGCCGGAATTGAAAACCTGGAAAAGGAAAAGAAGACCATGGAGAAGCTCCGCGGCTCTCTAACCACTTTGACGACAGCGGATAAAAGCCGCCCGGAGCCAAAAAATGGACTAAAAGCTCAGCCAAAAGCCAGATCAAAATCTACTCAAGAATTACGAAAACAGGATTAGAGATTATTTCATATTCTCCGGACTTGACCAAAAGCCGGTAGAATATTTTTCTATTTCTATCGGAAATATCATCGTAATATTCCACTTCAAACGGGATTTCACCGCTATCCTGCCGGATAATGCGCCCTGATCTGATCAATTGCCAGCTTACCTTTGTTCCTTTTTCCCGGGCCGGCTGCTGCAGGCTTACAGCAAAGGAAATAGTAACTTTACCGGCCGTCTTCAGTACCTCACCCTGTACAGCGCTTTCTGCCGGCAGCCTGCCTGTTACCGAGAAATCATCTAAGCTTATGCGGGAATCTCCTCCCTGGTATACTGCATACATACGCCCCTTTTTAAGGGCAGCAAGGATTTTCTCTGCTGATATTTCCTCTGCAAGAAATACAGTCTGGGCGCCGTCGAGCTGAAACCAGGGGCCGGCTGCGGTTTTGTGAAAATCTATGCTTCCCAGAGCCCAGACCGGATTTTCCAGTTCACCCTGCATATAGGCCAGCAGCAGCTTATCCCAAATCTCTCCTGCCTGATGAGCTATGCGCCGGTCTCCATAGAGCGCTTCAAACGCGGTAAAACCGGTGGTTTTTTCCAGTACCTGCGGATGCGGAGGTGTTTCAGCAACTCTGATTCCCTCTACTATCCTTTCCCTGGAACGGATTTCCGGACCATCCCAGGTGACTATTCCCCCCCTCTGTTGAACGTAATCAATGACCTCCTGATATGGAGCAAGTCCGGGATCTCCATGATAGGCATCATAAGGGGAGCTTTGAAAGGGATGGAAATTAATAAGACCCAGGAGGGCAAAGAGCAATATGAAGATGGTTATTATAGGGTGCTTTTTATTCTTGAAAGCTAAAAATAATCCAATAAGCCCCATAGCCAGCCAGGGCAGGCTATGGGGCAGCAACCTGGCCGTATACCTGAGTGAAGGCGAACCACCTATTACCGGCAGGTAACGGTAATCCTCATCCCTGGGAAGGCCAATAACATGCATATCCATCTTCACATTGTGCAGGCTTAAGGTTTTGTTAAAAGGGTTTCCCTGCCAGTAATAATGGGTTAAAAGCTCCAGTCCCGGTATTATTACCACCTCCTGCTGCTCACGGTTTATAGTGTGGATTTCTTTTAGATAGGTGTCCAATCCCTGGGATACTACCGAGGGTCTTTGCCGCTTGATGCGCAGTAGATTGCGAAATGGCGGAAAACCATAGGCAAAAGCAATCCGGTGATGATCTCCCATAATGATGGCTTTTATTTTCTTCTCTCCGGCCTCTGCTGCCAGTTCTTGAAGGGTTAAAGCCCCGGTGCTGTAGGTTGACTGCACGCCAAAGGCTGCCGGGATTTGCAGATAATCAACCTGCTCTCCGGTGATTTTAACAGTGCTGAGAATAAGGAAAATCAGGGTTATAAACATAGTAAAATATAAGCCCTTAGAGTAGGTGCTTTCCGTCTTCATGGTCAATCCCTCTGCCTGGTGCTTTTCATTTTTTGGCTATCTCTTCGAAATAGCGGTCAAAGCTCCGACTCAAGGCCCTGGTATCGGGAATGCCTGCTGTTAGCAAATTTTTTAGTTTTCGGTAGAGCTGCTCTTCATCATCATAGAGAGAGCAGTCATGGTATTCTCCGGGCAGCAACTCAGGATAGGAAAGCTGGCTTTCATGAAAATAGACCACCGAAGGCGGGCAGGTTTGCACCCAGAGAGACTTCAAGTCTGACAGTGACATCAGGTCTGAAATAAGCAGGAGGTCGTATTTGCCCGGATCCTTTATTTTATGAGAAAAGTACAGAGCCGCTCCTCTCATCCGCCATTTCCAGAATCGCTGCGGCAGGGTGTGTAAATTATAGTGGTGGCGGGAATGGCTGATTAACCCTTCGGCGAAGTCGCGATGAGAACCGCCGTAGAATGGCTCCAGGAAAAGTATCTTCATTATTAACCTCTATCACGATCTTCGAATGTGCGGATTCCGATTGTAATTTCGCAAAAATTTTGTTAATAAACAAGATACTATTCGCTAGAATATTTGAACGTGTGAATGGAGGTTGAGAGCTCATGAAAAGTAAGTCTGCAATCCCGTTTGAACCGGCTGAAATAGATCGCTATAAGCGGCAGGTTATTTTACCGGGATGGAGTGAAGAGACGCAACTGCTGCTGAAAGAATCGATAGTCTTTATTGCCGGGGCCGGCGGACTGGGAAGTTCGGCCGCCATATATCTGGCTGCAGCCGGTGTGGGTACTTTACGGATTTGTGATAAGGGAGATGTTGAGCTCTCCAATCTAAACCGGCAGATTCTGTACAGCGACTCAGATGTTGGCAAAAGCAAGGTGAGTTCCGCGGAGCGAACCCTGACGGCAATCAATCCCCACCTGAAAGTAGTGACTCTGGCGGAAGAGATAAAAAGGACTAATATCTCCACTCTGGTGGGAAATGCGCGCATTATGATCGATTGTTTGGACAACTTTGCCGGGCGCTATGTGCTCAATGAATATGCAGTGCAAAGCGGGATTCCCCTGGTTCATGCCGGTGTTTACGCGTTGTCCGGGCAGATCACTTTTATCCAGCCACCGGAGACTCCCTGCCTGGCCTGCATTATTCCTGAAATACCGCCCGCGGCTTCCGGGCCATCTGAGGCTGCACCACGATCTGAAGTCACCCCGCCATCTGAGGCCGGGATTTTTCCTGTTCTGGGAGCTGCAGTTGGGATTCTTGGCTCCTTAGAGGCTATGGAAGCTGTCAAATACTTAAGCGGTACCGGGTCCCTGCTTAAAAATAGGCTACTGTTCATAGATGGCGATACATTGCGCTTCCAGGAGATAAATGTGGCAAGGGAGCTGAAGTGCCCGGTATGCGGCCATTTGCCCGTTTAATGGGAACAACGAGAAATCATTTGTAAAGAGTCAAGAGTACCTTTTCCGGTGTAAGTGGTGAATCATAGGGTATTTCCATGTCCGGGCGAAATGCCCTCATGGCTTCTATCAGTGCCCAGTAAACAGCGATGCCGTACATAAAGGGAGGCTCACCCACCGCTTTTGAGTTAAATATACCCAATGGATTATTCGGGTTTTCCAGAAAATGAATGGTTATCTCCCGCGGGGTAAAATAGATATCCGGGACCTTATAATTGGTGAGGCTGTCGGTCAGAAGCCTGCCCTGATCAGAATAGAGAAGTTCTTCCAGGGTCAGCCAGCCGATTCCCTGTACAATAGCTCCCTCTGCCTGACCGAGGTCAATTAAACGGTTGAGACTGCGGCCAAAGTCGTGAACCACCTTTACCGAATCCACCTGGTAAATACCGCGCAGACAATCCAGGGTTACTTCAATTATGGCCGTTCCGTAAACCAGGTAGGCAAAGGGCCGCCCCTTTTCCTTTTTCTTGTCAAAGTGTATGTCCGGGGTGGCATAGTGGGCCTGGGCGGAGAGGCTCACCCTTTTCAGGTAAGCTATGGTAATTAGCTTTTCCCAGTCAAGGTCGGTTCTCTTGCCAGTGTCCAGTACCTGTTCCTGCTCAATGGTAATGCGGCCGGGGTCATTATGGCCTTGTTCAGCGGCTGCTGTACGGCGGAGGCGCTCTAAAATAATGCGACAGGCCAATTCTGTTGCTTTGCCATTGAGATCCGCCCCGGTGCTGGCAGCAGTGGGAGATGTATTTGCAGCTCTGGTTGTATTAGTGCTTTCAATTTTTATACGCTCTGGTGAAATTGAGAAGATTTCAGCGGCAACCTGAAGAATTTTGACGTTAACTCCCTGGCCCATTTCTACCGCTCCGGTGCTTATGCTGACGCTGCCGTCGGTATAAACATGCACCAGTCCATTTGCCTGATTGAGAAAAATGGTGGTAAAAGAAATACCGAAACATACAGGCATGAAGGCCATTCCCTTTTTAACAAGCCGGTGCTCTCTATTGAAAGCCCGGATTTCCTGCTTAATTTTATCGCTATTGAATCTCTTTTCCGTTTCCTGCCAACAGGGTTCAGCCTGGCAATGCTCCACCTTCATACCGAAGTGAAAATAATCGCCGTTTTTAAGAAGATTCAGCTTCTGGATTTCAGAGGGGTCTTTTCCCATGGCTGCAGCGGCCTTGAAAATAGCAGCTTCCATGACAAACATGGCCTGGGGAGCTCCGAAACCACGGAAAGCCGTGTTGGACGGCAGGTTGGTTCGGCAGCTTATACCGGTTGCCTTTACATTGGGAATAAAATAGCTTCCTGCAGCGTGAAACAGAGTACGTTCCAGGATGGCAGGTGAAAGGTCGGCCGTTGCGCCGGCATTCTGGTAAAAGGTAACCTCATAAGCCAGCATTCGGCCATGCGCATCCAATCCCAGCCGGTAATCCGAAGAATAGGGATGGCGCTTCCCTGTGCAGCGCATATCCTCACCCCGGCGCAGCACCAGCTTAACCGGTTTTTTTAAAGTGACGGCAGCCAGCCCGGCCATTACCGCCCAGGCCGTGGCTTGTTCTTCTTTGCCGCCGAACGCGCCGCCCAGGCGGTGGACCTCGACCTCGATCCGGTGCATGGAAAGCCCGGTAACTCTGGCAGTCATCCGCTGAACCAGGGTGGGATTCTGGGTTGCCGAAATTATCTTCAGGCCCCCATTATCGGTTGGCAGGGCCAGGGCGCCCTGGGTTTCCAGGTAGAGGTGCTCCTGGCCCCCTGAATCAACTCTGCCTTCTACGATCAGGCTGCAATTCTGCCAGCTTTTTTCAACATCGCCGCTTGAGAAGGTGCGGGGAGGGCAGATAAGCATATCCATGGCTGCCGCCCGGCGGGGATCAAAAACAGGTTCCAGCTCTTCTATCTCAGCCTGCATGGCCCTTACTCCGGCTGAAGCAATCTCAGGGCTTCGCGCTATGACCAGGGCAATAGCCTGTCCCTGGTAGTGAAGGTTTTGATCAGCCAGAAGGGGCTCATCAGGAAAGATACTGCCGATCTGATTCTCGCCGGGAATGGATGCTTCGGTAATTATTATTTCTACACCGGGGATCTTTTCCGCTTCCTTGAGGTTTAGTCCGTTAAGGCGGCCGTGTGCAATGGGTGAAACGAATACCGCTCCATAGAGCAGGTTTTCCGGCAGGGGCTGGTCGTCTATAAAACGGGATTCACCACGGAGGTGCAGCCGGGGTTCCTGAACATTCATTTCGTCTTCCTCCCATAGCAGTACCATGCTGGCATGTGCCATCTTCGACTGCAATGGACTTAAAATTTCTTGCTATAATAACAAGACATTGAGCTATCATAGCATTGAGCCAATCACCTCTTCAGTGATAATGTTCGGAAAAAGAACCAGGAAATGAGCCAGGATCAGCTGCTCCAGCAGGAGTCTCTTATATTGAGCTGTTCCGCGTACATCGGTAATGGGTGATATCTCCTCAACGCAGATATTAAGAAGCTCTGCCAGGAGTTCTTCAGAGAGCCGTTTTCCCTTGAGGAATTTTGAACTCCTGGATAGATAAAGGGGAACTGGAGCCACACCTCCGGCAGAGAGATGGACCTCATTCAATACCTGACCATTACTCTTAACGGAGATTGCGGAATTAACACTGGCAATGTCCAGATGGCGCCGCCGGCTTACCTTCTCAAAATTAAATAGCAGCGGTTGCCGGGCGTCCAGCGCCTGACCGGCAGGCTGGTGGCTATCGCTTGCTTTAACACCACCAGCAGCAACAACAGGAGCTCTCTGTAACTCATTTTCTCCGGAAACAGCAAAATCAATCTGCTGGATCAGTTCATTCTCGTGCAAAGCAACCTTCTTGTAGTCCAGGAAAAAATCTCTTAACAACAGCTTGCGTGATTCTCCTCTGTTGGGCTTGAGAGTCAGTGAGGCGTCCAGGGCCAGCAGCATAACGGAAAGATCACCGATTGGCGAGGCGTTCAGAATATTACCACCCACAGTGGCCCGGTTGCGTATAAGAGTGGAGGAAACCAGCTGAAGATAATCGGGTATGCTGGGGAATATTTCCCGGAGTAGGGCCGATTCCATTAATTCCCCGGCCGTTACCCCGGCACCGATATAAATTCGATTTTGCTGCCGGAAGATACCGGCCATTTCCCTGTTGCCTGAGATAAACTCTATGTTTTTATTGATCAAATGCTCAGGTTGCTGAACCAGGAGATCAGTGCCGCCGGCCACAACAACGGCGGGTTTTATTTTGCCGGCAGCAGTTTCCCGTTGATGATTTTTATCCAGACGGCTCAGGCGGTCGGTCATGGTTAGCAGATATCGCGGTATCAGGCCAAGGTTAACCAGCTTTGTCAGGTGATCTCCGGGACCTTTCAGTGAAGGAGCAAATTCTTCTATTAAGCTGGCTAATGCGCGTTTTATGGAGATGTAACCGGTGCAGCGGCAGATATTCCCATCTACACTATTTACAGCTTCCCGGTAATCAAGTTGCGGATGGTTGAGCAAGTAACCGGTAATTGCCATTACAAATCCCGGTGTACAAAAACCGCATTGAATAGCGCCCTTGTCGGTCAGTGCCTTCTGAATGGGGTTTAACCCCATGCCCTTTTCATTTTCTTCAGGATTCAAGCCTTCGATAGTGATCAGGTGTTTGCCTGCCAGATCTCCCAGCGGCAGCAGGCAGGAACAGACAGGATGGTATTCTACCTGATTCCCTTTCAGCTCTCCGAGCAGAATTGTACAGGCACCGCAATCTCCCTCTCTGCAGGCTTCTTTTGTTCCGGTTAAACGTTTTTCCCGGCGGATATAATCCAGGGCTGCTGTGGCCGGGGGGAGGGAGGAATGAACATCTTCCCTGTTCAGGATGAAATGGACGGCACCTTCCCCACCGCAGCTCAGAGGCACAACCGAAGTTCTAAAAGCATAAGCAGCAGATAATATATTCGGGCGCCCTAAAGGACTTCCTTCGGTCGCTGATTGATAATTTATTGCGCTGAAAGTGTAAAATTCTAAAGGAAATAGCATAGTGAGTCTATTTGACGAAAAACTGCATAAGCTGAACAAAGTAATAAATCTGTTTGTAAACAGCCAGAATCATCTCTTTTATATTTTTATCAGAGCGTGATTGAAGTTCCCTCCAGTTTATGATCAGCTCGGGGTGCTGTTTGCCATAATCCTCCATGATCATTTTCAAGACTTTTCCAAGGGTGATACACTGCTGAGCTGAGCTAATTATAAGCGTTCTTGCCTGGTCATTGATCTCTTTTACTATTTTCCTGAGCAGGGCAGTGGCATTTTTATCGCGTTCCGATTTATACATCAATGACTTAATCTTTTTACCGTTTTCTTCATCCTCACTCAATTGGGTATCGAACTTCATGAGTTCATCTGACAGGGTCAGAAGCTGGTGAAAGGCTTCTGAGAGCTGCTGTGAGGGTATATTATTTGTCCACCTGGCGGGAACAAGCAGAATATCCGTTAACTGGCGGACATCCTTTTTCACGAAATCAAGTAAGAAAGCCTTAAGATAGTTTAATGGAGTAATATAGATATATCCGCCTATCATCTTCTTGGAGAAGAGAAGATTGGCTTTTTCAGAGTAATTGGATAACCTGGAAACCGAAGCGGTGCCGAATAATTTTTTAGCCAGGCTGTCAATCTTACTGGTTTTTCTTTCACGTGAGATCTTCTGCAATAGCATTTCTGTCTGCATCTTTAAACCGGATAGATAAGCCTCCACAATTTTTTCTTTGTATATGCGCGGCTTCACCTTTAAGAAAGGATCCTCTTCAATAAGCTGTGCTATTTTCTCAAAAGTTTTTGATTTCTTGGTCTGACCCATTTGCTGCATCAGTTTGCGTAAGCTCTCCCTTGATATTACTTCGACACCCCGGTATATCCTTAACACATCGAGAATAGGGTCCCACTTTGCCTGATGATCAACAGCAGGGAGTATTTCCAGGAAATCTTTTAGCTCATCAATTATGTAACTGCCGTTGATAGTCTCAAAACGGGGGTTATATGAAAAAGCTGCTTCCGGCAGGGCGGAGTCGAATTTCTTCAGCAGGAAGAAATAATCAAAACTGACCAGGTCCAGAAGCACAGAGAGGCTCTGGTAGTCGCTGTTGACCTGATTAATCCTGTTGATGTCAAAATTGGCGAAAAAGGCTTTAATATCAGTTTTTATTGATTGCAGAAGCGTTTTAAAGTCAGTTTGATCGGCTTTAGCTCTTATAGCCTCTTCAGAGAGCTTTTCCTTTAACGCCTCCTGCTCCGGGGAAAATGCCGTTTCAATAATTATAATCTTCAGTGTCTTCGAAGAATCGGCGTGGCTGAGGATAGCCTGGGCAGGTCCGAAGGTTTTATAACACTCAAAAAAGAAGCGGGCCAGATTGGGATCTACAGAACCGTTCTTTGGCGAATAATACCTGGGCTTGCTCTTCTTTACTCCTTTGGCAATCTCTTTGAGCAACTTCTGTTTTTCCTTCTCTTTATCGTCTGCGCCGCTTACGATTGAAAGCAGGCGTTGAAAGAAGGACTGAGTATCAGTTGCCGGAGCCGGCTTGTTTTCGCCGCTGTTTGCAGGGTTGTTCATAGATTCCATGTAATAATGGTAGGGCAAAAGACTTTCATTGTCAATTGAAGGAAGCCGCCCTTTATAATATATTGCTAAGAAGCGGGAGGGGCAGCAGTGGGGCAGTTGTGCTTAAAAAGCAGCAAATTATAGGAAAAAAAATAATCGCCGGCCACGAAGTTCTGGAGCTGGCCGTAAAAGAGGGCTTTCAGCGGGCACACCTTTTAAAGAATGACAATGGCTTCTTCCTGGTATGCGCCCTGTCCAGTTATCGGAAAGAGCCTGATGATCTCTCCACCTCACAGGAACCCCATGCTTTGATTGCTCCCTTTGCCAGAAGAAATTATTACAAAGAAGCGGTAAAGCGTCTTAAGCGGATCGCGGTAAAGATCAGGGAAAAGACCGGTCTGACCAGGCAGGATATCAGAATATTATGTAATTCCAGAGTGCTCGAGAAACCCCTGGCTGTAGCCAGCGGTTTAGGTTTTTACGGAAAGAACAGCTTGGTCATATCACCCGGGCTGGGTTCTCAATTTATAATTGCTGTAATGTTTATGCCGCTGAAAATTAGCGGAAGTTGCAATAGCGCGGCAAAGCAGCCAGCAGGGAGCGGCTGCGGAGACTGCCTGGCTTGTATTTCAGCATGTCCGGTCGGCGCAATTATAAAGCCCGGAGTCATAGATCAAAAACGCTGCCTGCAATATCTGGCAGCCCGTGCGGATAATTTTACTTTGCCGATAAAAAAAGCCTGGTCATACAGGCTCTACGGCTGCAGGAGCTGCCAGGAGGTATGCCCCTTTAATAGAGAACTCTCCCTGGAAACTGAAACCGAATTGGGCGCTTTGGGGCCGAGTATTGCCATAAGCAGCATTTTAAGTTGCCGGCCGGAAGAGATCCGTCAGATGTTCAATGGCACGCAAATGGGACTGTCCTGGGTAGACCCCGTTGCTCTCATACGCAATGGACTGATAGCTGCAGGGAACCGGCGCAACCCCGGGCTGCTGCCCTATGTAGAGCCATTTGTGGGAAGCTCTAAAGCGGTATTGCGCGAATCCGCCCTTTGGGCGTTAAAAGAATTGAAAGAGGCTTAAGAATAGTGATTTCCGATCCGGGTGTATTTCCGGTTAGTCCCTGGAGGGGCTGACAAAACTGGGTTCCTACGTATGATAGAGCTGGGGCACAGGGAAAAGCTCCAGCAGATTGATCAGAGGAGGAACCCGCAATGAT
>JAUVWI010000145.1 GCA_030604195.1 Spirochaetales bacterium
TGCTTTGAATCTTCTGAAAAAGGATAAGACACCCAGGTTAAGCATCAGAAGAAAACGATTGAAGTCGGGTTGGGACTCAGATTATCTTGAAAAAATCATTTTTCAGGCTTAAATGCGTTTGCCCTGGCCTCATAGGGTTTACCTGTAGACGCAATATAGCGAATTGCCTCAAAATGTTCTTTCAGGTTAACAGATACCGGGTTTGGACCTCGCCCGTCTATCTCCGAAAACCACCATAAGGAGAGTGCATGCCATGATATATTTAATGTCTCTTCATAGATTCTTGCCAGCTTCTTTTGATTTTTCGTACCGGAATATGTTCTTACCAGCATCGGTCTCGATGCAGCGTATATCATGCTGTATTCTTCCGGAGAGTTAATGGGCACACCGCCCCCGTTTGGCATATCGCCCCACTCTTCACCAAACCGCTCCTGGGTAAGCTGGGAGGTGCCAATAGAAAGTATATCCAGATAACCGGATGCGGCCAGTCTCTTTGCCCAGTCGGTAAATTCCCTGACAGCCTCCATCCGATTCTGCTGATATGGCCCGGCATGCGCCCTTATTAAAGGAGGCAGGTTATTTTCTTTACTATGGCGGATACGGTCAATTAATCTCTCGGTCTTTAAGCCATAATTCCTCGAAGTGTGCCTGTCAACAGCACGAACCGAAGATAAATCTCCTTTTCTTATAACATCTTTGCCAAAATCTTCCAGAAAAGAATCGTAAGGATGAATCTCAGTGATACTTTCCGGCGCCAGCCCGGGATCAATTCCTAATAGCGATAGACTCTCCAGGGGGGGTTCATCGCCCTGAAAAACAGAGACCCGGCTGCCATATTTTTTTTCAATTCGATTTGCCGCTTCGGGCAGTCCGGCGAAACAGACCTTCTTCAGAGGTCCCCCGCTCTCAGCCAGAAACTTATTAACCTCAAGCTGATACATGAGTTTCTGAAAAATTAAAACTGCATCATCACAATTCAGACGATAGCTGAATCCAAGAACAGTGATACTGTTCTTCCGGATCCATTGCCTTATTAAGGAAGAATTACCGAATTCCTGAGGATCAGAAAAGGCCTTTGATACCTGAGTATCGCTTACAACTGTTTTAAATCCACACTCATTAATAATCTCTTCAATAGCCGATATTCCCAGAGTATGAGCATCCAGCTCAGTCCTGGCCAGCCCAATTATGTCTCCCCTGTTTGTGGAGAAGATCATTTTTTCAGGCAGCCTCTATTTTCCTGGAGAAAATAATATTTTCCAGCTCTTCTCGCAAACCCTGTTTTGAAAGTCCGAGTGTTTCGACTGTCCTGCCCTGACCCCTAAAATCCCTGCCGAGAAGTTCGCTCCCCAGATCGATCAGATAATCAATCATTTCCGTCTTGATATTAAGGGCCCTGCCGAATGAAGAGACAGGCACAAGACCGGCAGGTATATCTTCCCATAAATACCTGTGGTCCAGGCTCTTCGGAGATTCTATTCCCTGATAAGTCGGATTAGACCTGATCATCGAGTAGATATCTGTGCCGCGGAGAGCGTATCTTGAAGCCAGCCACTCTGTAACCGACAGGGGCACTGCTCCCAGCGCCTTTGCAACCTGTCTCATCTCATTATCAACCTTTTCGATTGCAGCTGCAATCTTCTTTGTAACCCCGTCAATGTAGAAGTCAAATACCTTACCATTCCTGATCCTGTCTCTATTAAAGAGAATTATAACAGGATGAAAAACGGCTCCTATATTCCCGAAACTCGTTTCCAACATGGAGCGGGCAGCTGTAAACTGGGGAAAGGCAGATCGGATTTTCGACATAACAGACCCGGTATGGTCAGCACTGAGCGCCGCAATTGAAACCTCTTTTTTTACTCCCTTTATAACGGCAGTTCCCGAAGTATGGACCCTGGTCGCATATACTAAAGTGTTTGCCTCTGCAACAATAATATTACCTGAAAAGCCTTTCTCCCTGATCGCACAATGAACCTCCAGAGCCCCGAAAGTCCGGCCCGGGTTTAGAATAATCATCTGTCCATTTTTCAAACAAGGCGCCATCTTTCCTGCTATCTCTTTATGGCCGTCTGCAGTTGTAACAACCATAATTATATCCCTGTTCTCAAGGGCCATGCACAGATCGGTGCCAACGTAAGACAAGTCTCCCCTCCCCTTTAATGCACCTTTCAGCCTGATCATCTTTCTTTTTATTAAAGGCGCAATCCTGCCTATTGACCTGTTATAGAGGGTTACATCAAAATTTTCTGACGCAAGATACCCGGCAATCGCCTGCCCCCCGCAGCCTGCGCCGATTACAGCATATTTCAACTTATTCATATTTTCCGCCTTTGCCCTTTCAAATATCAGCTCATAACAGCACGGATGGTAATCACCTGAAAAGGGGTAATCTTGAGTTCTATTCCACCGAAAAGTTTATCTGATGAGTAAAAACATCCGTCCGGATCAATGGGAAGATCTTGGTTTTTCTTAAAAAAGCATCTCAATGATACGCTGCTTTAACCTGTATTTACAGGTTAAAGCCAATATATCATTATTTTACCAGGTAAATAAGCAGCAGTCAAGCTCACGAATTTACCCTAATTCTGCAGTCCACTAAATAACCTGAAAGATTAATTTTTTTCTCTGTAATGAAATAGGGAGTCTTTTTTTATTTTTGTTAACAATATGCAGTTGTCTAAAGGCGTCTAATATGCTACAA
>JAUVWI010000096.1 GCA_030604195.1 Spirochaetales bacterium
CCGCCCACGGCAATCTGCCCCTCAATCCCGATATTGAATAAGCCGCAGCGGTAGGCCAGGGCAAAACCCAGGCCGCCGAACAAGAGGGGTGTGGTGGAGAGCAGGGTCTCGCCGAAACCTCGTTTTGAACCGAAAGCGCCGCGAAAAAGGGCGCCATATGCCTCAAAGGGATTATTACCGGTTATCAGCAGAATAATAAAACCGAGTATAAAGGCACAAAAAATGGCAACAAATGCCTTAAAAAAGGATAGAAGAATGTTGTTTTCTAAAATCCGCAAATGCAATTCTGTCTGCTTCAAGGGCTTCCTCCAGCCATCATCAGACCCAGGGTCTCTTCCTTTGCTTCAGATGCCTTGAGCTCACCCTGGATCCTTCCCTCATAGATTACCAGTATGCGATCACTCAAGTTCATAATCTCAGAGAGTTCTAATGAAACCAGCAGAACCGCTTTGCCCGAGTCTCTTAATTTCATGATCTTGTTCTGAACAAACTCAATAGCGCCCACATCGAGTCCCCTGGTAGGCTGAGCCGCAATAAGGACCCTGGGATTACGGTTGAATTCTCTGGCCAGGACTGCTTTCTGCTGATTCCCGCCTGAGAGAAGAGCGGCGCTGCCCTCCACACCTGAGGCTCTGATATCAAATTCAGCCAACAGCTTTTTGGCAAATTCCCTGGCCCTTGCAAAATCGAGGATCGCTCCCCTGGCAAAGGGCTTGCTGTCCTGGTATCCCAGCAGAAAATTCTCATATAAGGGAAAATCCAGGATCAGACCCCTCAGGCGGCGGTCTTCAGGGATGTGAGCCACACCACTATGCAGGAAATTCAAGGGGCTTTTATTAGTCAAATCCTGACCGGCTAAAATTATTCTGCCGCTATCTATCTTCCTTAACCCGGTCAGAACCTCCACCAGTTCACTCTGCCCATTGCCGTCAACCCCGGCAATACCAACTACCTCACCCTCACGAACCTTCAGGCTCAACCCGCGGAGAGCAGGGAGGTTTCTCTGATTCCGGGCATAGATATTCTCCACTTCCAGAATTGTCTTTCCAGCCCTGATTTCATTTTTCTCAACCCTCAGCAATACTTCCCGGCCCACCATCATCCTGGCCAGCTCAGCAGGAGAAGTGGCGGCTGTCTTAACAACATCAACTACCTTGCCATCTCTGAGCACGGTAACACGATCGGAAATATCCATTACCTCTTTCAATTTATGGGTGATAAAGATCAGGGTATGGCCCTTTGAGCGCAGGAATTCCATGATCTTATAGAGCTCCTCGACCTCCTGCGGGGTCAGAATGGCTGTTGGTTCATCAAAGATCATGATGTCCGCACCTCTATAGAGGATCTTTAATATCTCGACCCGCTGCTGCATGCCTACAGAGATATCCCCCACATAGGCCCGCGGATCAATGTTCAGACCATACTTCTCCGAGAGATCTGCAATCTCTTTTTCCGCCTTTTTAATATCTATTGACAGGCCCTTAGTCGGCTCGGAGCCAAGAACCAGGTTCTCAGTTACCGTAAATACCGGTATGAGCATGAAGTGCTGGTGCACCATGCCGATGCCCCTGGCTATGGCGTCGGCAGGTCCTTTAAAAGCGACCTCTTCCCCTTTAATCACTATTCTCCCGGAATCATAGTCGCGAAGTCCGTAGAGAATATTCATTAAAGTGGATTTGCCGGCGCCGTTTTCACCCAACAGGCAGTGGATCTCTCCCTTCTCGACTTCCAGATCAATATGGTCATTGGCGCGCACATCGGGGAATATTTTTACAATATTTTCCATTTTCACAATCGGGGCCATGAGCCATCCTCTCGAGTTTGGGATAAGATACCGGCAGGCTCTTGAGCTAACCTGCTGCCCGATTCAGCCTGCCGGCAATCAATGGTTCTGAAATACTAGATCTCAGGCGGTGTAAAGGATTTTAACTCCTCCAGAGTCTCCGGAGGATTGATCTTGCCATCCTTGATCATGCCTTTCAATTTATTCACAAAGTCAATGATATCCTGGGGCACATTCTTATTTGTTGTGGGCGCAATATCGATTCCACCCTCGGCAATACCATAACGGTACTGTCCGCCTTTGAAGTTACCGCTCTTAACCATCTTTATAGCCTCAAACACGGCAATATCCAGACGCTTGATCATTGAAGAGATAACATGGTCGGGTGCCAGGTAGTTTTGATCTTTATCTACTCCGATTACATATTTATTCTTCTTCTTGGCTGCATTGATAACTCCAATGCCGGTGCCGCCGGCAACCTGGAAAATAACATCCGCACCTTGATCATACTGGGGTATAGCCATTTCCTCGCCCTTGGCCGGGTCGGCAAAGGTGCCTGCATAGGAAACCAGCACCCTGGCCTTGGGATCGGTAGTCATTACACCCGCCCGATAACCGGCCTCGAACTTATTGGTAATCGGGGTGGACATGCCCCCCACGAAACCTACGATCCCGGTTTTGGACATTTTGGCGGCAATAGCACCCATCAGGAAGGCGCCCTGGTTCTCTTTAAAGAGCAGGCTGGCTACATTGGGCGCATCTACCGTGCCGTCCACCAGTCCGAAATTTACATCCGGGTAAAGCTCAGCCACCTCATTTACCGCATCCTTGATCATAAAACCGACACCCACTACCAGATCAACTTTCTGATCCGCAAGAGCGCTAAGATTTGGTACATACTGGGCCTGCTCGCGGGACTCTAAGACCTTTTTGGTTATACCCAGTTCCTTCTCGGCCAGTTCAAAACCGGCCCAGGTAGCGTCATTAAAAGCCTGATCTCCCAATCCGGATTGATTGGTCACCATGGCCATAACCCACTCTTTCTCCGGCGCCTTTTCAGGCTCCGCGGCCGCTTCCTTTTTCTGACAGGCTGTAAAGGACATCAGCAGCAGCACAATTGTGATCAGCCCGACCACCTTTAAGATTTTTCCACTTTTCATACAAAACCTCCTTAAAAGTTTTTAATCTCTATTTGCAACATTTCCTTCCCAACCAGAAAGAAAAAAAATACCTTTGTACTTTATACTTAAGCCCGCTCTAAGGCAGGGGCCAGTCATTATTCCGCCAGAGTTTCACCGCTTCTTCCTTGCAGTCCTTATAAACTGCTTCTTCATCGATCCCGGTAAACTCTCCCTTCTCCAGAACCAGCTTTCCGTCAATAATAACCGTATCAACATCTCCCCGTTCACAGGTGCCCACCAGGTAATTTTCTACATTAGCCTCAAAGATGGGAACAGCGCTGCGTTCCTTTATCAACACGATATCAGCCTTTTTTCCTTGCTCAAGTGAACCAATCTCATCTTCCATTAACAGGGCTCTGGCGCCCTGAACGGTTGCCATGGAAAGCACCTGGGAATCGGGAAGCAGTTCAGGGTCTTCATATCTGATTCTGTGGATTATCTGCGCGGTCCTCATAATCTCGAAAAAGGAATGAGTCTGGCCGTCGGTGCCCAGCCCCACTACCACCCCCTTTTGCATAAAGGGAACCATATTGGGCCAGAAACCGAATATGGCATTTGATTCTGCATTGTGGGCTATTTTAACATCATATTCTTTGAATATGTCCGGATCATTTATCGAATCTAAGTAACTGCAGTGAAAAAGCAGCAAATCAGGGCCCAAAAAGCCAATATCTTCAAGATAACGGGTGGGGCGTTTACCATATTTCCGGGTTGAGTCATACAAATGCCAGCGGTCATCCGCCATATGCATCATTATTCCGCAGCCAAGACGGTCAGCTTCCTGCCGAACTTCTACCAGCAGCTCCGTGGGGCAGGAAAAGGTGGTATGAACGCCTATTCTGCCCTTTATCCGTCCATTCCCGGGATTTATTTTATTGATAAAATCGATATTTTCTCTTAAACCCAGCTCCTGGTTTTCCGGGCTTATCCTGCCTGTTGTTTCAAAGGAAAGAATTGCCCTTATACCGGCTTCATCAGCCGCCCGGTAAACACTATTAAGAGCGCCCGGTATGGCATAGGAACCCTCTGCCGTGTCGGTGGTGGTGGTTATACCGCTGCGGATGTTGCCCAACATATTTGGCCAGGGAGCCTATATACATCTGCTCCCTGGTCACCCTGTCCTCCAGCATGGGATACCAGAACCTCTCCATCCAGGAGATAAAGGAGAAATCAGCATTGTCAAAACCGGAGAATGGTATACTTCGCACCACTGCACTGTAGAGATGATTATGCAGACTGATAAAACCGGGCAGCACTATAAAACCGCGGGCATCAATTACCCGGCAGTCCCCTTGATAAGCGCTTAGATCGATCTCACCTTCCCTGCAAACCCGCTTGATAATATTATCTTCTATATATATGACACCCTTGTTAAAGATGGAATTATCTTTATCCTTAGTAACTATCAAGCCATTCTTGATTAACTTTTTTTCCATATCTGAATTGTTCGGAACTCCCGATCTCCTGAATTCTATAATTCGCTCATTTTATGGCATGGTAATGCTGCTGTCAAGAAAAAAAATCCTGGTTGCCTGGCTGCCTCTGCGCCTGAAAGACTTCCCTGCCCGAAGAGACTACCAGGAGTATATCAGCCGGAGAAGCCCTATGCACAACAGCGGAATAGAGATTGCGGCAGTTTCGCAAAGGTAGAGATCTTGTATTCAGCACAATAAAACTGGCCGCTTTGCCCGCTTCCAGGCTTCCCAGCTGATCATCCAGTCCCAATGCCCGGGCGCCTCCCAGGGTGGCAATGGAGAGCACCTCTTTGGAAGAAATAATATCCGCCTGCCCGCTCTGGCCCCTGGCCAGGCGGGAAAACCAGTCCATTTCCCGGAACATGTCGGGGCTTGAGAACATCAGGTTATCCGTACCTAAAGCGAGCTGCATCTTCAGCTCTATCATCTTATCAAGTGGCGGCAGGCCGTCAGCCAGGATGCAGTTGGTCCTGGCACAGCAGACTACCTGTATCTTCTGTTCTGCTATTGCCTCAAGATCTCCGGGAAAGGGATTGGTCAGGTGTATAAACAAGCCCGGGAGAAAATCCAAGTATCCTTATTATTTCGGAGCTGCCCCAGGTCTTTACACAAAGCTCCTGAGCTGCTTTTGTCTCAGCGCCATGAACAGCCAGTTTCTTTCCCCTGGCAGCGAGCATACCTTTTAGAGAAGCAAGCTCAGTTTCAGAAAAAAGAGCTACATCGCCAATTCCCAAACCATGGGCTGCACCGGCCACCTCTTCCTGCTCAGATAAATAGCCCTCTTGCCCCGGGTTACCCATGGCTGCGCCGAATATTACCGTTTTAAGCGGCTTTTCTGCCATTATACTTTTTAAGGCCAGAGCGCCCGGGGCGCCTCCCTCCCGGAAGTCGCCGAAAGCGGTAATACCATTGCGCAACAGCTCTTCTATGGCCGACTCCAGGCTCCTGCGCAATCCCTCTGCAGATAATTCATTAAGGTAGCGGTACTTAAGCCCGTCAGGAGGGCCGACCGCCTCCTCGGTAGAGAGCCCTACCCCCGCTTCCTTGGCTATACCGTCACCAATATGGGTATGAGCGTTTACAAAGGCCGGTATTACCAGAGCGCCCTCCAGATCCATCCCCTCAGAGAGAGGGGTGACGCCAATATCAATAATCTGATCGGTCTCTACAACCAGGTATGCTTCTTCGCGCACCTTCAGATCGGGCCCCTCTAAAATTGTCGCATTACGAAAGATAATTCTTTCTTTCACTTTACCCCGCCAAAGGTGAGCCCGCTGACATAGTATTTTTGCAAAAGCAGGGAAAGCATTATAACCGGAATAATTGCCACCAGGCCCATGGCCGCCATATAGGTCCAGCCTACGCTCAACATACCGTAGGTACTCAACATGCCCAGGGGCAGGGTCGCAGTCGGCGGCGAGGTAAGGGTAAGGGCAAAGAGAAAATCATTCCAGGAAAATATAAAGGCAAAGAGAGCACAGGTTACCAGCCCCGGCATACTCAAGGGCAAAGCGATCCTGAAAAAGGCTCCAATCGGCAGGCAGCCGTCAATAATGGCAGCCTCTTCCAGGTCCACCGGAATGCTCTCAAATATTCCCGACATCAACCAGGCGGTGAAAGCGGCATTGTAGACTGTATCCAGCAGGATTACCGCGGTTCTGGTGCCGAAAAACCCTAAAGCCTGCATGAAAACCCGAAAGGGAAGCACAATAACCACCGGGGGCAGAGCCCTGGTCAGCAGGATGAACATCAGGAGAATATGTTTGCCCCTGAATTTTACCCGCGAAAAGGCGTAACCTGCCGGTACCCCGAGCAACAGAGATAATACCAGGGTGCCGACTGAGATCAGGGCTGAATTCATGGTCCAGCGTATTACCGGCATGGTCTTGAATACATAGATAAAATTGGTAAGTGTGGGTTTAAAAAACCACTGCGGCGGCAGTTTTAGCATCTCGATTTTCTGCTTCAAAGCAGTGGCCGCTACCCAGAAAATGGGGAGGATCACGAAACAGATAATTACAAAAATAGCTATAATCCTTAAAGCCCAGAACAGCCTGTTCTTAAATCGATATTTCGCTAAAAAACTCATCTGATACCTCCCCACTTTTTGGAGTAGAGAGTGTTGATAAAAAACACTCCGATAATTACTCCGATTACCAGCAGCACATTGGAAAGGGAGGCTGCATAACCGATATGCAGGTGCTGCATGCCTACATCATAGATGCGCAGATTAGCTACGGTAGTGGCTGTGCCCGGCCCTCCCCTGGTAATAGCCCAGACAATATCGAATATTTTCATGGCATCCAGGGTACGGATCAACAGGGCCACAGTAAGGGTGGGACGCAGCAACGGCAGGGTAATAAAACGAAATAACTGCCAGTCTGAAGCGATGTCAATCCTGCCCGCCTCATATGGTTCAGTGGGAAGGCTCTTCAAGCCGGCCAGAATGATTATTATCATCAGGGGCGTCCACTCCCAGATATCAACAATAATAATGGAAAAGAGGGCGGTAGCTCTTTCCACGGTGAGTCCCCTGCCGATGTTTATGCCCATTTGCCTCAAGTAATAGGTTATGGGTCCAAGATCAGGATGGTACATAGCCTTCCATACCAGTCCGGCCACCAGGGGTGTGAATACCGTGGGAATAAGGATAACGGTGCGAATGACATTCATGATCCTGCTTTCATAATTGAGCAGCAGGGCTATCATCATACCCAGGACCAGTTCACTGAGCACGCTGGCAATCAAAAAAACAGCAGTAGTGCTTAGAGAATTGATGAACTCTTCATCCTTCAGCATTTTGGCGTAATTCCCGAAACCGATAAACTCTTTGGGACCGCCTAAAGAGTATTTAAAAAAACTTATATAGACTTCATAAATTACCGGGTAGAGAAAGAAGACGATCATATAGATGGTAATGGGTATTAGAAAGAGTATAAGCGAATCCTTTTTGCCCATATTAAACCTTTTTCTGATTTCAACCATTTCCACCCCTTCTTTTCCCTTTGTAAAGGATAGGCGGGATTCAACCCGCCTATCCCTTTTAAATCTTAAAAGCTTTTTCTGCTTCTAGAATAAGGCCTTTATCTCTTCTGCAGCCTTATCCAGGGCCTGCTTTGCTGTCAATTCATGGGTAATGGCCTGGTTAACCCGCAAACCCAGTATGGTCTGGATCTCATTGGCCTGCGGATAGCGGGGACGGTAATCCCCATTGCCATTCTCATAGACTTTCAGCATTTCGGGCAGCCACGGCATCTTCTTATTCAGTTCCGGATCTACACAGGTTGAGCGGCGGATGGGCTGGCCGTCATGGAGCAGCCAGTCTTTCTGAACAGCCGGACTGGTAACCCATTTGATAAAGGCCCAGGCCACTTCCTGATCCTCTTTTGAAATATCTGCATTAATGCCGATACCCCAGCCTCCTACACCAAATTGGGCGCCTTCCCCCACAACCATGGGAGTAACGGCTAAAGCAGTCTTGCCTGCAACCAGGGAAATAGAGGTATCCTCATATCCGGCCCGGGCAATACTCCAGCTCGACTGCATAACCGACTGTCCTGTCCGATAAGAGGTCTCTCTGTCATCCCACCAGTAGCCTATGGCCCCCGGCGGCGCCCACTTGTCGAAAATGTCTACAAAGAACTCTAAGGATTTCAGGCATTGCGGGCTGTTTACCGTAACATTGCCATTCTTATCAATAATTTCTCCGGCAAAGCCGCGCATATACTCCATCCAATCCTGGGCAACGGCCGGCCCTCTGGCCCCGTTGGCTACAACACCGTAGAGATTATTATCGGGCCGGGTAAAGAAGGTGGCAATATCTCTCATTTCATCCATGGTGACCGGAGGCTTCAGCTCATAGCCGTACTTTGCCTTAAAGGCCTTCTTTTCCTCCGGATCTTCGAAGAGGTCTTTGCGGTAGATAAGGTTGTTGGCATATCCGGAGAGAGGAAAAGCGGCTTTTTTATCACCCCACTCCCCCATGGTCCACATAACCGGTAGAATATCAGCGGTGTTTATTTCCTTCTCATCCCTTTTAATAAGAGGATTCAGATCTACAGTTCAGCCTTTCACGGCAAACTCGCCGCTCCAGACAATATCCACTGTTGCCAGGGCATACTGTTTGGTATGGGTGGCATAATCCTGGGTCAGTTTCTGATAGAGCTCAACATAGCCCAAAATGTCCACCTCAACTTTGGCGCCGCTCACCTCTTCCCATTTCTTGCCCAGCTCCTTTAAATAACCGGCATACTGATCCGCCATACTGGCCAGGCGCAGCACCTTGTCGGCATAGGGTTTCACCTCTGCCGGGGCTTTTTCCTCTTACACTGGTGCTGCTTCCTTCTGCCCACCGGCAAAAAGGGGAGAAGAAAAAACCAGGATCAAGATCATCACTAAGAAAATACATCTCTTTTTCATTTTACACTCCTTTGCGTTTAATATTAGATTCCTAAATCCTTAAAAAATCCTAAAAAATCCTGCAGTTTGCCTCCTTTCAATAGATATTTATCAGCTAAAGCCTGACTGCCACTCTGTAACTCTGCGGTGAAAGAGCAGCTTCAAAAGCTTCATTAATATCGCTAAGGTCAAATATCTTATATATAAAATCCTTTACCGGCAGCAATCTATGGGAGAGCATTCTAGATGCCTGGTAGAAATCCCCGGTTGCCGGACCGGAAGAACCGGTAATAACAATTTCCGAGTAGTGCACCTGGTTGGGATCAATTTCAATGTTTTTATTGGGATGAAAAGAACCGTAAAAAATCATACGCCCCATCTTCTTAAGCAGGGCCATGCTTTTTTTTGCAATATCAGGATTGGCAGCCGTATTAAAAACAACATCCACTCCATCACCCCCTGTCAACTTAAAGACCTGGTCAATCATTTCACCCCTGGCGGGATCAATTACCAGGTGTGCTCCCAACCTGGCTGCCAGCTCCTGCCGCGGCTCAATCACTATTACCCGCGCCCCCTTAAGCCTGCACAACAGGCTGTGGAGCTGGCCCATAATACCGCAGCCCACGATTACCACGTCATCGCCAAATTCAATACCACTCCGCTTTACGCTGTGAATACAGCAGGCCAGGGGCTCGGTAAAGGCGGCTTCCTCCAGGCTGATATCACCGCTTAGCGGAAAGACCCTGCCTGCCTCAAGGGCGATATACTGGGCCAGTCCCCCGCTGCCGGGGATGGTGTCATAGCTGCGTTTTTTAGCCGCGCCTGTGCACTGATTGGTATAGCCCCGGTAACAATATGAGCAGTGTCCACAGTGATCCAGGGTTTTAAAGACAACCCTGTCGCCAACTTTAAAATTTACAGGCACCTCGGGACTCACTCCGTTCGCCTGGTTCGCTCCGCTCACCTTAACCACTACCCCGGAGGCTTCATGGCCGGCAATGAATGGCAGCTCCATGGAGGATTCACCGGTATATATGCGTTGCTCCCAGGTGCATAACAGGCAATACTCTATTCGTATCAGGAGTTCACCGGGTCCGGGTTCGGGTATGCTAACCTCTCTAAGCTCCACTCTCTTTTTATCTTCTATTACCGCAGCCATCATCCTGTCAGGTATACTCGCCATTTTTAACAACCCCTCGCGTGTAAGATTCATCCGATCAAAGATAGAGCCTGATCCGCACTTTTCTGATTATGAACCAGCTCAACTAATGCCCTGGTTATATTTTCCGGCTCCCTGCTTTTCCATACATTTCTGCCAATAGCCACCCCTGCAGCTCCGGCCGCTACAGCCTGTTCAATTGTCTCGAATAATCCCTTGATGTCCTTTGTCTTGTTCCCTCCCAGAACGACAACAGGGGCAAAGCAGCCGGACACAACTTCTCTGAACTCCTCACGGCTGCCGGCAAAGGTAGTCTTGATAATATGTGCTCCCAGCTCCACCCCAATTCTTGAAACCAGTTTTATATTCTCTACCGTATTCGGAGGTTCAGGAGCGAATCCACCGGGAAGCATTTCAGCCATTAACGGCACCTGCCAGTAGTTACATTCCGCAGCAATTTGGGCCAGGTTGCCCAGGGTTTCAGCCTCGTTATCTGCTCCGGGAAAACCCATGCAGGCAACCCCATCCGCGCCAAGGCGCAGAGCATCTTCCACAGAATAGAGCAGGTTGCCCCCGGGATTATTACTGAGAGAGGAATTACCGCCGTCAAGCCTGACAATCAGACCGGTACTTTTTAGAATTTCTCCATATTTTTGGGCAATGCCGTAAGAAACTAATACGGCATCGGCGCCGCCCTTAATTATACCGCTTAAAACTGTGGCCACATCGGCCAGCTCCGGCAGCACATCCAGGGCAAGCCCGTGATCCATGGCTATAATCACGGTTTTTCCATCAGCAGCAAATATTCTATTCAATCTTCGCATTTTTCTTCCCCTTTAGTTTATGATGTATAGCCCATCAAAGATCTCTTTCAAATTGGGATAGCTTCGGGAATAGATCCTGAACAAATTATCGTAGAGCGGTTTTTTACCGGGGTAATAACACTCCTCCACCTTTACCCAGGCGTTGACCAGCTCAGCCGGCTCTCCTTCCCGATTGCCCAGGGCGGCCAGAATTAATGCTCCCAGGGCGGCTGAATCAGTGATCTTCATCTTTTTATATATTTTTCCGGTAACATTGGCCTTGAGCTTGAGCCAGGCCCTGCTGTTTGCTCCCCCGCCTACAGCTCTTACTGACTCATCTTCTCTGTCACTTCCCTGCCCCAGGCGCAGTAAATTCTCTTTAATACCGAAAGCAACTCCCTGTAAAACCGCTTTCACGGATTCAACTCGATCCGTATTAACTGTTAAGCCGATAAAAGCACCCCTGGCTTTCTCATCCCAATGGGGGCTTCGTTCCCCGACCAGGTAGGGTAGAAATATCAATTTTACCGGAGTATCAGGATCAAGGGTCTCTAAAAAATCGAGGGATTCAGAAAATAGAGACAAAATCCAATCCACGGACAGACCGCTTGCCGACATCATTTTAATCTTCAAAGAGCGCGCCGGAATAACATGAATATCCAGAGCCGCTCTTTGGCTGCAGCACATTGAGATACAGGTCGAAGTCCCGGTTCCATCCACCAAATTCCCGGGTTCTATAGCCCCGGCGCCAACTGCCTCACAATAGGCATCAATACCACCGGCGAAAACCGGTATTCCACTTGATAGATTGCAACGGCGGCTGAATGCACCGCCGGTTTCTCCGACCTGCTCCCAGGAATTTACCACCTCCGGCAGAATATCAATGGGCAGGTCCGGTTGATCCGGCGCCCAGGTGCTGCTGTCAACATTATAGAAAAGGGTGGTAGAGGCTGCGGACCTGTCGATTATTCTATTACCGGTAAGTTTGAATAGAATGTAATCCTTGGGATAGAGAACAGTGTTACCTTTTTTAAAAAGATCAGGCCGGTTTCGGAAAAACCAGAGTATCTTGGCCTCGTAGGAAGTGCCGTCCCTGCTGAAATCCCGGTAATTTTCTCTCAGGTATCCTGCTTCCTGTTCCGCCCTTTTATCCTGCCAGGTAATGATCTTACTCAAAGGCTTTCCTGCTGTATCGATAAAAACAACACTCGGACCATGACCACAGATACTTATTCCCTTAAGATCATGCTTTGCAATACTGTTCTCCCTGATTATCCTGCTGATAAGATCAGCCAGGACTCCCTCTAAAACAACAAGGTCATGCTCGCAGATAGTATTGCTGCCTGCAGGGTAATCCGCTTTATACATGGCTAATTTTTCTTCCCTGCTTAAGACAGCCTTTATATTGCTGGTTCCGATGTCTATTCCCAGATAGATAACCTTAGCCCCCCTTGCCCTTTATCTCTTCAGCTTCAGGACATATTTGTATCTGTCACTTCTATAGACGCCCTCGGCATACTCTATTGGCTTATTATCAGTGTCATAAGTTGTATTTCTGATTAACAGCACCGGTTCATCAACGTCAATTTTTAAAAGCTCAGCCTCTTCTTTATTGGCGGAAGTAGCTTCAATAACCTTCTGTCCCCCGGAAATTGAAATACCACACTTGTTTTCCAGTAGATCAAAAATGGACCTTTTAAAATCATCATCCTCGTCTATACCGATATCTCCCCTGATATGGGAAATGAAGAGAGCAATGGGCTCTTCATCCACAAAACGCAACCGTTTTACATAGATAATTTCACTTTCCGGCTCAATTGCCAGGTGGTGTGCAATCCTATCTGAAGCGCCTATTCTCTTGACCTCTATTACTTCGGTAGCTATAACTGCTCCCTGTGCCGCCATTTTTTCGGTAAAGCTCTTCAGGCTGGAAAAATCCTCCACCATCCTGGGCCTGGCTACAATAGTTCCCAGACCCTGCTTTTTCACCAGCAGATCCTCAAAAACCAATCCCGC
>JAUVWI010000080.1 GCA_030604195.1 Spirochaetales bacterium
ATGACTGGTATTTTCACTTTCCACATGACTGGTAAAACCGCTTTCCGAACGACTGGTATTTTTGGTTTCCCCTGTACAGGGGAAACCACTTTCCGGGCTGGTGGTATTTCCCCTTGCCATTTACAGGTACACGGGACACCGGCAGGTCTCTTCGGCGGGGCAGGAGGAGCTCATCGTTATCGGCCTGCAGGGCAAAGAGCTCCCTTTCAAAGACCTGCCACTGCTGAACCTGGCCTTTGTCATCGACAAAAGCGGCTCCATGGGTAGTGCGGACAAGATGTCCTGGGTCAAGGAATCATTTGAGATTTTCATCGAGCAGGTACGGGACCAGGATTTTGTCTCCCTGGTGGTGTTCGATTCGGATGCCAGAGTCATTTTCCCCTCGACCCAGATGGGGGGTAACAGGGAACATTTTCTGCAGGTGGTCCGGTCAATTACCCCGGGAGGAGGAACAAACCTGACCGACGGGCTGCGCCTGGGCTATAAACAGGTTATGGCCAATTTCCGTAAAAAGTATGTCAACCGGGTCCTGTTCCTTACTGACGGCGTAGGTAACTCAAACGGGATCTTCGATATGGCCCAATCGTACCGGAAACTGGGGGTCAATGTTTCTACTATCGGCCTGGGACACAGCTTCGATCTAAAGCTAATGCGCGGGCTGGCCGAAGCTGGCGGCGGCAGCTCCCGTTTCATTTCCGACCGTAAGCGGATGCTGGAGACCTTCGGCAGCGGTCTCAGCCGGATGATCGTGCCCACTGCCACGGAGGTCTCTGTAGAGGTGGAACTTCTCGGCGGGGTTAGCCTTATCGATACCTGGGCCTATGCACACCGGCAGTCGGGTTCAAAAATCATTTATCCCTTCCCCACGGTCCATGTGGGTGATTACGAGACCATTGTTCTTAAAGTGGCTGTGCCGCCAAAAAAAGTAACGGGCCCATTTAGCATCTGCCATATCCGGACTGCATACAGCGATTCGCATGGTAAGCGCTTCGAAACAGAGCCAATCGAGGTGCAGGTAAACCTCGTTGCCCTGGAAAACCCGGTGGACGGCATCTCTAATGCCATCGTTCTCCGGGCCGGTACCATGCTGCGCCTTTCGGAAGGACTCAAAGAAATCGGTCAGAAGTACTACGGTGGGAAGGATTTGCAGGCGCAGGAACGCCGCGATCTTATGCAGTTCCTGCTCGGCAAGACCAACACTATTAAGAAAGAGATCTTGAACACACGGGAAAGGCTCGACTTTGAGGGTTTTGATGAGGAGCTTGCTCTGTTAGATAATTACATCAAGATTTTTGGCGGAGAGCTTGAGATTGATGAAGTCTCGCTGGAGGCAATCCGGCAGGACAGAGAGATCGATCCGGTAACGCGGAAGCGGGATCTGGTGGAGCGTATTGCAGCCCTTTTCAGTGAGATGATCCTCGATCTGCAGTGTCGTGTGGTTGGTAACATCGCTGTCTCCGGTTTTGCTGTGAGTGACGGACGTAAAGCTGGGATTACCGATCTGCTCGATGAGATGGCCCAATCATCTTTTGGGAATCACTTTACAGTCATTGAACGGCGTATGATCGAAACCGTTTTGGCGGAACAGCAGCTCTCCCTCTCTGACCTGATGGAGACTACCGAGGCAATCAAGGTGGGGCGTGTCCTCTCTGCGGACTATATCCTCACCGGCACAGTGATTCTTATGAGCAGCTCGGTGGTTATCTTCGGCCGCATCATCGATACGGAAACAACCGCGGTAGAGTCTGCCGCCCAGGTGATCGTACCGATTGATGCTGAGCTGCGCACTCTTCTGTAGGATGACGGTTATTGGATTAAGAAAACAGCCGGCTGTTCGGAAGGAACAGCCGGTTTTCTCACAGTAGTATGAAAAAAAATCCAGGAAATTAGGGAAATATTCATCCAAACTGGTAAAATAGGGTCTTAAGGAAAGCAAAAAAATATACCTCAACCTTGATCCTGAAGAGATAATTGGGCTGCTTTTGCTCAGATGGGGCCGTTAATCAATTCTTCAATCTCAGCTCTGGCGGGAAAGGATGTCTGGGTGCCCATTCTGCCCACCGATACCGCGGCTACGGAATTAGCCCTCTTTATTGCTTCCTGCAGCGGTTTGTCCAGGGCCAAGAAATAGGCCAGGGTGCCGATAAAAGCATCACCCGCACCTGTGGTATCCACTGCTCTGGTTTTCCGGGCGGGAATATGGGCGGAGGAGCCCTCTTTATTCAGCAGCAGGACACCCAGCTCTCCCATGGTTATAATTACCACAGCAGCGCCCATATCCCTTAATTTACAGGCTGCCGCTTCTGCATCCCCCGGGGATTTAACGGCTATACCTGTTAAAATCTCGGTCTCTGTTTCATTCGGGGCTATGATATCACTCAGCTCGATGATCTCCTGGGGCAGGGTCCGGGCAGGCGCCGGGTTGAAAATGGTGCGCACTCCTGCAGCTCTGGCCATGCGCATTGCCTCAATGCTGGTTTCCAATGGAACCTCCATCTGGCAGATCAGGATATCGGCTGAGCGAATGGCCCTGTCAGCACGCCTGATATCGGCGGGCAGCAGGTTGTCATTTGCCCCCGGCACAATCACGATTATATTCCGGCCCTCATCATCAACCATAATGGGCGCCACCCCGGAGAAAAGTTCTTGATCGAAGAATACATAGGAGGTATCCATTCCCAGTTCCCGGAAATTATCATAGGTAATACGGCCAAGTGGATCGCACCCCAGTTTGGTAACCATGGTTACCCTGGCGCCCAGCCTGGCGGCCATTACCGCCTGGTTGGCCCCCTTGCCCCCGCAGCCCATTTGAAAGGAGCGGCCCACCAGGGTTTCGCCTATTTTGGGCAGTCTGGGGATCCTTGAAATCAGGTCCATATTGGAGCTGCCTACCACACATATATTAGCCTGTTTTTTCTGTTCAGCCATTTTTACCTCGCTACTCATTTAGGGGGTATTGTACGCCTTTTTGTCAAGAATAAAGATGCAGCTATCTGGAAAAAATCTATTGAAGCTATTAAGGTATAGCACATGAGTACGCAAAAGATATTCAAAGCAGTGGGTTTGGGTGAGATCCTCTGGGATCTCTTTCCTGAAGGTAAGCTGCTGGGGGGAGCGCCTGCCAATTTTGCCTACCACATGAATGTTCTGGGCAACCAGGGGCTGGCGGTAAGCTCTGTGGGCAGTGATAAGCTGGGCCGGGAAATACTTGACACCCTGCAGGAGCTGGGAGTAGCAAGCGATTATATACAGGTAAACCGGAAAGCAGCGACCGGGACGGTCAGGGTTTCGGTCACCTCAAGCGGAGAGCCCCGCTTTTCAATATGCCCTGTGGGCGCGGCCTGGGATCACATTGCCTGGACTAAAGAATTGGAGCAGTTAGCCGCTGAAAGCGATGGTCTCTGTTTCGGTTCTCTGGCCCAGCGTGCGCCGGAATCAAGGGAGACCATAAGGCGTTTTATACGCTCCATGGCTGACTATACTCTGCGCATCTTTGATGTCAACCTGCGCCAGTCTTACTACAGCAGCTCAATTCTCTCAGAATCACTGGAGCTTTGCTCCGTGGTAAAGCTCAACAACCAGGAACTGCCCATAGTGCTGGATCTTTTGGGTTTAAAGAGCATGGAGGATGAACAGGATGACTGCCGGCTGCTGCTGAAAGCATTCGGGCTGGACCTGGTCTGCCTTACCCGGGGAGCAGGGGGGAGCATGATGTTAGGCGGAGATCAAGTGGTGGTACATCCGGGATTAAAGGTTGAAGTCAGGGATACGGTGGGTGCGGGAGATGGATTTACAGCAGTACTAGCCCATCACCTGCTCAAGAAAAGTCCCTTAACCAGGGTCAGTGAAGCGGCGAATAGATACGGCGCCTGGATAGCAGGCTGTGCCGGAGCAACACCTGAACCAAATTCAGCCGTATTGAAAGAGGTGGTGTGAAGAGAAAGCGGAGTAACAAACATTGACAAACATTGTTATATATTTTACTTTAAAACTGGAAAGATAGGAGGAACAATAAATGAATGTTTCATTAACTCCGAAATTGGATAAATGGATTAACGATAAGGTAGCAAGCGGATTATATAAATCCTCAAGTGAGTTGATCCGGGATAGTCTTAGATTATTGATGTTGAGAGAAGAGCATAGACAGGCGATGATTGCTGAATTGCGGGAAGATTTGCTCATTGGTGTCACTCATTTGGATAATGGTGAAAGCCGGAACTTTGATGGTGAACTCCTGAAATCAATTAAGAAGAAGGCGCGCGGAAGAGTAACAGGTGGAAATTGAAAAGATCATTATCTCTGGTCAAGCAGTGGCCGATCTTGAAGAGATATGGCAGCATGTCGGCCTCGATAATCCCTATGCAGCCGATAAGCTAATTGATGCTATCTATGAAAAATGCCTCCTTATCAAAGGGAATCCGGAAATCGGAAGAAGCCGGGATGAGCTATTACCTGGAATCCGTTGTCTGCCTATCAAAAAATATCTGATTTTCTACCGAATAAAGAGCAAGATTGTTCAAATTGTTAGAATTCTAAGTGGTTATCGTGATATCGATTCAATATTTTAAATAAAAGGCAAGACAACGCCCCGGATTCGCTGCCCATCAAGGTAATCCAGGTAATTTTATGTAATTCAGATGTGCTCTTTAGTATGGGCAAAGAGAGTGTAGAGATCCTGGTAGCGCAGGAAAGCCCTGCTGTCCAGTGGGGTGGCCATGTTATTCACAATGATCATTTGCCCGCCATTCTCCAGGGTGTAAAGGGGAAAGGAGGCGGCGGGCTGTACAACAAGGGAGGAGCCGAGCACCACCATCAGGTCGGCCCGGGAAGATTCGGCCATTGCTTGTTCCAGGGCACCGGCAGGGAGCATCTCGCCGAAAAAGGTTATCTCGGGCTTGATCATGCCGCCGCAGGAGTCACAGGCGGGCAGCTCATCGCGCTGGACAATCAGGCTTATCTCCCGGAAGGTGAAATTCCGGCCGCATTTGAGACATTTGTGTACCTCAGGCGAACCGTGAACCTCGATCACTTTTGCGGATCCTGCTTTCTGGTGGAGCAGGTCTATATTCTGGGTAATAACTGCTTTAACAATACCCTTTTTTTCCAGCCGGGCTATCTCCTGGTGTATTATATTGGGTTCCTTTTCTTCCAGATCATAGATGAAGTCTTTAGAATTCCGGTAATAGTATGACGGGTCCTGGTGGAAGTAATTAAGATCAAATATTTTATCAGCATCAACCTTTCTATAGAGCCCCTTTTCTCCTCTGAAATCCTGTATGCCCGATAGGGTGGAAACCCCGGCGCCGGTAAATACTACGCAGTATCGAGCCCCTTCGAGAGCTTTAATGAATTTATCCATAGGATTGATACTACTATATTTCCGGATGCAGTGGAATCTACCAGGAAAGCAGGGGCGCTATGAGCCTCTATTCACCGATCTGCAGGCCGGTCATAATCTCCCGGGAAGCCTTTCTTCGGTTTTCCCTGGTTTTTTAAGGGAGAATCCGGAAAGAAAAAACCTGAAGGCCAGGGATAAAAGGATCCCAAGAGCAATGTAGTACCAGACCCACAGGGGCAGACCGGCAATAAGAAGGGGGGTTCTGTTCCAGGCCCAGAAGTCGATGCCGAGAAGGAAAAAGACAAGAAAAACAGGCGCCCACTTAAGGAAGCGTGGATCAATGGGAAATACAATTTCCAGGTTCTCCCCGCCGGGATGGGTCAATAGACTGACAACAATAAAAACAACAATAGCAGCTAATAGAATTGGGATTACGGGCAGCATGCCGGTTACCCGGAGCCAGCCGTAATAGAAGCAAACCACCAGGGCTTGCCCGGTGATAATACTGGCAATTGCTCCATACCTGTTTGCGCCTTTCCAGTATAGACCCCCGATCACCGTTGGGGCCAGGACACTTAAACCATTGAAAGTGGTTTTGTTGATAAAACCGAGTATGGTTTCAGGCGGTCTGACGGCCAGTAGAAAACCCAAAATCCCAATAACCACAATGGTGAGCCTCTCCCAAAAAACGCCCGGTTTTTTTGATTTCATAAAATCCACTGTTACTATGGAAGTCAGGGTAAGCAGCTGTGAGTCCATGGTAGACATCAGGGCGGCAATGCTGCCCGTGAGCAGCAGGGTGCTTAAGAATACCCCTGTATATCTCTGGAGTAAAAGTGGGAAGATGGTATCTGATTGAGAGAGCGGTAAATCGGGAAAAACGAGCCGCCCCATTACACCGATTGATACGGTAAGGAAGAAGAGAAAGGTGGTTATGATCGGGTAAAAAACTATGGAAGCATCCAGGGCCTTCTGGTCCCTGGCTGCCATAAAGCGTTGAAAGAGTTGCGGGAACATGGGGTCGGCAAAGAACCAGAGAACAAGGTAGCTTGCCCAGACCCCGATAGTCATAGAACCATCCAGGCCGGGCCGGGATAAAAGGGCGGGATAGTGGCTGCTTATCTGCCGGTGAACTGCTGTAAAGCCGCCGATCTTTCCGGAGATTATCAGGAATGCAGCCAGGGTAAAAAGCACCAGCATCAAACCCTGGATCAGATCCGTCCAGACAATTGAACGCATACCTCCCAGGACAACATAGAGAATAATGAAACCGGAAATAAGCATGGCGCCCGCCAGGTATGGCAGGCCGATAAGAGATTGCAGTGATTTTCCGCTGGCAACCGTCTGTATTGCAATATAGGGAAGGGTGAAGAGGAGCATAATCAAGGAAAAGAGTTTTTTCAATAATGGGGAGTTGTAACGATCCGCAATGTAATCGGAAGGGGTAATGTAATTTCGCTTTTTCGAAAGTATAAGTATTTTGCTGCCAATAAGATAAAAGCTGAGCGCCATGAAGCCGGTGCCAAAACCCATAACCGGATAGAAAGCATAACCTATGCGGTACCCGGCTCCGGACAGGCCGAAGATGGTGAAGGCGCTGAAATTGGTTGCTGCCAGGGTAAAAAAGAGGGGGATTTTGGAGAGCTTCCTGCCGGCCAGGAAGAATTCCACCCTGTTTGTCATGGCTTTTTTCCGAAACACCAGGCCGATGATCAAGGTTATCAGCAGGTAAACCAGGAGGATTCCCAATCTAAGCGCCATAGTTGCTCTCCTTTGCCTTATTTAATAGAATAAAAAAAGACCACCCGGTTGAGTCTGGATGGCCTTTGGCGCCTGTAACATAACTCGCAAATGTGATGTTATTTTTCTAAAAACTTAGATTATTTAGTTTTTTTTGTCAACTAGATTTATTGCGTTCATCTTGATCTGTTTAGGCTTGTGGTAAAGCCACGCTGCCTTCCCCATGAGTCCAATTTTGTTGCGGCCTTTGGCTGCGATGGGTTATAATCAGGAATGATTTTGGCGTTAGACAATAAGAGTGATGCAATTATAGATTGCCAAAAAATTCACCCTTGTGCATAAGTTTTTGTTGTAACAGATCACGATGAATATTTTTACCGGAAGGTCGTAATGGCATTAAAGAAATCAGAATTATACAGCTCCCTCTGGTCGAGCTGCGATGAGCTCAGGGGCGGCATGGACGCCAGCCAGTACAAAGACTATGTGCTGGTCATGTTGTTTGTAAAATACATAAGCGACAAATACGCCGGTGTGCCCTATGCCCCTATTACCATACCTGAAGGCGCAAGTTTCAAAGACATGGCAGCGCTTAAGGGCAGGCCCGCCATTGGTGATGATATTAATAAAAAGATCCTCGGGCCGATTGCAGACGCCAATAAATTGTCCGGTATGCCGGATTTCAACGATGTCACCAGGCTCGGCAGCGGCAAGGAGATGGTTGACCGCCTTTCCAACCTCGCAGTGGAAGCACCAAACAGGAACTTAAAGGTGCAGCCCTGGACGCCTTTCTTCTGAAAAAATATGGTCTGCATTGGGACGGTGTTCCGGTGCCGAATTTAATATCCGAATCTCTTGAAGAAAAGGCGTTTATATTTTTCGCAGAAAAAGCTGTCAAAAGCAAACGTCTGGAAGATGCGGTATCGCAGGAAAACAAAAACTCACTGTTAAGAAAGCTGCATCTTGTTGAAGGGTCCTACCTGAAAAGGGCCGCGGCACTTTTGTTCCATGAAGATCCTGAGCAGTACGTTACGGGAGCCTATATGAAAATAGGATTTTTCAAAACAGATTCTGATCTGATCTATCAGGATGAGATTCACGGCAACCTGTTTCAGCAAATGGATAAGACCATCGACTTGCTGCTGACGAAATACATGAAAGCCTATATCAGTTATGAAGGCCTTCAACGGGTAGAGCGGTATATTTTCCCCGCACCGGCATTGCGGGAAGCCCTGCTCAATGCTATCATCCACAAAGATTACAGTAGCGGTGTTCCTATTCAAATCAGTGTTTATGAAGACAAAATCTATTTTTGGAACAATGGACGTCTTCCCGAAAACTGGACAGTTGAGCGATTGCTGGAAAAACATTCATCTCAACCTTTTAATCCATTGATTGCCAACGCTTTTTTCCGGGCCGGTTATATTGAAGCCTGGGGACGCGGGATAGAAAAAATGCATAATGAATGTAAACAGTATGGCGTTCCTCCCCCAATTTTTGATTATGAGCCATCCGGTCTTATGCTGTTGTTTAAGGGAATCATTCCCGATTCGCAGGCTAAGGCCACACCGGAAACCCGCCAGAAAAGTTCACCAAAAAGTTCACCAAAAAGTTCACTGAAAATAGTACTGTGCATGCAAGCGGATAAAAATATAACTATTCCAGAAATTGCGGAACAAATCGGAATTACAGAACGTGGAGTAAAAAAACAGATATCAAAACTTAAAGCGGATGGTAAAATTACCCGTGTAGGCCCTGCTAAGGGCGGTTATTGGAAAATAATAGAGGAGTAGCCCATGGGAAATGTTGGTGATATTGAGCGAATAACCCAAAACCGCGTGGTAAAGCTGTTCAAAGAAAAATTAGATTATACCTATCTCGGCAACCGGGAAGAGCGCCTGAACAACAGAAACATCGAGGAAGCGCTCTTAACCTCTTATCTTACAAAAAATGGCTACAGCCGAACCCTCATTACTAAAGCCCTTTACGAGCTGGGGGTTGCCGCCAACAACTACAACGAAAGCCTCTACACCAACAATAAAAACGTCTACAAACTGCTCCGCTATGGCGTGCAGATAAAAGCGGAGGCGGGCGAGAACTTTGAGCCTGTCCAATTGATCGATTGGCAAAACCCGGAAAAAAATGATTTTGCCATTGCCGAAGAGGTAACCATATTGGGCAACCATGAGAAACGGCCCGATATTGTGCTTTATGTAAACGGCATTGCACTGGGCGTACTGGAACTAAAACGGAGCATAGTTTCCATTGGCGACGGCATAAGGCAAAGCATCGTCAATCAGCGGAAAGAGTTCATTGAGTCTTTTTTCTCAACTGTTCAATTTGTCTTTGCGGGGAATGATACCGAGGGTCTGCGGTACGGACCTATCAAAACGAACGAAAAGTTTTTTCTAAAATGGAAAGAGGACGAACAGGATGACAGCCTGCTGCAGCTGGACAAATACCTGGTCAAGATCTGCAGCAAGCAGAGGTTTCTCGAAATTATCTACGATTTTGTACTCTTTGACGGGGGCTTTAAAAAACTGCCCCGCGCTCATCAGTATTTTGCCATCAAAGCCGCACAGGAACATGTGCGCAGGCGTGAAGGCGGCATTATCTGGCACACCCAGGGGAGCGGCAAGAGTATTATAATGGTGCTTCTGGCCAGGTGGATATTGGAGAACAATCCCAATGCCCGCGTTGCCATTATTACTGACCGTGACGAACTGGATAAGCAGATCGAGCGGGTTTTTAACGATGTAGGGGAACCGATCAAGCGCACCACCAGCGGCAGGGATTTAATGGCACAGCTGGCAGAGGCAAAACCGAGGCTGCTCTGTTCCCTGGTGCATAAGTTCGGTAAAAAGAATGTTGATAACTTTGAGGAGTTCATCAAAGAGCTGGAGAGCCGGCCCGTTCAGGCTGCGGGGGAGCTCTTTTTGTTTGTAGATGAATGTCACCGTACCCAGAGCGGCAGGCTGAACCGTACCATGAAGGCCATGCTGCCCGGCGCCGTTTTTATCGGGTTTACCGGAACACCCCTGCTTAAAAAAGACAAACAGACCAGCCTCGAGGTATTCGGTAAGTATATCCATACCTACAAGTTCAACGAAGGGGTTGAGGATAAAGTTATATTGGATCTGGTATATGAAGCGCGTGACATTGATCAGAAGATTTCCTCGCCTGATCGCATCGATGGCTGGTTTGACTCCAAAACCAGAGGGTTGAATGACTTTCAAAAATCGGAGCTGAAAAAGAAATGGGGGACTTGCAACCGGCAGGCTAAACGTATTTGGCTGAATTTAGAATTGGCTAAGAAGCCTGCAGAATGTCTGGAATATATCCTGGTGCATGAAATGGTTCACCTGTTGGAAAGAAACCATAACGACAGATTCATTGCGTTAATAACCGGGTATATGCCAAAGTGGCGATTTTATAGAGATGAATTGAACCGATTACCTGTAACCCATGTGGATTGGCGAAGTTCTTAAGGCAGAAGGCCAACTCAATAGTTCTCTTATATTTCCAGATACAGTGGAATCTACCAGGAAAGCAGGGGCTGCGAGAATCTCTATTTACCGGCCTGCAGGCTGATAAGCCGGCTTAACTTATAAAAAACTCTTTAAATAGTCTCTTGACAAAGTCATTTGCCGCTGTTATAGTAACAAACTGTAAATGGGAAAGGAGAGTTTTATTCGTGCAAAAAAGACAAAAACGAATGCGCATTAACTCTGTGCGTCTAGCTGCGATTTAATGAGCTGAAGCTTTGGGCGCTGCTGCAGAGGCAATCGCTAAGGGGTGGGATGAGGTCGCTGCAATAGAGTAGGCTCCGGCCTTTAGTTACATTAAATAACGGCAGCGGCGGTGACTGTCTGCTGCCGTTATATAAAAAAGAGGGTTTTACCGTATGAAAGAAAATGGTCTGCTTCTTGGCTATGATATTGGCTCATCATCGATCAAGGTAACACTGATTGAAGCGGCAAGCGGCGCTGTTGTTGCCGCAGCCGGGTCGCCTGACACTGAAATGGAGATATCCGCACCACATAAGGGGTGGGCTGAACAGCATCCTGATCTATGGTGGCGCCACCTTGTTCATGCCACGTCAAAACTGCAGCAGGCAGTTGGAAATAGGTTTCATAAGATTAAGGCAATCGGTATTTCCTACCAGATGCACGGCCTGGTGGTGGTGGACGATAAATTCAGGGTGCTGCGACCGGCCATTATCTGGTGTGACAGCAGGGCTGTGGAGATCGGCGAAACCGCTTTCCTCAGGCTTGGCCAAGAAAGCTTTCTCAAACATTTTCTCAACTCACCCGGGAATTTTACGGCCAGCAAACTCAAGTGGGTAATGGACAATGAGCCTGATATCTATGGCAAGATCCACCGGGCCATGCTTCCCGGTGACTACATTGCTGCCAGGTTGACCGGTAAAATCCTGACCACCGCATCGGGAATCTCTGAAGCTATCCTATGGAATTTTACCAAAGGAAGCCGGGATCAGGCGCTGCTGGATTACTACGGCATCGACCCTGAGCTCTTTCCCGATAGTGTTGACACCTTCGGCTATCAGGGAGAGGTAACTTTAGAAGCGGCAGCCGAGCTGGGGCTGCCCGGGGGTACACAGGTAAGTTACCGGGCCGGTGATCAACCCAATAATGCCTTCTCTCTGAAGGTGCTTGATCCGGGAGAGGTGGCGGCTACGGCGGGAACCTCAGGGGTAATATATGGCGTAGTGGATCAGGCTAATTACGATCCCCACTCAAGGGTAAATACTTTTGTTCACGTCAACCATGATTCAAAGCAGTCCCGCTATGGAATTCTGCTATGTGTTAACGGCAGCGGTATTCTGAACAGCTGGATAAAGCAGAACTTGTTTACCGGCAGGCATAGCATTGACTATAACCGGATGAATGAACTGGCCGCCCAGGTCCCTGTGGGTTCCGATGGCCTGGTAATACTTCCTTTCGGCAATGGCGCTGAGAGAACCCTGGGGAATAGGGATCCGGGCGCTTCAATCCATGGTTTGCGCTTTAACCGCCATGACCGTCGTCATCTGCTCAGGGCCGGTCAGGAGGGAATTGTCTTTGCCCTTGCTTACGGACTGGAGATCATGAAGAAGCTTGGCCTAAAAATCCATACAATACGTGCCGGTCAGGCAAATATGTTCCTGAGCCCGCTCTTTTCAACCGCATTTGCAACTGTCACGGGAGCGCGTTTGGAATTATTCTCAACCGATGGTTCGCAGGGAGCTGCACGCGCGGCTGGAGTAGGTGCGGGAATCTATTCTTCTTTAAGTGAAGCTTTTACCGGATTATCCACTGTTCAGATAATTGAGCCGGATGAGTCTGCTACAGCTCAATACCGGGCTGCTTACCGGCACTGGGCAGAGATACTTGAAGGGGTATTGGCCGGATGATCACTTTGATTGATAAGAAGCTATGGGGGTTAAGATGAATAGAACAATATTGCTTACAGGGGGCGGCGGCTTTGTTGCCGGAAACATAATCAGCCAGAACCGCAGCAGGAATATTATCGAGGCAGTTGAACAGAGAGAGGTGCCGATAACCGGGGAGCATCTCACCTGGCACATCCTCGACCTTAGGGATTCAGCTCAATTACGCCATCTATTCCACAGGGTGAAACCGGATGTGATCATCCATACTGCGGCTATTTCTGATATTGACTATTGTGAAGTCCACCGGGAAATTGCGGAAAGTGTTAATGTGGGGGTAACCGGGACCCTGGTTGATCTCTGCGTTGAGAGTGATGTGCGGCTGATCTATTTCTCTTCAGACAGCATTTTCAATGGACAAAAGGGAGGGTATGTTGAAGAAGATATTCCCGAACCCCTCAATTTTTATGGCCGGACCAAGGTTGCAGGAGAAAAGATAGTGCAGCAGGGCTGCCGTAATTGGGTTATTATCAGGCCTTCCTTAATTACGGGACTGCCGCTTCTGGATGCCGGGAATTCTTTTCTCTGGCGGCTTATAAATGAGCTGAAACAGGGAAAGAAAGTGCCTTTCCCTAAGGAAGAGATCAGGTCGCCGGTAGATTCCGTCACTTTAAGCAGAGCCGTTCTCGAGCTGGCGGAAAATGATTTTAAGGGTATTCTCCACCTTGCAGGCAACGATACATTGACCCGCTTCGAAATAGCACGACAGATTGTGCGTAAGCTGGGCTATCCTCCTGACCTGGTTGTCGATAAAAAACCGCAAGTAACAACAGGCCGCGCCCCGCGGCCACGTGACGTATCCCTGAATAATGCAAAAGCCCGTAGTGTGCTGAAAACCCCAATGCTCGATCTGGCGGAAGCCCTGGACCTGATTATAGAAAATAAAGGAGGCAGGGATCTATGTTAAGGCCGGCCATTAAATATGATCTTCAGATAAAACACGGCAATGAATACGGTCCCCGGGAAGAGGCGGCTATTATCCAGGTGCTGAGGCAAGGTGCGCCCACATCAGGGGTTGCCTGCCAGAGGTTTGAGCAGGAGTTTGCCGCTTACTGCGGCACCAGGTATGCTCGTGTTGTTTCCAATGGAACAGCCGCGCTCTTTCTCTCCCTTCTTGCTGCCGGTGTTACCAGGGGAGACCGTGTTTTAACCACACCCATTACCTGGATCGCTACCGCGGCTGCAGCGGTAACCCTGGGAGCCGAGGTGGATTTTATCGACATTGACCCCGTAACCTTCAACCTCGATCCGGAAAAGCTAAAATATAAGATTACCGCCAATACTAAAGCGGTGATCCCGGTGCATCTCTACGGGCAGTGCTGCGATATGGAGCCTATACTGGAGATGGCTGAAAAATCAGGTTTCGCAGTTATCGAAGATGCCTGCCATGCTATTGGCGGCGAGTATAAAGGCCGTAAAGCCGGCAGCATGGGCATTGCCGGCTGTTTCAGCTTTCACGAGCAGAAGAATATATCAACCCTGGGTGAGGGGGGCATGGTAGTTACCAATGATCCGGCCATTTACGAACGTTTCTCTCTTTACCGGTCACATTGCACCAGGGTTTACGGAGAAAGCACCAAGTACTGCCGGCTGGATGAGTCAAAGCAGCCAATGGGTAAGCGTTTCTGGTTTCAGGACTTTGATGATGTGGGCTACAACTTCCGGATGACCGATATGCAGGCTGCGGTTGGCTCCATCCAGTTGACCAGGCTTGACACCTTCAATCAGCGCCGCATAGAAAACGCGGCTTACTTGACTGAAGGGCTCAAAGATGTTCCGGGCCTTACTCTTCCCGAAGTAATGAGCGGAAATAAGCATGTATTCCATCTATATCCTGTTCTTATCGACTCTAACGTATATGGTATGTCCAGGGATGACTTTATCTATGCGATGCTCTATAAAAAGGGCATCAAGGTCGGCACCCATTATATACCCATTCACTTAAGCCGGGCTTTTATCAGCCGCGGATTCCGCAAGGGCCAGTTTCCCGTGGCTGAAGCTGCTGCTGAGCGTTTAGTAACCCTGCCGGTCAATCCCCGGCAGAGCCGGGAGGCCCTGGATTATCTGATTGAAAGCATTATTTCCCTGGCATGTTAAGCCAGGTAAGGACCGGAGGAGCACTCCTCGATAATCTTAAAATCCCATACAGGAGCGCCAAGAGATGCCAGTGCGGTTTTGATATTTTCAACTCCCTGTGCTGGTTGGCAGAGGGCAATAATACAGCCGCCGCCGCCGGCTCCCATCTGTTTAGCTCCAAAAGCCCCGCCTTTTCTGGCTATATTACAAAATTGCTCCAAGCGGTCGGTAGAGGTACCCATCAGCTTCTCTTCTATCTGCTGCCTGTTCATAAGTTCGCCGAGTTTTTGCAGATTGCCTCTGGTCAGAGCTTCCTTGCCCTCTTCAACGATCTTCACAACCCGATTCAGAGAAGATAAAAGGACTTCTTCTCTATCGTAGATGCGTTTTCTAAGCCAAATTTGGAGTTCTTTTGTATCGTGCTGCTCCCGGGTGTCGGCCACTACTATTGGCAGAGAGCCTGCCGGCAGCTTTTCTACCCTGGCATTGGCAGTGGTATTTATATAAGTCACACCGCCAAAGGCAATTGCATATTGATCCATCCTGCCGCATTCAACCTGTAAATCTTTGCTCTCAATCTCAAAGGCCAACTCTGCAATTTCGCCGGCTGTGAAGGGGATGTTAAAGGCTTTGGCAAACACCCGGATGGCAGCAATGCAAAGTGCTGCCGATGAAGAGAGACCGGCACTAATTGGTATCTGAGAGCTTATCTCCAATTCAAAGCCACTATCTATCTGATCTTTCAGGCGCAGGTAGACTGCCTTAACATATCGCAAGGGAGACTCGAGGGTAAGCTCATCTTGCAACTGGAACTTCTCACGGAAGTCGATGTCTAAACCAGAAAGAATTACAAGATCGTCATCACGCATGGTGAGCGTGATGGTCAGATAGGCCGAAATCGCAGCCGCGATAGCCGGTTTTTCAATGAGATCAGCATTATCCCCTAATAAACAGATTCTTCCCGAACTTCTGGCAGTAATTGTATTGATGACAACTCTCCTGAAGCATTATTTTACCACTATTTTAATGAGTCTACTATGAACTGTCAAGCATATTAATAAGACTTTAAAAAGCCTCTTGACTATATTATTTTATTATGCTAATCTAAACGCAAAAGGAAGTTGGAGAGCTCAACTAAGCGCTTAAGCACCCTCTTTCAAAAGGGTGTAATGGCTGTCCGGCTTTAATTTAAGATCGAAAGGAGGTGGTGAATTATTTATCTGCATCACTGCATATTGAATGTGGGATGCAAAAAGCGGGTATAAATTTTATATAGAAAAAGGAGAAAAAAATGAGGAAAATTGTGCAGGTTTTATCGCTTTTCCTGGTTCTCTTTCTTATGCCATCTTTTATAATCTTTGCAGGTGGTCAGGGAGAGCAAAAAGTAGTAACCATTACGCTAATGCGTGATGCAGCCGAGATGCCGGATGAGGTAATCGCTGATTTTGAAAACAAGAATCCGACCATCAAAGTGAACGTCGTTGAAAATGATTTTACCAAGTTGATGACAATGATTGCCGGTGGGAATTCTCCGGATATATTCAGGGTCAATGCCATTGGTCTCCCTTACTGGATCAGAAAGGATTTCCTAAAAGACATCACCTCCAAACTTGAGACTGCAATCGACATGAACGATCTTTTTGTTGTTAACGGTATGTATCGCTTCGACGGCAAAACCCAGGGAAAGGGGCCGTACTATGGATTGGTTAAAGACTGGTCCCTGGATTACATGTACTACTACAATAAGGACGCCCTGGATGAAGTTGGTTTGGCCTATCCCAGCGATGATATACCTTTAAGCTACGATGAGTTTACCCGGATGATCAATAGAGCTGTTGTATATAAAGGCGGAAAAGTAGAACGCTACGGTTTTGGCTACACCGATGATGAATATAATGGCTATTACCTGACCATGCTGGCATCTAAAGGAAAGTGGTTATTTACCCTAATTCCAAGCAAAATGTGTACACTACACGAACTATAAAGCAAGCCATTGACTTGAAACCAACAGCCGCTTGCGTCCGCTAAAGACGACTTTATTCTAACATTAGCAGGTGCTCCATGGATC
>JAUVWI010000021.1 GCA_030604195.1 Spirochaetales bacterium
AATTATTGGGGATTCCAAGAAAATAGCAAAATAGTACAACAACTTTATGTAAAATGTGAGCAGCTGTAATTCATTTCATAATAATGATTTACAGCTGTTTTTTTACTTTTCAACTGCAAAAGTCAGGTTATTTTACCAGGTAAATAAGCAGCAGTCAAGCTCACGAATTTATCACTCCAGGGCTTTGGCGATTGCCGACAGGAGTCTCTCTGCCTTGAAGGGCTTGACAATGAAATCTTTAATGCCTGAATTAATTGCTTCCACAATAATCTTTTGCTGCCCCAGGGCTGAACATATAATTATTTTTGCCTGTGGATCAGCAACCAGAATCCTGTTCACCGCATCCAGACCATTCATATTAGGCATAGTGATATCCATGAGCACAATATCAGGTTTCAGAGATTCATAGATCTCCACTGCCTCCAGTCCATCTGAAGCTTCACCTACAACGTGGTACCCGCTTCCCGATAGGATATCTTTCTGTACCATTCTCATAAATGATAGATCATCCACCAGCAGTACTCTAAACACGCGCTAACTCCTCAACAATTGAAGTATCCAAAACATAAACTATTGTACCGTCACCAAGTACAGATACACCTGATAGGCGATGTTGATAATTCAGTATACTATCAATTGGTTTTATTACCAGCTCTTCCTCTTCAACCAGCTCATCAACCAGCAGACAGGCTTTTTCCTCCCTATGATTCAGAATAACACCATAGCTCTCATCGCCAGGCTGCGGCTTCCTGTCAAAAAGCTCTGATAGATGGGCCAGTGGAATTATTTTTTCGCGATAGGAATAGCTGGATTTATCGCCATTCACAATAATATCCGAAAGCAGCACCTTGACCGTTTCATCAACATTCTGTGTCGGAATAGCGTAGAAGTAACCGTCACACCTTACAATCAGGGAATTGAGAATATTAAGCGCCAACGGCAGCATTATGGTAAAGGTTGTACCCTTACCCTGCACACTTCGCACCTTGACCTCCCCCTTGAGCTCTTCCCTTATCCTGGTAGCCACTACATCCATACCCACTCCCCGCCCGGAGAGGTCAGTTATTCTTTCTTTAGTGCTGAAACCGGGAGTGAATATAAAATTAACAACTTCTTCATCCTTGAGCACCCCTTTTACACCGGCCTTTTGCCGTATCTTCTGCAGATCCAGCCCTCTGCCGTCATCCGATATCTCAATGGCTACCTTTCCTCCCTGCTGCAAAGCGGTAATGGAAATTTTGCCGCGTTCAGCCTTCCCCTGTATCAGGCGCTCTTCTGAAAATTCAATTCCATGATCCAGGGCATTGCGGATAATGTGTGTAAAAGGATCGGCGAGTGCCTCTACAATTGAGCGGTCAATCTCGGTATCCTGTCCATGAATCTCAATAGTGACTGATTTGCCTAATTTACTGCTGAGATCCCGCACCAGCCGGGGAAACTTATTGAAAATAACTGAAATCGGCACCATTCTGGTCTTAATCATTGATTCCTGCATGCCTGTGGATATTCTATCCAGAGAATCTGAAATTACTTCAAGCTGGCTCTTCACTTTTACCGGATCGCTGTGGTGGTCTATTCGCTCGTATACTCTTGATAGATGAGACTTACTGATGATCAGCTCACCCACCTGCTGCCACAGATCATTTAATTTGCGGGTTTCAACCCTTATTGAAATTCTCTCTCTATTTTCCGGACTGGTAAAATCAGAAGGGCCGGGGTGTTTGAACCGCCCTTTTTCAATTCTATGCTCAGCCTTTAACAGATCTTCATAGATTACCGGGATAAGCTTAATATCCTGTATCTGATCTATATTAGCAGCAGCAATTAATTGCTCACGCTCTTTATCGGAGCATACCAGAAGAGTGATATGGGAAAAGTTCTCTTCACCAACCGCAGGATTCACCATATCCGGACAGGTCCTGATAACATTGGCAATGAGCTCCAAATTGTTAAAAACCAGATAGGCCCGGGGATACTTCATGGGCTCATCATCTGCTATGCAGAAAGTGAGAGCGTATATGGCTTCACCTCTTTCCCAGGCTTCCCTGATCTGGCCCTTTTCAAAGTCCGTAAACTCAATATCAGCCAGGCAAGTGACTATATCTTTGTCTTTCGATAGTGAATGGGACTTAGCCAATAATGGCTGCAGTTCCCGAAGTACTGAATCAATATTGAAGCCGGAATCATCTCCTCCCAAACTGATCCTATTCAGCATTTCATGCATTACATCAAAGCCGGCAAAGATCATGTCCATAATTTGCCTGCTTAGATCCAGCTCGCTGCTTCTTATCTTCTCAAAAACATCCTCAAGGCCGTGGGCTACTTTACTGAGATTAGAGAACTCCATTAAAGCAGATTCTGATTTCAGGGAATGGGTAAGGCGAAATACCTCGTTTATCAGGTCAATATTTCCCCGCTCCGCCTCCAGGGAGAGGAGCGCAGCATTGAGCTTCTCCAGTAATTCCTCAGCCTCCTCAATAAAGGCACGCTTCAGTTTGTTATCATCAATCCTCATATTAACCATTAGAAAGAAATAATCTTACCAATATCAATTAAAACCAGCAAACCCTCTTTAAGATTGGCAATACCGGTAATAAACTCATGGCTGACACCGAAAATAGAGTCGGTTTTTTCAGTGAGCATTTCTTCTGAAACTCCATAGATACCTCTAACACTGTCAACAAGCAAACCATAATTTTTCTCTTTATGGCTGATTACGATTATTCTGTTAACTTTTGAGAATACCTCGCGCGGTAATCCGAATTTTTCGCGCACATTGATCACCGGAATAACCTCACCCCGCAGGTTTATTACTCCTTCAACAAATGGGGGCGCTTTCGGCACCTCAGTTATCCCTTCATAGCGAATTATCCGTATGACCTTATCTAGAATAATTCCATATCGGCCCTTATCGATATAAAAACATACATATCGGCCCTGCATGATTATCTGCTCCTCCAGTGCGCGTTTAAATTCAAGCTCCTTCGCCTTCGGTCTCAAGGTATTTATTGATTACCTCCAGATCGGCTAAGATTCTTTCTAAAGCTATTCTGCACTTATTTAACTCCATAGTTGAACCTGAAAGCAATGCCTGATTTGCTTTGGCTGTTATTTCCTTAATCTCCACGGCAAATATTCTATCATCGGTTAAGCCTATGAGGTTCGAAATTCTGTGAATTAAGAAGTTTATTCGCTTTTTCAGACCGGTAATTGTGGAGAAGGGATTGTCCTGTTGATCACAGCTTTGCTCACCCCCTTGAGTTAAAACCACCGACTTTTCTGAACCTGTATCCGGATCATGGGCAGTAACCTGGAGAATCCCATCTACATCCATTTTAAAAGATACTTCAATCCTCGGCATTCCTTTACCAACCTCACGAATGCCTGATAGCAGAAAGCGGCCCAACGAATGATTGCGTGTTGCCTTTGGACTGTTTCCCTGCAGTATATGCACCTCTACCGCTGTCTGGTAGTCTGATATTGTAGTAAAATTTCTCTTTGCCCATACCGGTACCGGACTATTACGCTTTATAAGGGGAATAAAGCTGCCTCCATCTACTTCAACACCCAGAGCCAGGGGCGTAATGTCTTTCAGTATAAGGGTCTTGCTTTCACCATTAATCAGCGCGCCCTGCAGAGCTGCCCCCATAGCGACTGACTCATCCGGATTTGTTCTTATTCTAACCTGCCGCTTTTGATCACCGGCAGGCAGAGTATTAGCTGCCAGCCGCTTTTCGGCGCCTAACAGGCTCGCCAATTTATTCTTTATCAGGGGAATTCTTGAGGAGCCGCCGGATAAAATATAAGTATCGATAGATCGTACGGTCAAGCCGGCATCCTTTATTGCTCTCATCGTTAATTCCAGTGTCTGGTCAACCAGATCTGAAATAAGAGCTTCAAAGTCTCTCCTCCTCAGCTTACAGCTTATATGGTTCAGCTTATCTCCCGACTGCACGAAGGGTATGGCAATTGTTACGCATTCACGGCTGGAGAGTTCTATTTTTGCTTTTTCCGTCTCTTCCTTCAGCATCTGGAGAAACATTAAATCCTTTCCCTCTAATAGAGATGGGGCAAAACCACTTTCATCGTAAAACTGCTTCAGGATTTTTTGCAGCAAAAGATTATCAAAGTCCATACCCCCAAGGCTATTATTGCCCCTGGTTGATAAAACCTTAAGAGCATTGCCTTCCCGCGCCAATACGGTTATATCAAAGGTCCCGCCTCCCAGATCGTATACGAGAGCTCTTTTTTCACCTTGCAAACCGTAAGCTAAAGCTGTTGCTGTGGGTTCATTGATAATTCTTTTGACTTCAAATCCGGCCAGCCTTCCGGCTTCTCTGGTTGCCCTTCGCTGCCGTTCATTGAAATATGCGGGCACCGATATTACCGCCCCGGGCACATCCATTCCCAGGAAAACTTCAGCATCTCTTTTAAGTTGCTTAAGTATATAGGAGCTTATAACCTCCGGGGAGAAATCTCTGTGATCCACTCTGAATTTCCGGTCACTGCCCATAGCTCTCTTTACTGATAGAATGGTACGCCTCCGGTTTATCACCGCCTGATTTTTAGCCGCTTCTCCCACTAAAATATCACCGCTTTGAGTAAAAGCAACTACTGACGGAGTAAGATTATTTCCCCGTTCATTGGGAATAATGCGCGGCTCGCTGCCATCCATAAAGCTCATACAGGAGTTGGTAGTGCCCAGATCAATGCCCACAACCCTTGCCAAAATCACTTCTTCCTTTCTGAAAGTGAAATAATCAACTCAACCTCTCCCAGGCTTAAGCCCATGCGCCTGGCAATAATCCGAGGCGTAAATCCGGAAAGGTGAAGGCGCAGAATCTCCTGTTGATTGTCTTTTTTATCGACTGCGCTTTTCGGAATCTTGACAACCGGCTTTTCCGACAGCTTGCTATATACTCTCTGACTTACTTCATGTTTTTCACTTTCTCGCTTGAGCAGGCCAATCTTCTTATCGGCAGCTGACATAAGTTCCACGAGATGGCTGATACGGTCTTCAATCAGGGCAATATTTCGTTCCGTTGTCTGATTCAATTCAATAATTACCCGCGCCACTTCCTCCCTGATTTCCTCAAGTTGGCTGTGGGCATTGATTGTTCTTTCTATTTTTCTCTTTAAAATCAGGTATTGTAAATACCAGCCTAAAAGCAGGGCTGCCGGAAGAAGAAAAAATAATTGCATTTTCTCAAGGTTCAGCCGGATAGGTTAATATGGCGGCCCAGATCCGGATCTTCAAATATTTCTTTCTGCTTATTATCGGACATCTCCTGCTTTCCTTTCTTAGGAGCCGCTCCTTTTCTTTTCTTCTCTCTTTCCTGCTCTTCCTTTACCTTCTCAACGCCTTCACCCAGTTCATGGGCCTTATTGACTGAATGATCATCATGCGCCGCTTTTTTTGAGAGCTCCGTTGCCTGTAGTGATTGATGGTGCGGAGAGACTTCTTTCTGCACCGCCTGTTCCTTGCCAACCCGATCCATCTGTGCAAGTACGGTCTGTAAATCAATAGGTAAAATCGGCATATTACCCGCTCCCGGCAATGCCCTCCTCTACAGGTTCATATTTGGTCATCCTTACCTCTTTCCCCTGAAGAATGAAGGTTACCTTTTTAAACTCATTGCGCACAATCAGGTGTTCATTTTTAATAAATATCTTAACCCCGGGAAAGATCTTGCCGGAGGCAGATACTTTTCCCTTTATCTTTAAACTTGCCAGATATTCATTTATGGTATTAGTTTCTTTGGCTATTTCTTCAAGTTCGGCAAGCATCTCAGCTCTTTTATTATTCAACCCCTCAAGGCTTTTGGCTTTTTCTTCTGAGATCTTTCTCTGCACCCTCTGCAGATTGGTTATGGTATTAATATTAAGCTCAACTTCCTGAAGCTCATTTTCAATACCTTCTTTGGCTTTAAAGAGCTCCATAAGCCGCTCTTTACTCTTTGGGTCAAAGCCAACTTCAAGGATAGTTTCAGTTCCCGCTACAGATCCCAGAACTTTTGCATTAATCTCCTCACCTGCCCGGAGTTTACCGCCCACAATTGCGGCCCTTTTGCCCTGACATAGTATTCGCTGGTTAGCATCAACCACAGAATGAATTATTCCGTCACTGACCACCACATTTCCTTCAGCTTCAATCCTGGCATGCTCAATAAACTTGGCCACCACATTTATTCCGGCTTTTACCTTGCCTTCGTTTTTCCCCATTATTCCCTGATGAACAACAATATCACCCTCGGCATCCAGGATGGACCTGCCCACACTCCCCATTACCTCTATATTCCCCGCGGCTTTTACTGTGAATCCTGATTCCACATTGCCCTTCACAACCACCGTGCCCAGAAAGAGAATATTACCGGTGTGCATGTTTACATCCCCATCCACAGTATAAACCGGTTCAACATTGATTTTACCGCCGGTCAGCAGCACCTGTCCGTTTATAAGAGCGATAACAGTGAGGCCGTCATCAGAGAGCTTCACGTTTTTACCGAGCTCCAGCTCTGTATCCTTACCCGGATCGGCAGCCAGGGAACGTCCCGTTACCGTGCTTCCCGGCTCACCCTGCTGCAGAAGTAGCTTCTTAGCAAGGAGCTGGCCGGCTTCTACATTCTCAATCAAGTTCTGTTCTTTGAAATCAACACGCCCATTCTTTTCTTTCAGCCCAATATGAGAATGATCGCTGGTAAAATTATATACTATGTGGGCATCCTCACCATCAACAGATTTTTTGCCCTCAGCGGCTAATACCTGGGTGTTATACTGGGGGTAATCAATGAAGTTCTCAATATCCTCCTCTTTAATGCCGAAAATCACGCCATTACTCTTCAGCAGTGAGATAAGTTCCTCTTTTGTCAGATCAGGTCCGCCTGGTCCCGGCTGGGTAACACTTATATAGGCTTTCATCTCCTGCTCAGCGATCTCCACACTCAAGACAGCTTGATTGTCCGGGTTAAAATCAAAATCGCCTATCCTTATATACTCACCTTCAGCCCGCTTAACAGTTTTAGCCACAATTTTTGTATCGTATTGATTTACTCCGCGTAGAGCGATCCTCTGCAGCGCATCTCTCTCTGAAGCTCTGGCTCCATGGCCGACAGGCGGAGTTACCTTCAGAAAAGCCCCGTCATGGGTCAACTTGACAAATACAGCGCTCGGTTTATCCTCCACCGGGGCAAAATCGCCGGCAAAACCGAATCCATCCATATCATCAAGCTCATCAAAGCCCGGCGCTGCCGCTTCCTCCACCATCTCATAGACTAACAGGACCCAGTTCTTTTTACCAACCCCCAGGGTTCCTTTCCTACCCTGCCTTACAACCTCATACTCCAGCTTTTTTACCGGAACACCAAGCTCAATCGAAGCTTGGCGAAGGGTTTCTTCTATATTTTCCCCCTCAATTCTTAAAGATTTGACCTTACGATCCTCTTCAAGCTGTTTTGTCATGTACTCCTGCAGTTCTGTAAGAGAGATCATAATATCCCCTTCTTGACATGAGAAAGCCTTGAACGCAGCCGCATAATGGCTTTGGTATGCAGCTGGGATATGCGTGACTCGGTAACGGCCAGCACTTCACCGATTTCCTTTAAGGTGAGATCTTCATAATAATAGAGTATTAAAACCTTCTTTTCCTTCTCCGGAAGCTCATGGATAGCCTCAATAATAACCCGTTTGATCTCTTCCTTCTCAACAATTGTATCAGGGTTAAGACTGGATGGTGATTCTATACTCTCTACAATCGATATTTTATCGTTATCCTCTCCCGTATACCATACTTCATTAAGGGATAATATGGAAGTGCCGCTGATCTTCAGCATGAGCTGATGAAAATCCTTAACATCCATGCGCATGCTCACGGCTATTTCTTCATCCGTAGCCGCTCTGCCCAGCGAGGCTTCAAGGGTACGAACCGTATCCTCCACCTCCCTGCTTTTTTGCCGCACCGAACGGGGCACCCAGTCAATGGAGCGAAGCTCATCAAAAATTGCCCCTCTTATGCGTGTGACTGCATAGGTCTTGAATTTAACATGTTTTCCAGGATCGAACTTCTCAATTGCATCAAATAAGCCAAATACTCCGAAACCCACCAGATCATCAAATTCAACATTATTGGGCATGCCCATGGCTACCTTGCCGGCTACATATTTAACCAGGGGCGCATACTGCTTGACAAAAAAATCCCTGATTCCAGGATCTCTTTTGTTATGGTAGAGACACCAAAGTTCTTCTTCTGTCTTGCCGCTCAAGATATCCTCACCCATAACCTCTCTATCCCTCCTGGTCCTTATTCATAAATGTTCTAACCGCTTTTGCCAATACCTCCGGATCCTGATTCGCTGTTAAACTATCAACCTGGGCTTCGGCAAAGCTCTCTCTTCCACCCCCTGTTTTATGTGCGCTTTGATCCAGATTATCCACACCACTTTCAAAACCGACATCCAGCCGGTCAATATCAGGCAGAGCTTCCGACGAAGCATCCTCAGCAGCCAAAGCGCCTTCTCCATCGCTGACATCATCTACATGCGCATCAGTTTCATTAACTGCCTCCAATAGATCAGCCTCTTCTCCGTTATCATCTTCAGTTTCCATACTGCCGGCCTGCAAATTACCTCCATCTGCAGCTAAAAAATCCTCTGCCTCCTCAACCGGAAGGGACGGAGTTTCACCCCCCTCCTCTTCTGCGGGCCGGTGGGGATTCTCTTCCGGTATCAGGATATCGATTCCTGCCGCCATTGTTGGCATCTCACTTACCTGAAGTAATTCCGGCAGGAAACGCTTTATAAGAGTAATAACACCAATACTTATTACCCCTAACGCCAGGCTGGAGAGTACCACTCTTACTAATATAACGGTAAAAGGGCTACCGCTGAAAATTCCTGCTATAAGGGAAAGAAAGCCCGCTAAAAGAGCCGCCCCGGCAATAAATTTCCAATTTCCCATTAATAACCTCTTTTTAAAGAGTATGGCATAAAAATAAGGGCGTCAAGGTACTCCTCCACATGATCAAGGCAACCCTTTAGCACTATGGCCAAAGAGTTTTTGAATGAAACTTAAAACTCCACTGCCATTCCTGTATTCAACCTTCTCCAGGCGGCTGACAAGATGCTCAACACAGATTGAAGCTTTCCCCTTGGGATCTAAGACTATAAAGGGCCGCTGTTTAATTACAGCATGGTGTACGGCAATATCTTCATATACAAAGCCAAGATAATCCACTTTCAAATTCAAAAACTGTCCGGCAATATTAATTACACGTTCCGCAACTTTCCTCGCTTCAGTAACGGATTTAACCCTGTTTACTACTAATTTCAAGCCTAAATCCAAATTATTCACTTCAGTGGCAATTATTTTAATAATACCATAGGCATCGGTAATAGCAGTCGGCTCCGGAGTAGTTACAATAACCGCATCATCCGCAGCGGCTATGAAGCTGAGCACATTGCTGGACACTCCGGCGCTGGTGTCAATTATGAGCACATCTGCTTCACCAAGCTGCTCCAGTTCGCTGATAAAAAAGAGGCGTTCTTCTTCAGTAAGATTGGCAATCTTGGAAAAACCGGAAGCGCCGGCAACGATTTTGATCCCATAGCTGGTATCCAAAATAATATCGCTCATTCTTTTCTGTTTACGGATAAGATGGTAGAGATTGTAACGGGGAATCACCCCCAAAATTACATTTACATTGGCCAGTCCAAGATCAGCATCCAGCACAATCACCTTCTTTCCCATTCTGGCATAGGCAATTGACAAATTTATAGCCAGATTAGTCTTACCCACCCCGCCTTTACCGCTGGAGACCGCAATAATGCGGGTTTTTTTTGACGTCTCTTCAGTGCGGTTACGCATAATTTCTCTAAGCTTCTCTGCCTGATCTGCCATCTTAACTCCAATACCTGCCGGAAATTTCTTTCATTTCACCGAATTTCTTTTCCAGTTTATCTCTGTTAATCCGGAAACCTTCCAGGCTTAAAAGCAGCCGCAGCACGGATGCCACTTCCAGATCCTGCGGCACTTTCTGACCGTCAGAGAGATAAGAAATGGCTTTATTTCTGCCGGCCAGAACACTTATTATGTTACCTAAGCTTGAGGTCTCATCCAGTTTGGTTATGATAACCGAATTATAACCAAATGGTTCAAATTGCTTAAAGATCTCCTCAACATCGGAAGATTTTGTAGTGGCGCTCACGGCCAGATGTGTTTCACATTCGTTTCCGGCGCCGGCAATAATATCTTTCATCTCAGCCAACTTTGCCATATCCCTGGGGCTCCTGCCAATTGTATCTACCAGTATAAGCTCAGCATCCTCATTCAAAGCAATAATCTTCTTAAAATCCTCAAAACTCTCCACCATGGAAACGGGTAACCTCATAATTTCAGCATAAGTAGCTATCTGATCCCTGGCCGCTATCCGGTAGTTATCTACCGTTACAATATGCACCTTTTTAGGTTTAAGCTTATTATTTCCCAATCCATAGATAGCCGCCAGTTTTGCAATTGTAGTTGTCTTGCCAACCCCGGTGGGACCGACAATAATAAAGATCCGCCTGCCCTGTTCTGTTTGGAAGAGCGGCGGGTAAAGCCTTATCTTTTCTCCTACCCATTCAACCAGTGAATTCTCAATTAACAACTGATCTTCCAGATCCTCAAGCGAAAAGGTGGAGCGTAATCTCTTCAAAAGCGGCGCAATAAAATCCTCCGAAAAATTATTATCCTTTAACAGCTTTTCCACCCGGGCAATTGACTGGGGCTGATTTGAGGTTTCCCTTTTGCCCACATCTTCCCGTAAAGATTTTATTTCACTCAGCAATTGCTGAAAAACCTGCTCTTTGCGACCATTCTCCAGTATCCGCTGCTTCTCCTGCACCACCGCCCTTTTCCTGCTTGGAGACTGGGATATATACCCGGTTATCTCGACCCTCGGCCTGGTAAATATACCGAAGACCCCTCCCTGACGAAAATTCTTCTGGGTAAGGATCATTGCCTGATCACCATATTCCCTCTTCATTTTTTCCAGGGCTTGCTGGGAAGTCGGGGCTTGAACTGTAAAATATTGCATAGCTCTTTACCTATTCCTCTAATCGTATTTCACCCAGTGATTCGATATTTATCTCGGCCGCCACTTCCGGAACGGAAATTACCACCAGGTGCGGTATTTCACGGATGCTGCTCGATTTGACCAATGAACGCGCCGCTTCAGAACAGAGAATGATCGGGGTATGGCCCTGATCCTGCACCATTTTTACTGAATTAATCAGCGCGGTAATCCACTGCCGCTGTTGTGCAGGCTCTAGCGCGGCAATAAACCCCCTTGCCGTTTCTGAGCGTGAATCTATAATCTTTTGCTCCAGAGGAGGCGCCAGGGTTAATACCTTAAGGGTTTTACCTTCATCAGCATACTGCAGGCATATCTGCCGCCCCAGCCCCTGCCTCACTTTCTCAATGAGGAAACCCAGGTCCTTGGAAACAGTACCGAAATCAGCCAGAGTTTCCAGAATAATTACCATATTCCGGATCGAAACCTGCTCCATAAGCAGACCCTGCAATACCTTTTGGATTTCGCCGACTGTCAGGGTCTTGGTGACCTCTTCAACTACAGCCGGATAATCACTCTTCAGCGCATCCAGAATAGCCTGGACCTCCTGCCGTCCTAAAATCTCAGCGGCATGCGCTTTGATAATTTCAGTTAGATGGGTAGCCACGATTGAAGGAGGATCAACCACCGTATAGCCAAGCTGCTCGGCTTTTTCCCGGTTCTCTTCAGTGATCCAGGTAGCGGGCAGACCAAAGGCCGGGTCACGGGCAGGCTCTCCGGTTATTTTTTCATCTATCCCCCCGGGGTTTATGGCCAGGTAATGGCTCATCTTTACCCGGCCCCGCCCTACTTCGACCCCCCTGATCTTGAAACAATACTCGGAAGGTTCAAGACGCATGTTGTCGATTATTCTTATTCTGGGCACTACCAGCCCCAGATCCAATGCCGCTTCCCGGCGAATACGGGTTATGCGATCCAGAAGCTCAGCTCCATGATCCTTGTCCACCAATGGTATCAGTCCGTAACCCAACTCTAAAGAGAGCGGGTCCAGGGGAACAACCGGGGACATTTCCACAGCAGGCCCCTTCTCCCTTTCCGAAACCTCTTTCAGCTTTTCATCTTCTTCTGAAGCCTGCTTTTTCCGGCGCAGGCTTAAGGATAGCCCGCCAAGCATTGCGGAGAGGGGAAAGAGGATATACCAGGGAAAACCCGGAAGAACGGCCAGCACGGCTAAGAAACCGGCGGCTATAATATAGGGACGGGGTTGATTGGAAAACTGCCGCGAAATATCCAGACCGAAAGAAGCATCTGAAATAGCCCTGGTCACAATAATACCCGTTGATGTAGAGATTAAAAGCGCCGGAAGCTGGGTTACCAGTCCATCGCCGATTGTAAGAGAAATATAGGTATCAACGGCCACCTGCCATGATTCACCATGAATAGTCATGCCCACAATAAACCCGCCGATAATATTGATCACCGTGATCAATATACCGACTTTCACATTACCCTGGATAAACTTTGAAGCTCCATCCATGGCCCCGTAGAAATCAGTTTCACGCTGAAGATTATTCTTCTTGGTTGTGGCTTCTTCTTCAGTAATCAGTCCCGAATTGTATTCAGCCTCTATTGCCATCTGTTTTCCGGGGAGTGAGTCCAGGGTAAAGCGTGCCGCCACCTCGGCTACCCTGGTCGAACCCTTGGTGATGACGATAAACTGAACAGCTATAATTATGAAAAATATAATAAAACCGATAACATAACCTTCCAGACCGCTCGCCCCTACCACAAAGGTGGCAAAAGCCCTGATAATCCTGCCTTCGAATTCACTGCCCTGGGAAAGGATTAAACGTGTGGAAGATACATTCAAGGCCAGACCGAAGACTGTAACAATTAAAAGCAGGGTGGGAAATACTGAAAATTCCAGAGCATTACGGGTATAGAGCACAATCAGGATTATCAATAAGCTTAAGACTAGATTGGCAGCCAGCAGGGCATCTAAAACAAAGGCCGGCAGGGGAATGACCATCATCATAACTACAGCGATAACCCCTACAGCTACCAGAAGATCACTCCGCGTACCCTTAGAGGCCTTTGCTAATCTACCGGCATCAGCCATTAATAACTTCTCCTCTATGCAGATTTATCATTAAGACGGTAAACCTCACTCAGTATGGTAGCCATAACCTCGTAATATTGCGCCGGAATTGCATCGCCTACCTCTACTTCCTGGTAAAGAGCGCGGGCCAGCGGTTTATTCTCCACCAGGGGTATGTCATTTTCTAAAGCGATCTCTCTTATACGCTGGGCATTCCGGTCTTCCCCCTTGGCCAGCACAGTCGGCGCATCCATTACCAGGCTTTCATATTTTACCGCAATTGCATAATGGGTAGGGTTGGTAATAACTACATCCGCCTGGGGAACTGTTTTAAGTATTGTGCGCTGCAGCATCTCCCTCATCCGCTCCCGGAGCCTGCTCTTTACCAGGGGATCACCCTCGTACATTTTGCGCTCCTCTTTAATCTCCTGTCTGGACATTTTCAATGATTCCAGGTGCTGCTTTCTCTGAAAATAATAATCGGGAATAGATAGCAGGAGCAGGGCCAGGGCCGCTTCAACCATGATTGTGAAGGCGATTCGCGTTATAAAACTGAAGCTCAAAAGGAATGGCGAGTCCACAAGGTTAACCAGCCTGGGAAGGTTTGCCCGAATATTAAGAAAAGAGATTGACCCTATAAGCACAACCTTAAAAATTGATTTGCCTAAGTTGAACGCGGCCTCGCCTGAGAATAGAGCCCTCTTAAAGAACTTGCCGAAACGCGGCAGTATCTTACTGAAATCCGGTGTAATCGGCTTTACTGAAAAGAGGAACCCCACCTGAAAAATATTTCCGGCCAGGGCTGCTATAAAAGCAACCAGCATTACCGGCAATACCAGGCGTATAAAATAATTCAGAAAGGCGCTCTGTACTCCCATATCACGGGATATATCGATCTCGGTAGAGTGGCCCAGGAAAAAACGGATCATATCCAGGGCATTTTTAAGAATGTAGGATCCAAGCAAGCCCATAACCCCAATACCGAATAGCAGCACCAGGGCGGAAGTGAACTCAGATGATTTAGCTACTTTGCCGTCTTCCCTGGCTTTCCTTAGCTTATGCTCGGTAGGCTCCTCAGTACGGCCTTCATCCTCAGCCGCAAACCACTGCAGGTGTATTTGATACTTCTCTTCCATCTATTGCCCCGCTCCGGAGTAGAGATATATCTCCTCTAAAGTACTGAAACTGCCGTCAATAATCCTGGCAAAAGCTGCGATTAGAAAGGGCATGGCCATAATTAGTACAATAAAGGCTGTGGCAATGGCTATGGGAAAACCCATCATCAATAAATTCATCTGGGGCGCCGCTTTGGCAAGCAGACCCATAGTGATTGACACCAGCAGCAGTGTTCCCAATATAGGAAATGCAATTACCAGAGCATGCTCAAACAACTGGCCAAGACTGGTAACAATAACCTCAAATAACTGCTCCCGTTTCACCACCAGGTCTACAGCCTTAAAGGCCTGAAAGGATCTTAATACTCCTGAGATCATAAACTTATGAAAACCGTTAATTGTCAGAAAAACGAACATGGCTATTATATTGAGGAACTGTCCCATAAGCGGAATCTGGATCTGGGCCAGGGGATCAAATACCTGCGAAGCACCCAGCCCCATTTGCAGAGAGAAAAACTGTCCGGCAACCTGAAAAGCAGCGAAAATTATTACCAGGTAAAAACCGATTAAAACCCCGACCAGGGCTTCGCCTATTACCAACAGGAAATATTCTACGAAACTCTCAGGAATATAGTAGCCTGCATCCCTGATCCACGGGAATATTGCCAGAGCTATAAAAAAGGAAAACCCGATCCTGGCCATGGGTGGTATGGCGGAAGATGAAAAAAGGGGCGCTACCTGGAGCATTGCCCCCACCCGGAAGAGGACCAGCAAGAAAAGCTGAAAATCGGCTATAGAAAAGTCCGGCACAATACCCCCTATCCGCTTATTTCCGCTATTCGGGCCATGAGCCGTAAAGTGAATTGAACCATGGAGTTGAGAATCCAGGGGCCAAAAATCATCAGGGCGCCAAGTATTGCGACAATCTTGGGCACAAAGGTAAGAGTCTGTTCCTGTATGGAAGTAGTTGCCTGAAATATGGAAACAATCAGGCCTACCACCATGCCTATTACCAGCATAGGAGCAGCCATCATTAATACCTGCAATACGCTGCTGCGCATCAGGGATACGGCAAATCCAATACTCATTTTCCCCCTCCATACTTAAATTATCGGAAACTCTTGACGATCTCCATGGTTAACAAACTCCAGCCATCTACCAGGACAAAGAGTATCAGCTTGAAGGGCAGAGAGATCATTACCGGCGGCAGCATTATCATACCCATAGACATTAGAGTGGAAGCAACTACCATATCAATAATGATAAAGGGTATGAAAAGTAGAATTCCTATTTTAAAGGCCACTGTCAGCTCATGCAGCACAAAAGCGGGAATTAAAATATAGGTCGGCACATCAGCCAGCGATACGGGTTTGGGCAGATTACGCATACGCATAAAGAGTCTGATATTAGTGGCATCGCTGCTCATCTGCCGGTGCATGAAAAGGCGCAGCGGCAATTCGGCCCTGCGGTAAGTCTCTTCAAGGCCAATCTCGCCCTCTGCAAAGGGCTTAAGAGAGTCATTATATATGGTTTCAAAAGTCGGCCACATTATAAAGAGGGTAAGAAATAGAGCGATACCCATTAAAATCTGGTTGGGAGGCACCTGCTGCAGAGAAAGCGCTCTCTTGATAAAGTCGAAAACAATAGCGATACGCAGGAAAGAGGTCATTAAAATTACAATCGATGGCGCCAGTGAGAGTACGGCTAATAAAAGCAGCAGCTGCAGAGAAAGCACCACTTCCCGGTTGTTCTGCGCTTCCCTGATGTTAAGATCAACATACGGTAGAGCCAGACCGCCGGGAGCAGGCGCCTGTTCCTGCGCTCTAAGCCCCAGAGGACAAATTGCCCCGACGGTAATCAGAATTATAAGCAGACAGAGTGTTTTACCTTTCATTCCCCTCCCGGTTTATAGTCAATTAATCTAAAGCCGCTTAAGGCGTTCCTGCTGCCCTTTCATGAAATCAACCGTTTCCCCCAATCCTTTGAGCTGATTACCTTTTGCAGGCTTGAAAAAATCCCTTAAGATCCTGGAAAAACTCCTCTGCTCCGGGCTTTGGCTGCGTGAGTCCTCAAGTTTAATATGATCTTTGCTCTCCTGGTCTTCGATCTCAGCAATCAGGGCCACGCCGGACTCAGCCGAGCCTACCAGAAAAATTGAGTTCCCAACCTCAACAAGATGCAGCGCTTTGTTTCCGCTTAAACTCGCGGAGCCAAGAATGTGTATAAGGTCGTTTTCAAATTTTTTCCGCCCCAGACCCCTCTTAAGCAGAAAAAAGAAGATGTAAACCAGTCCGACAACCCCGCCCAGGATCAATACCATTCTTAAAAAATCCCAGGCAGAGATAAGCGGTACTGCAATATCCTCGGGGTTTTCTGTCCCGGCACCCTCCTCCTCAAGCAGCATGGTAGTCTCATTAAGCTCCTGTGCCGCAGCGGGCAGAACAACAGTCATTAGAAGTATGAGAATAATTATAATTGTCAAGAATGATTTATTCAGCAGCGTTCCCCCCCCAGGCTAACTTTGCTTATCTAAAACTACAGAACTCCTTTTAAAATAACCGGCTCTGTATAGACTTTATTCTATCACATATTAAATTTAAGTCAAATCACTCATCCGCTCCATGGGAGATACGATCTCGGTAACCCTGACGCCGAAATTTTCGTCAATTACCACAACTTCACCTTTTGCGATCAGCTTGTGATTAACCAGGATGTCCACCGGCTCCCCTGCCAGCTTATCCAGCTCAATAATTGTTCCCTCGCCTATGCCCAGGATCTCCCGTATCAGTTTCTTTGTACGCCCCAGTTCAACGGTCATTTCCATGAAAACATCCATGAGCAGACCGATGTTTCCCTGGTCACCTGCAGCTCCGGAACTCTGAAGATTGGCAAATTGCACCGGCTGCACATTGGGCGGGGGCTGACCTGTGCCGAAACCCAAAGCCTGGCCGCCGACCGGCTGGCCGAAGGTCTGGCCGGGTAAAAATCCCGGCGGTTGTGCCGCGCCGCCGCCAAAGATGTCAGGCTGGCCGCCGGGGCTTACCGGGGCTGCTTCCATCCCTGCCTGGGCCTGCTCACCGCCGCGGGAAGAAAGAGCGGCAATCTCTTTAACAACAGATAACGAGTACAATTCAATAAGCTTGGTTGGGGCTTCCCCCTCAAGGGTAAGACTATACTCCAGCTTTACAAAATTATCACCCTGCGGCAGGCGGATATCCTCTTTGCTTGTCTTTTTAAAATCAGGAGGATTTGTTTTCACTGTCCTGTCGATCCTGTTGCCTATCTCGGTAGAGGCGGTCCCCGAAATCTGGGACATGGCTTCCGCCACCGCAGAGAGAGCTGCATCATCAATCTCAACGCCCGGCTGACCGATCATGGAACCGGCTATGCTGACAGCTGATTCCAGGGTTAAAAGGTAGCTGTGCTCTCCCTTTATACCGTCAGAAAAATCCAGCTTCACCTCAATAACTTCCTCTGTAAGCTCCCCGGCAAGTTCATCCCTGCTCTTAAGCTCCAGCACAGGTTTACCGAGAGTAACATTCTTACGAATCAAAATATTTAAATTCGAAGCCTGAGATTCGGCAACCTCATTAAGGATATTAAGAAACTGCTCTTTTTCCTGCTCTGAAAGAGGCTCACCACCTCCACCCATTGTGGTATCTATTTCCAGACTATCAGTTTCCTGAAGCAGAGCATCTATTTCATCTTGTGATAATGAACCATCACTCATTAATCTTCCTCCCCCCCGGCTGTCAGCTCTTCAAATTCCGCCTGGGCAATCTCTTCCAGCTTTTTGCTGACCTGAACAGCCAATTTGTTTCCGATTACACCCGGACGACAGAGAAACTTTTTTCGATCACCAATCATTAAAACCATGGGATCATTCACCCGGGTGTTATCAAGTCGAATTATATCACCTGCACGCAAGGCTAAAACATCTCTCACCGTCAGCTGCATGCTGCCAATTTCCGCTTTAATGATTACTCCGACATTCTCCAGTCTCTCCCTTAATATATTCAGGTTTTCAGTGGTAGTACCCCTTCTTACTGAAGAATACCAGTATTGGGCGGAGAGCTTTGAAATTATCGGTTCTATGGTCAGGTAGGGAATACAGAGATTCATCATACCCTCTACATCGCCTACTTTTGTCTCTAAAGTAACCAGCACCACCATTTCTGACGGCGGCACTATCTGGGCAAACTGGGGATTGGTCTCAATCCCGCCTAATCGCGGCCGCAGGTCAATTACCGTGCTCCAGGATTCCCGTAAGTTTCCCAATACCCGCACTATTATACCTTCCATTACCGATTGCTCAATATCGGTCAGCTCGCGGCTGAACTTGGCGCCCTCCCCCTGGCCGCCGAAAAGACGGTCAATAATGGAAAAGGTAATGGCCGGGTCGATCTCTAAAATAGCTGATCCCTTTAAAGGGTCCATATCTATAACTGCCAGAGTAGTAGGGTTGGGAATTGAGCGGATAAACTCTTCGTAGGTCAACTGATCAACAGAAGCCACATGCACGGCAACAAGACTACGCAGTTGCGCAGAGAGTGAAGTGGTGGTAAGCCGGGCAAAGGTTTCGTGCATAATGGAAACCGTCCGGATTTGATCTTTAGAGAATTTATCAGGCCGCTTGAAGTCATAGATCTTGATCTTTCGCTGATCAGTGGGCTGATGGATTTCCTGAGTATCCACCTCGCCGGCAGAGATTGCCGTAAGCAGTTGATCTATTTCATCCTGCGACAGAACTTCAGGCATCTTCCCTCCCTACTGGGCGACAACAAATTCTCTGAAAATAACAGACTTGATTTTACCGCTCTGCATTATCCTGTTTATTGCTGTCTTCAGCTCTTCCTGCAGAGCGCTATATTTATCGGGTTTTAGGTCAATCTTTTTCTTACCGCTTATAGTGAGAAATATCAGGTTCTGTATTTCACGACGGCGGGCATTGAACTCGAAGGCTGTTTTGTTATCCCCTTGCTTAAAACCTATACTGACTTTCACCGTATAGATTGCAGGCACCTCATCAGAGGTTACCCCGCGGATAGCTTCGATGGAGTCATCATACTGCAGAGGATCCTCCGTAGCCTGGTACTGTGGTGAAAGCTGTTCCAGGCCGGAACCGCTTCTGCCCTTGTTGATCAAATTGAAAAAAAATAGAGTAGTAGTACCGCTTAAAATTATAATGCCAAGAGCAATTGCCACCCACTTTAATATCTGAATTACAATTGCCGGTAAAAAACCGGTTTTTTTCCCCTCGGCCCCTATATCTTCACTTCCGGCGCCTACATCTTCAAGATCCAGATTATTGTCTTGATCTGCCATTCACCCTCTCCAGTATTACACATTTATATTTAGAATCTACCAAAAAAGACATATATTTGCAAACCCCCTTTATAAGTGACTATAAGTGGCCTTCACTGAGCACAATTATATCAACCCGCCGGTTATAAGCCCTGCCTTCGGGTGTATCATTGCTTGCCAGGGGCACGGTATCGGCAAAACCCGATACCTGGAACTGCTTTTCGTCCACGCCAAAGACTACCAGCCTGTGCAGCACTTCAACAGCCCTGGCTGCGGAAAGCTCCCAGTTCGTAGGCCAGGGGCCTTCAGGATCTGTTGGAGCAGCATCGCTATGGCCTTCAATACGGAATTTATGTCCCTTGAGCTCAGGCGAATTAAGCAGAGCTGCAATACGCATAAAGGGTTCGCGCGCCTCCTCTAAATTGATATCCGCGCTTGCCGGTCCAAAAAAAGAATCCGCTGCTAATGAGATAACCAGCCCTCTCTCATCCTCCGTCACGCGGATCTTTTTTGTTTTCAAATCCGGCTGAAACTGACTAATAGCTGTTTTCCTGGCTTTAGCCAGGGCACGGCCCATTTCCTGAGAAGGAAGGGCCATTATGGAATTACCCAGCTCGGCCAGCTTGCCTACCGAAAGGGTATTGCCTCCTGTAAGGGCGCCTAAACCCTGAAAAGCAGCCAGGATCATACGCAGCTCACTGCCATCCACCTCCGCAGTGGTAAACATCAATATAAAGAAGGTCAACAGCAGGGTGGTCATATCGCCATAGGTCAACAACCAGTCTGCAGCGCCCTCCTCACATTTAGGACATTTCTTTGCTCTGGGCATGGCCTCCTCCTACTCCGCAGCCGCCTCCTGCCGCACCGCATCTCTTCTGGCGGGGGGCAGGAAGGAGAGAAGTTTCTCTTCCAGGATTCTCGGATTATCTCCCGATTGGATGGATAATATGCCCTCAATCATTATTTCTCTTACTAAAGACTCACCCATGTCCCTGTCCATCAGCTTATTTCTAACCGGTATAAAAACTAAGTTGGCCAGAAAAGCGCCATAGAGGGTGGTAATAAGTGCGGTTGACATACCGCTGCCGATGGCGGATTTATCTTCAAGGTTGGAAAGCATGGTGATCAGTCCGATCAGGGTGCCGATCATGCCGAAAGCCGGCGCCAGCTTGCCCCAGTTGTCAAAGATTTTGATTCCGATGGAATGACGGGACTGCAGCTGATTCAATTCATTATAGAGAATATTCTTGATGATCTCCGGGTCAGTGCCGTCTACCACCAGCTGGATGCCTTTGCGCAGGAATTCCTCGTCCACCTCCTCCAGGTCATCCTCTAAAGCCAGCAGACCCTCACGCCTGGCCTTTTCTGAAAAAGCAACCAGCTGGGCAATTATCCGTTCCTCTTCCCAGTTCGGCATTTTTATAGTGTGGCTGAAATAGCCCACTATGCCCAGTATGCGGCTTAAGGGATTGGAAACCATCAATGCGGAAAAGGAGCCGCCGATAGTGATCAGAACCGAGGGAATATTGATGAACATACGGATACTTCCCCCGCCGACAATTATACCAAATACAACTACAACAAAACCGGCTCCGAGGCCAATAATCGTACCCAGATCCATCTTTAGTCTACTCCTCGTTTTTAAAGGCGCCGATCTGCCTTCTATAGTTTACAATCCGCTTATAGAGAGTCTGGTAATCCTCAAGAATTATCAACCTCTTGCCGGAAAGCATAATCAGGGTTGTATCGGGGTTCAGCTCAATGTACTCAATCTGGTGAGGATTGATATAATAATTCTCGCCATTCAGCCGGGTCACTTCAACCATTACTTACCTTATCGTTCCTATCTCTTAAGATTCAACAACTCCTGCAGCATTTGATCGGAGGTGGTTATCGTCCTCGAGTTAGCCTGAAAACCACGCTGGGTTACAATCATATCGGTAAATTGTTCCGCCAGATCCACATTACTCATCTCCAATGCGCCGGCGATTATCTTTCCCTTTCCCGCTACGCCGGCAGGCCCGATATTCGCCTCTCCTGAGTTATTGGATACCACATAGGTGTTTTCGCCTGCCTTTTCCAGACCTCCGGGATTGGTAAAGGATGCCAGAGCAACCTGGCCCAGGCTCCTGTTGGTGCCGTTGGAATATACACCGGTAATCACACCGGATTGATCAATTTTGAAGCTCTCCAGATAACCCATGGTATAGCCATTCTGGCTCACTACCTTGGTGGAGCTCTTTTCGGCAAACTGGGTCACCGCATTTGTGTAAGCCCCCACTTCCCCCAGGTTAAGATTGAAGGTCTGCCGGAAAGCGGCAACACCGGCCGGTATATCGGCCTGGGGCACATCAAAAGAAACCGGGAGCTGCATTTTACCTTCGGCCAGGGTGTCTCCCTGTGCATCGAGTACTGACTGCAATGCTCCGTAATTATCAAAATCAAGGAAGAATAGGTTATCAGTATTATTTTCTGCCCCTACTTCAACCAGGGTATTGGTAGGAGTTTCCGCTTCCGGATCCACAATAACCTCCGCCTGCCACCTGTTGGCTATACCTGCCACCTGGGTAAAATTGACCTGCAGCTTATGAGCCCGGCCGAAAGAATCATAAACATCAAAAGTGGTTGTCCAGGTTCCTTCAAGGACAGTCTGCTCACCGGCGCCGGCAGGTATTACCGGAGTGCGTTTGTCAAGGTTGCAGGCCAGGAAAGCCTCAGTGGTTGCCGCAGCCGGGTCCTTGCTGCCCACCGGGATCACCAGATCCTGGGGTTCTGTGGCCACATTTACCATAGTAAGTCCGCCGACTGTCTGAGCTTCCCATCCCTGTACCCGCATACCATTAGCAGGATTTACCAGCAGCCCGTTTTCATCCAGGCCAAAGGCGCCTGCGCGGCTGAAAAAATTCTTCTCTCCCGCCTTGAGCAGAAAAAAGCCATTCCCCTGGATTGACAGATCGGTCATTACACCTGTTGTCTGCAGCGACCCCTGAGTATGAATAGTGTCGATGGCTGCTACTGTCATGCCCAGGCCGACTTGCTTTGGATTAACACCGCCTACTTCATCGGTAGGTTTGGCAGCGCCGGCCATGGTCTGGGAGAGCAGATCCTGAAAATTAACCCTTCCCTTCTTGAAACCGGTTGTATTTACATTAGAAATATTATTCCCCAGAACATCCATTCTTATTTGATGATTCTGCAGTCCGGATACACCGGCATAGAGTGAACGCATCATAGCAACAGCCCCCTTACTCGTTTATCACGCTTTTAACATTTGCATAGTCATAATATCTTCCATCCACAAAAAGCTGTGGATACTCCCCTCCCGTTACCTTTTCAACAATCCCTGTAATTTCTACGTTCCCCTCCGTAATTTCCACTTTTCTTCCCAACATGGTCATGGCCTGGCTTCTATTAATAAGATTGAATACCTTTGCCATTTCAGCATTCATATTCGACATCTGCTCCAGGGTAGAGAACTGGGCCATCTGGGCGACAAACTCCGTATCCTTCATTGGTTCCGTAGGATCCTGATGGGTAAGCTGGGTTATCAGGATTTTCAGGAAATCATCCTTATCCAATCCCTGTTTTGCCGCACTCCGCGGATTTAAGCTCTTATTGAAAAGATCAACACCTCTGCTTAATTCCGTCAGGTCCTTCGCCCCAATAACAGTTGATATATCCACCGGTTATCTCCTCTTGCTACACTACCATATCAATCAGCAATTCCTCTTCGCCAAAATCAGCCACAAACAACATTGATCTCTCAAATTCATCTGAAGCGCCCTCTTTGCTCATGGCAGGGAACTCCTCTTTTGCGGGGTCTCTCCCGGACTTCTCTCCACCCACTGCAACCTCTAAAGCAGCCGTGTCAAAGCCTTCGCTGCGCAGAGCATTTTTTAAGTGCTCCAGATTCCCTTCAAAAAGTTCCCTTACAGTACTATTTTCGACAAGTATTTTTCCCTCTATACTGTTATCCTGAATATTTATCCTTATTCTCACCCTGCCCAGAGATTCCGGCTTTAATATAAGCTTGATTTCACCCTTACCGCCGTCTTTAAGAATTATCCTGCTCTGCTGTACTATCTCAGGGGTTAAGAGCCGGCGGAAAGCGGAGCTCAGGGTTGAGCCGGGTTCAATTCCGCCTTTTAACTCACCGCTTTCAAAATTAAGAATGCGTACCAGCACCTGGCTGTTCTCTGCCTTAAGTTCAGCGGGCAGACCTTGCCTGCTGCTCTCGGCAACCTCGGAAACTAACTCAAGTCTTGCTCCCGCTTTTTCTTGCCCGGCATTACTCGCCGAATCAACACCTGCAGGCTGTTTAACCTCTTTACCCTTTCGTAAATCCACGAGTGTAAAGCGAACAGGCCGAACAAGCTTTTCCTTTTTTAGATCAGCAGCGGCGACGGCAGAAGGTAGAGAGATAGTAATTCCTTCACTCTTTTTCCCGGCTGCAGAACCGGCCTGACCGCTGCTATTGGCAGTGATAAGGGAAAGTATTTCCTTTTTTAGTTCCTTCAGCCGCTTGAAATTATCCTTTTCACCGGGGAATCCCTGCTTCAAAACCTTTTCTATAAACTCTTCGAGTTTCTTAAGCAAATTCAACAGGTTGGTTTTATCTGCGCTCGGAAGCCCCTTCTTATCTCTTAACACCTTGATTAGTGCTTCAACCATTTTGGCTGCTTCTCCGGGTTTGAGTTTATCTGAATTTTTATTATCCAGGAACTCATTTATTCTTGCGCAGGGGGAGTCCAGGGTACTCCTGGCTTTTTCTTCCAGTTTGGGAGCTAATATATCTTTGAAATCCGGGCCGCCCCTGCTTTTTTGGGCAAGGGTTGTGCCGTCATTCTTGAAGGAAACAGACTTAGCCGCATTATCCATCTGCTGCGGCTGTGCTGCATTATCCAAACTCCTTGTTGCAAGCAAATACTTATCCCCCTGTTTGTCCCGCCATTTTCCGCTGAAGATCAGCAGCCCGCGTTGCAGGCATCAAAGATAACCAGTAAGAGACCAGCGAAGCCTCGCCCGCCTTCTTTGCCAGCTCCTCAGTCATTCTAAAAACATCAATAATGTCCTGGTCATCCATATTAATCAGAATTTTCACTGCATTATCCGGAGGCATTCCCACCAGATATGCTGAATTCTGCTCCAGGTTCACTCTTCTATTTTCGAAAGCCCTTACGCGTTCATTAAACATTTTTTCCCGATCTTCTAAGGCGCCTTCTTTTTCTTCAAGCTGTTCCTGGATCTGGGCCAGTTCCTGTTCCTGAAGAGTGATTTTATCTTCACGAGCACCATGCTCTTCGGCTCGGAGAGCCAGGGCCTCAATTTGCTTTTTCAGCCGCTCTTTTTCCAGGAGCAGGGGATCATCTACATTTTCGATTATGGCGCGTTTAATGCCGAATAAACCGAAAATCGGAGCAATCTTAGACTTGGCATCAATGAGTCCCAGATAATCAAACCAGATTATCCCTCCTAAAAGGAGCACAATAATCAATAGTACCAGGACAAATATACGCAAACCTACGCTGACTACACTATACTCAAGCATTGTTGTCTCTACCCTTTCTCAAACCCATTTCATCCAGCGCCTTTACTTCTTCCCGCTTCTGCTGCCGGAAGTAGGCTGCTTCCTGCTTTCCCTCCAGTTTGTCCAGCGCCTTTCTCTTGCGGGAGGCCGCCAGATACTCATTCTCTACTCCTGCTCTCGCCAACACTTTATGGTCAAGCTCTTTTTCCAAGCTGCCGCACTCCTGCTCTAAACGTTGCTGGTAGCGGCTTAAAGCGCGCTGCCATTCCAGATCTGTTATTACGGCTCTCTCTCTAAGGCTGCGGCGGCTCTCCAGATAGTTATTCTCTATCCTGTTTTTAAGATTAATACAGGCTCCGGTAACCTTTGCCAGCTTAATCTCCCATTCCCGTTCTTCATATCGACGTATATCAAGCAGTTTCTTTAGCCTGAACTGAAATCGCTTCATCGGCAAGTTCCCCTTCAGGAATATTTACTCCGGAAACCTTACTAATTCTGTTGTAGGTTTCCGCCAGAGTTGTTTTTTCGGCAATTCCCTGTATTAAGAATTGATTAATCTCCTCTATCTTATCTATGGCCTCATCGATATCCGGATTGCTGCCCTTTGCGTATGCCCCAACATTGATCAAATCCTCCGCTTCCTTATATACCGCCTGCAAACGCCGGATCACACCGGCAGCCTCCTGCACATGAGGACCGGTTACCTGAACCGCGAGCCTGGATATGGACTGTAATATATCTATAGCCGGATAGTGATACCTTTCAGAAAGAACCCGGCTCAGCACAATATGGCCGTCAAGGATTCCCCGCACTGCATCAGATACCGGTTCATCAAGGTCATCGCCCTCAACCAGCACCGTATAAAAGCCGGTAATAGTTCCTTTATCTGAGGTTCCGCTTCTCTCCAACAATTTGGGAAGCAGGGAAAAAACGGAAGGGGTAAAGCCGCGCGTGGCCGGAGGTTCGCCTATTGCCAGGCCTATCTCCCTCTGGGCACGGGCAAAACGGGTTACCGAATCAAACATCAGGGTTACATCAAGACCCTGATCTCTGAAGTATTCAGCTATTGTAGTGGCTACATAAGCCCCCCTGATGCGGGTCAGGGGCGGTTTATTGGAAGAGGCAACCACTAAAACAGAACGCTTCAACCCTTCCTTGCCCAGATCCTGTTCAATAAACTCCCTCACCTCTCTGCCCCGCTCCCCGATTAAAGCGATTACATTCACGTCAGCCGAGGTGTTGCGCGCAATCATACCCAGAAGAGTTGTTTTCCCAATACCGCTTCCGGAGAATATACCTATTCTCTGGCCTTTGCCCACAGTAATCAAGCCATCTACCGCTCTTATTCCGGTAGCGATCTTTTCGCTGATCCGCTGCCGTTTTAACACATCGGGAGGTTTATTAAATATTGAATACCATTCTGCAGAACCGATATCTCCCCGTCCATCAATCGGTTTTCCCATGGCATCCAGCACTCTTCCCAGCAGCTTGTCGGAAACAGGAATTGAAAGAAATTCACAGGTGGCAATAACCGGACACCCCACTTCTATGCCTTCCATCTCATCGTAAGGCATAAGCTGTACTATCCTGTCCCTTAAGCCGACCACCTCTGCCCACACAACCTGATGTGTAGATCCGGAGAGTCCTCTTTTAGGAATAAGGATCTGGCAGAGCTCACCTACAACTGCCTGAGGTCCGAGGCTCTCCACCAGCATACCCTTTACTTCTTTTATCTCACCGGTAGCTTTTATTGGCTCAAGTTTTTTAACAGCACATGCGTATTTCTCAAAAAACCCCATTCTCCCCTCCCAGAGAAACGGACACTACTCTTCGCCTTTAGATCGAATAGGCATTAACTCCAGTATTTTTTCTTCAATTTCATGAATTTGCGAAGATATCCGGGCATCAATCTGCCCAAAATCAGTTTCTATTATACAACCGCCCCGATCAACGGATGAGTCCTCAAGTACGGAAATAGATTTTACATTTTCCACCATGCTTAAGAAATCATTGGTATGTTCTGTAGTAAGCTCCAGATCTGCCAGATTAACCCGTATTACTACGTCTCCCCTGCTTTTCAACTTTCTTAAAGCCTGAACCACATTATTGATAACCACATTCTTCTGATTTTCCGATATAACCTTAATTACTTTTCTGGTCATAAGTAAAACCAGGTTCACCACCTGAGTTTCAGCCTCTTCTATAATCTGGCCTCTTTTATCAATTGCCTGGGTTAGAACTTTATGCAGCCGCTCGACAAGCCGGTTAACCTCTTCTCTTCCCTCCTGAAAGCCCTTTTCCCGTCCCTCTTTCTGGCCGCGCTCTGAAGCCTCTCTCTCAATCTGCTCCACCTTCTGGCTTATCTCACGCTCCAGATCCTCTGCCCGGCGTTTAGACTCACTTATCATCCTCTCAGCTTCATCTTCGGCCTCCTGCCTGATCTTCTGTGCCTGAATATTCTTGCGTTTAACCTCTTCAAAAGCTACATGCTCGGCATTTTTTTTGATAACCTCGGCCTCCTCCCGGGCCTGGGCCAGGAGATTTTTCTTTTCCTCTTCCCAGCCGGCTTGAAATTCTTGAGCTTCACGCCTCAGGTCCTCAACCGTTGGGCCGATATATTCAGAAACCGGTTCAAGAGATTCAGTTTCTTCAGCATGCATCCTGGGAGGCTCAATAAAGACTTTCCTTGACTGATACATTATCTCTGAGGCTTTAAAGACATTTTTTGCCAAAACTGATCACTCCTTTGCCGATTAAACTACCAGCTCATCCTCGCCTGATCGGGCTACCACTATTTCACCCTGTTCCTCGAGCTTTCTGATTATGGAAACAATCTTCTGCTGTGACTCCTCAACATCCTTCAGCCGGATGGGACCCATATAATCCATATCCTCTTTAAGCAGAGTAGCGGCCCTCTTGGACATATTCCGGAATATCTTATCCTGTACCTCTGAATCTACGGCCTTCAGGGCTTTAGCCAGTTCAGTAGTGTCAACTTCCCTCAACACCTTTTGAATGGCACGGTCATCCAGCAGCACAATATCTTCGAATACAAACATCCGCTTCTTGATCTCTTCAGCCAGCTCCGGATCATCCTCCTCTAAAGACTCAATTATTACCTTCTCTGTAGAGCGGTCCACCAGGTTCAATATCTCAACAATACTTTCTACGCCGCCCGCCGCAGTGTAATCCTCGGAAGAGAGAGTGGAGAGTTTTTTCTCCAGCACCCGCTCCACTTCACGCAAGACTTCCGGAGAGGTTCTGTCCATGGTAGCAATTCTTTTTGCTACATCAGACTGCACCTCGTGGGGAAGGCTGCCGAGTATTACCGAGGCCTTGGGCGGTTCCAGGTAAGCCAGTATCAGGGCAATTGTCTGAGGATGTTCCTGCTGAATGAAGTTCAACAGATGAGCCGGGTCTGTCCGCCGGATAAAATCAAAGGGACGAACCTGCAGTGAACTGGTTAAGCGGTTAATAATATCCACTGCCTTCTGACTGCCCAGAGCTTTTTCTAGAAGCTCACGGGCATATTCTATGCCGCCGGTGGAGATAAAGTCCTGAGCCATCATTAGCTCCTGGAACTCCATCAGCACCTGATCCCGCTCTGAAGAATCAATATTATCGTTTCTGGCAATCTCGAAGGTCAGCTGCTCAATTTCATCTTCGCGGAGATGTTTGAAAATCTCAGCGGATATCTCGTGGCCAAGAGTAATAATGAATATTGCCGCTTTCTGCCGTCCGGTTAAGGCTTTCTTGGGGCCTCCTCCCGTGCTTTTGCTTCCCGGTTTTACGGCTTGCTGCCTGGCTACTGCGGCAGCTCCCTTCTTTGCCATTATCTTACTCCTCTAATAACCAGGTCCGGATTAACTGAGCCACATCTTCCGGATGCTCACGGGCCATGTTAATTGCATTTTCCTGCATTTCCAGGCGCGCCCGGTCTTCAACCGAAAGCTCAACCTCAATTCCCTCTTCTTCCGCTCTCCTTAAGGCCGCCTCACGCATAGCCTGATGCTGTCTGGCCAGCTCTTCTTCCCGCAACCGTCTTCTCCGCTCCATCTCCTTGGAAATAAGGCGGAACACAATGGCTGCCACCAGAATGGCCCCTACACCGATTATTATCGAAAGAATAGTGTTGCGCAACTGCCTCTGACGGCGCAGCTCCGCATCTTCCTGGGTAAACTGAAGTGTGCGGTCAAACTGTAAATGTTCCACGGTAACGGAATCACCCCGGTCCTGGCTGTAACCTACCGCATCCTTTATTAAGGCTTCAGCCTTTGCCAGGTTCTCGTCTGCAACCGGGATATATTCCCGCTGAATGCTTCCGTCCGCTTCAAAGAGTATATTTCCCTTTTCATCATGCTTGCGCTTCCACATACCGTCAATTGCCAGCCCCAGTGAAATCCGGTTAATTCTCCAGGGGGACTTCTCTTCTATAACATTGGTTTTGTTCACCACCTCGTTCTGAATCAGGGATGCTTTTTTATACTCTCCCACCAGATTGGAAAGATCTTTATACGCAGGCGGGGTTTGTCCCTCCTGACCGGGGGGGCCTTCAGGATTAAAGCCGGTTCCCTTGAAACTCTCATCGATAGTCTCTTTGGAAAGGGTGATCGAAGGCACTACTTGAGTCTCATCAAAGGGAGTCCGGGGATTGTCCTTCTTCATGGTCACCGGGAAATGTTCCTCGGTATTGATGGTTTTTTTGCTCATATCCAGATCAATATCGAGCTTGATAATCTGTACCCGGTCCTGTCCGAATATCTGCCTTAGTGCGCTGAAGATTTCCCGCTTATACTGCTGTTCCAGGTCCTTTTTGGTTTTTATCTCCCTGCGGGCAATTTCAATGCGGTCCACATCACGAAGCTCGTCATAGATATTGAGCTGTATGCCATTCTGGTCGGTAATCACAATGTTGTCGTCGATAAGCCCGGCCACAGCGAACTTAATAACCTTTACTATACCCTCAATTTTTTTTCGATTTTCGAGTAAATCGGAAAAAGGCCGCGGCGTCAGTATTATCGACGCGGTAACCTCTTCCTGATCCTCGACAAAGAGCTCCTTTTTCGGCACAACCAGGGTGACACTTACCGCATCCACATCATCTAAAGCCAGTATATGCTGCTCTAAATTCCTGGTAATGGCCCGCTGCAGATTTACGTCCCTCTCGAAGTCGGTAAGGGTCCAGCGTTCTATATCAAAGATTGCCCAGGGGTCAGTTTTAGCGGGAATAAGATCCTCCCGTATCAGTATGGCCCTCATTTTTTTGGCCGTATCCTCATCGGCAACCAGAACCCGGTTCTCAGCAGTTACCTGATACCTGGCCCCCTCCTGATCCAGCCTGGTGACAATCCTGGATAGATCTGCCTCATCCCGGATGGGTGCGCCGATCAACTGCACCATACTCGGTGACGCGCTGAAGGATATGATCAGGATAAAGGCGATTAAGACCACCCCGGTTATTGAAAAGAGTATAATCTTCTGGGTTACACTCCACTTTGCCCAGAGATTCTTAAATTGTTCTATCAGTTTTTTAAACCATTCGTTCATGTCCCCTCCCCATGCGGTTTATGACAGGTTATCGCGTACTGATTATCTCCTTGTAAGCGCGCAGCGCTCTATCTACAATTGCTTTAGTCATAGATAAGGATAGATTGGCTTCAGCCATAGCTATGGTTACATCATGAATATCAACTGATTCCGGATCGGTAATCAACTGCTGACCGAGCTCCATACTGTTGTGCTGAAGCTCATTAGCCTGATTAAAGGCCCTGGCTAAAAGCTCTCCGAAATCAGCTTCAGGCGAGGCAGCCGTCGTTCTGTTTGCTTCGCTCACTTTGCTGAAGCCCCCTAAATGACGGGGATCGGTGCGAGTAAGCCTTACAGCGTCACCACTCAATTCTCTGACCGAAAGATAATCCATCTGCTACCTCCCAATTTCCAGAGCTTTGAGGAACATACTCTTGGAGCCATTTATCATAGCCACATTTGCCTCATAAGCCCGGGTGGCGGAAATCATATCCACCATCTCATTCACAGTATTGACATTCGGAAATTCCACATAACCCTTTTTCGGACCGCTCAATATAGCATCCGGATGAGTCGGATCATATACCAACCTGTTCTTAGCATCTGCATCCTTCTCGATTTTTACAATTCGTACGCCCTTGCCCACACCATTATCCAGGTATTCGGGCAAAAAAGGACTGCGCCAGTAGGGTTGCGAAACCCGGGGGCGGAATATCACCCTGCTGCGCCGGAAAGGCCCCCCCTCCGTGGTTCTGGTGGTATTCACATTGGCGATATTATTGGCAATAACATCCAAACGCGTCCGCTGTGCGGTCAGGCCGCTTGCCGCTGTATTTATGCTGGTAAATATTCCCATCTATATAAGCTCCTATCTAAGCACCAGATTAACTCTGCCGAACTCACTATTTACAATCGCGACCATTGTCTGATAACGCAGTTGGTTCTGCAGGGCCTGCATCATCTCTTCTTCCATATCCACATTATTACCATTATTCTTTGCAGTAGTAAGGTAATCCAGCACCCGCCGGGGGCTGACAGAACGGTAATCCATGGGGCGGTAGAAGGGAATATGCCGCGGATCAGTCACATGCTGATGCGGCTGCCTGACCTTCTCTGAATCCAAAGCACGCTTCAATTGAGCCTCAAAGTTGATCACGCTCCGTTTGAAATTGGGCGTTTCTGAATTTGCCAGGTTATTGGCAATGACATTACGCCTGAGCAGCGCCGCATCCATACTCATTTTTAGAATATTAATATTCTTGCTGAATGAACCCTTAATAAACATCTTTTCAATTCACCTCTTCTAATAACTTCGGATATAAATCCCTCCTGAATTAGCCCTACAGTATAAATCGGGTCAGATCGCGATCTTCAATAATATTACGCAAACGCTCCTCTACATAATCTTCCGTTATCTCGACCTTCTGTCCGCTGATATCCGTTGCATTAAAAGAAACCTCTTCTAAAACCAGCTCTAAAATTGTATGCAAACGGCGGGCGCCGATATTTTCTGTTTTAGAATTCACTTCAGAAGCAATGATTGAGATCTTCTTTATAGCCTCATCAAGAAATATCAGCTCAACATTTTCCGTTTTCAATAATTCAACATATTGAGTAATAAGTGCGTTCCGGGGCTGGGTCAGGATCTTCCTGAAGTCCTCGCTGGTCAATGCATTGAGCTCCACCCTTAACGGAAAGCGTCCCTGAAGCTCAGGAATGAGATCCGAAGGCTTACTCATGTGAAAGGCGCCGGCGGCAATAAAAAGAATATGCGCAGTATCCACCATTCCATACCTGGTATTTACCTTGCAGCCCTCAACAATGGGCAGGATATCCCGCTGCACTCCTTCACGTGAAACGTCGACTCCGCCCCGGTTTTCTTTGGACGCGATCTTATCGATCTCATCAAGAAAGATGATCCCCATCTCCTCCACTCTTTCTATTGCCAGCTCGGAAACATGCTCCATATCTACAAGTTTGTCCATTTCCTCAGCTATGAGTATCTCACGCGCCCTGCTGATCCTGGTTTTTTTCAGCTTTTTCTTGCCTCCGAAGATATTGCTCAAATTGGAAATATTTATGTCCATCTCCTCAAAGCCCATGCCGGAGAATATCTCAAAAGCGGGCGCCTGACCCCTGGAGACCTTTATTTCCACCAGCTTTTCTTCAAACTCTCCTTTGCGCAGTCTTTCCTTGAACTTTTCACGGGTGGATTTGTATTTTTCGCCCCCGGTTATCTGCGCAGGAGTTGCCGCTGCAGGCGCCTGCGCACTGCCCGGCTTGAAACCGGCAGCCGGCTTGAAACCCTTAACCGGGGTCACAACTTTTTTGCTTCCGGGCAGGAGAAGATCGAGCAGATCTTCCTCAGCTCTCTTCTCAGCCTCCTCCCGCACGCCTTCCTGCATTTCGCGTTTTACCATGGAAATGGCAACGGAAACCAGATCGCGTACCATGGATTCCACATCGCGTCCCACGTAGCCGACTTCCGTATATTTAGTGGCCTCCACCTTAATAAAGGGAGCGCCGGAAAGCTTGGAAAGACGCCTGGCGATCTCTGTTTTTCCCACACCCGTAGGGCCTATCATAATGATATTCTTAGGCGCAACTTCATCCTGTAATTCAGCGGGCAGCCGCTTCCGCCGCAGCCGGTTCCTTAGAGCGATGGCAACTGAACGTTTGGCCTTATCCTGGCCTATAATATATTTATCAAGCTCTGCTACAATCTGCTTCGGAGTAAGCTTATCCAGATCAACCTTCATCCTATCTCCTCAATAATAATTTCTGAATTGGTATAGATGCATATGCTGGCCGCTATCTTCAATGATCCCTGCACAATATCTCTGGCAGAAAAATCTGATGCATCCAGGTAGGCTTTGGCAGCGGCATAGGCAAAGCTTCCCCCGGAACCGATAGCTATGGCGCCCTCTTCAGGTTCCACAACATCTCCGGTTCCCGAGATCAGCAGCATGGTCTTAATATTAGCTACTAAAAGCATTGCCTCAAGGCGGCGTAAAACACGATCCGTGCGCCAGTCTTTGGCCAGCTCCACAGCCGCCCTGGTAAGATCACCGCCATATTCCTGAATCTTACCTTCAAAGCGTTCAAAAAGAGTAAAGGCATCGGCAGTTGCTCCGGCAAAACCCACCAGTATCTTTCCCTCAAAAATCTTGCGCACCTTGCGCGCCTTGCCTTTCATGATGGTATTGCCCATAGTTACCTGCCCGTCGCCGCCCATGGCTACCTTATTGTCTCTTCTGACAGCGATTATGGTGGTTCCCCTGATCAGCTCCATTATTTGCTTCCTTCTTTCCGTGGCTGTGCTGTAAGCGCCTGTGGTTCTGCAATTGCCTGTTCCTTACATACCTGTGTTGTAAGTGCATGTATTCTACATGCATGCGGATGTGCGCTCCTGTAGACCTTTTTTAAAGTTTCAATACCTACATGGGTATAAATTTGAGTTGTCGAAAGACTGGAATGACCCAGCAGTTCCTGTACTACCCGGATATCAGCCCCCCTGTTTAAAAGATGAGTGGCAAAACTATGGCGCAGGGTATGGGGGCTGACCCGCTTTCCATTTACCGCACTTCTTCCCGCAGGCAGGGATAGATACCTGTTTAAAATAAAACGAACTCCCCTTTCAGTAATCCTCAAACCCCTCCTGTTGAAAAGCAGAGCATTCCTGAAGTTATGGCTGTCATTCCGTTTAAGGTAATATTTCCGTTTTAGCAGATATTCCCGAAGCACGTTCTGTGCATACCGGCCGATAAATACAATCCTCTCCTTGCCGCCCTTGCCCACAACCTTTATTTTGCCGCCTTTCAGATCCAGATCGGACAGGTTGAGAGCCGTCAGCTCAGAAACCCGGCAGCCGGTGGAATAGAGAAGCTCAAATATGAGCCGGTCTCTTAAACCCCAGAAATTATTCTCCGGCAGGCGCATCAATCCTTCAACCTCCCCTTCGAAGAGGAATGAAGGCAGGGTTTTTGCAGCCTTAAATCCTTTGAAACCCTCCCACGGATTGTGCTTACTATGTCCGGTTTGTTGTTTAAAGCGATAATAGCTGCGCAAACTGGAAAGTATCCGGTTGACCGAACTCACCTTAAGGCCCTTACCCGACAGATAGCTGATAAACAACCGTGTCCGGGCTGTGTCAAGCTCCTCCTCGTCCCACTTTTTTTCTTCCAGAAAAGATTGATACTCCCTAATATCACGGCAATATGCGGTTAAACTCTTTGCAGAGAAATGACGTACAGTTTTTAAATATTCCAAAAAAAGCTTAAGCACTCTGGTCTTCCGCCTCCCTGGTATGCAGGTAATTGCACCCCTCGTTAATACAGGCTTTATAAGCGCCCCGCTGTTTATCCTCTTTATCCACCAGGAAATACCCGCATTTGGGGCACTTCAAATTAGTGGGTTTAAATTGAGTGATAAAATCACATTCAGGATAATTGGTGCAGCCGTAAAATTCTTTGCCTCTGCCTCCCTGCTTTCTGCGGGAGATAATCTTGCCGTTACACCCGGGCCGCGGGCAATCGGCCAGGGGCACGGATCTGGTGCTGCGGCATTCAGGAAATCCGGTGCAGGCCAGAAAAAAACCGAAGCGGCCCAGTTTCTTGACTATTGGCCTGCCGCATTTCTCGCAGGTATATTCTGTTTCTTCATCCATTACCCCTTTGACAGACTCCAGGGTATCCATAACGTAGTCAACCTGTTTCTTGAAATCGCCGTAGAAATCTTTAAGCAGGCTGACCCATTCCTGCCTGTTTTCTTCAACCTCATCGAGCCGACGTTCCATCTGGGCGGTGAAATTCTCATCAACCACATCGGGGAAGGACTTCACCAGGAGGTCATTGATAATCCTTCCCAGTTGAGTGGCAACCAGCTGCTTGTTTCTTCTCACTACATAGTAGCGATCAAGCAGAACTGAAATAATCGGCGCATAGGTTGATGGTCTGCCGATACCCTTTTCCTCCAGGATCTTCACTATACTGGCGTCAGTATAGCGGGAGGGGCCGGAGGTGAAGTGCTGTTCAGGATGGAAACGGAGGTTAGCCACTTCTTCACCTATGGTTAGCCTGGGTAATTTCTTTCCCTTCTCTCTCTGGGCAAGTACATGCAGCACCCGTTGATAACCCTTTTGTTGAATACTGGTGGAATTAGCCCGAAACAAGGCCTCTCTAACCTTGAAATCAACACTCACTGTTTTGGTTATGGCCATGATCATTTGTGAAGAGACAAACCTCTCCCATATTGCCGCATAAAGCTTGTACTGCTCTTTGGTGAGATAGCTTTTCAGGCTTTCCGGAGTATTGTTTACATAGGTCGGACGTATCGCTTCATGGGCATCCTGGGCGCCCTTGCCCGGAGAATAATAGTTGGATTTTTCCGGAAGCTCTTCAGGAAATGATTTATGAATAAAATCTCTGACCTCCTGAAGAGCGCTCCCGGCTACTCGTGTTGAATCGGTGCGCATATAGGTAATAAGACCGATCCTTCCGGAACCGATATCTACGCCCTCATAAAGCTGCTGGGCAACCCGCATTGTTTTCCTGGAATAGAAGCCCAGCCGCGTTGCCGCTGTTTGCTGCAGGGTTGAGGTTGTAAAGGGCGCCCGGGGCTTAAGCCGTTTTTCAGTAAACCTAACATCTGTAACCTTGAAAACCGCATCTTTGAGGCTGTCGGATATTTTCAGAACCTCTATCTTATTCTTTATCACCGGTTTCCGCCCCTGGTACTCAATGAGCATCGCTTTAAAGACGGACTTCCCTTTCTGAAGCTCCGCCTCCAGGCTCCAGTATTCTTCAGGCACAAAAGATTCAACTGAAGCCTCGCGCTCACAGATCAACTTTAAAGCCACTGACTGCACTCTGCCGGCGGAAAGACCATTCTTTACCTTTTTCCAGAGTATCGGTGATAGATGATAACCCACTATACGGTCGAGCAAGCGACGCGCCTTTTGGGCATTAACCTTATGCAGATTAATATCCAATGGATGGGCGACAGCCTCGCGGATAGCATGGGGTGTAATCTCATTAAAGATAATCCGTTTTATGGGCAGCCGGGGGTTTTTCTGCTGCAAAGCGTTCTTTAGATGAAAAGAAATCGCTTCTCCCTCCCGGTCATTATCCGAAGCCAATAGAAGGGTATCCGCTTTTTTAGCTTCCGTCTGGAGGCTCTTAAGTATCTTGGCCTTGCCCCTTACAGTGATATATTCAGGTTGAAAATCATGTTCAACATCGATGGCCAGCCTTGATTTAGGCAGATCGATAAGATGTCCTACAGAGGCGGCTATGGAGTAACCATTACCCAGATATTTCTGTATGGTTTTGGCTTTAGCTGGTGATTCTACAATGATTAATGTCTTGCTGCCCTTCTTTTTCATCTGTCCCTCTTTAGCACAAATTCCCCGTTGTTCCTTTCTACTTCTCCGGAGAGTTCCATTTCCATAAGCCGCGCTAATCTGGTGCCGGCCTTTTCCTTAAGGTTATGGTCGACCCCTGCCTTTTCCCCAATACTCCCGAAAGCGCTCACCATGGAATCCCAGCCCCAATCCCTGAACATATCGCCGATTCCATCAATGCAGGCGGCTCCCGCTTCGAAAAGCTGCCGGCTTCCCTTACCCAACGGCCCGACCAGACCCGCACTGTGAATATAGAGATCTCTTCCCTGATCCAGCGCATAATCGGCAGTAATCAACGCACCTGAACGCTCAGGAGCCTGCACAACAACAACGGCGCGTGAAAGACCGCTGATAATCCTGTTCCTGGCCGGGAAATTATAGCGTCTGGGAGCCATACCCGGCGGATACTCACTGATAATAGTCCCGTCCCGCCGGAGCATTTCTCTGGCAATAGGGTTACTGGAAGAGGGATAGATTGAATCGATCCCATTTCCCAATACGCCAATCGTCTGACCGCCGCCGGCCACGCTTCCGCGGTGAAGCTCGCTGTCAATCCCCTTAGCCAGTCCGGAAACTGTAGTAATTTTCTCTGCCGCCAGATCAAAACCCAGGCGGTAAGCAGCGCTCCGCGCCCGACCGGTGGGTCGCCGCGTTCCCACTACAGCAACAAAGATCCGCTCCAGTTCAAGGGGCATACCCCGATAGTACAGGAGCAGGGGCGGATCAAAAATTTCCCGTAATTGGGCAGGATAACTACTCTCACTGTAAAAGGTGCAGCCAATTCCATTAGCAGTCAAGTATTTCCTGTCCTTTTCTGCCGCTTCCAGATACTCATCCGGCCTCCATAAGGCAGATTTAAGCTTTCTGCCCAGAATATACTCTAAATCGGTCAGTGAGAGGTTGAAAATCTCCCTGTAGGAATCCTGTACAGCGAGCAATACCAGTTTGTCCCCGGATCTTAAGAAAGTAATACGGTTCAAAGCCAGTAGATGAATATCAATTTCCGCCATGGAGCTCTTCCTCAATTTTTTTCTTATTTTCAGCCGCTTGCCGCGCTCTTTCCTCTATCTTTGTGGTCCTGGTAATGTTGCCATAGACCTCCAGCGCCTCCTCAAGACGACCGCTCCGGTAATATGCATTAGCCAGCAGGAACATGGCGTCGGTATTCTGCTTTTCCCTGGTTAGTATACGGAGCAGATAAGGTTCCGCTTCCTCAGGCCGGTTGAGCTCAAAGACCAGCAATACAGCCAGGCCATAGAGCGCTTGAATATAAACCGGGTCCAATTCCAGAGCATGCAGATAGAAAGCCTCTGATCTATCCAGCCACTCCTGCCGTAGGACCGCTTCTATCCTGGACTTTGCCACCCTGGCAGCGGAAACACCGGAAAGATAAAAGAGAATAGGATTTTCCGGATAGATTTCTATGGCCTTCTGCAGGCTCTCATAGGCCTGTTCGTACATCCCGCCGTCCATATAACGAACCGCCAGCATTTTATAATAGATACCAAGCTGTTCACTGGCTTTTACCTTTTTATCAACCTCTTCCTGATAGCTCTTTATAGCTGATTTTATCTCGGCAATACGCTTATCAGAGAGCTCCTGACCGCGATATTCAGTTTGTTCCAGTTCAGTAACCGCATCCAGATATTGATCCTTTTCCTTCTTACAGGCGCTTGCGAGAACGAGAATAACGGTTAGAAACAACAGTGGCTTTTTCATTCTTTTGTCCTATATAGTTATACTAATAGATAAACACCTCCTGCTTTTATCCCCGGGGATGATACTGCTGATGGAACCTCTTCAGCTCCTCCTCACCGACATGGGTATAGATCTGGGTAGTGGTAATATCAGAATGACCCAGGAGCTCCTGAACTGAACGCAAACCGGCCCCGCCCTGGAGCAGATGGGTGGCAAAAGAGTGACGCAAAGTATGAACCTTAGCCTCGATTCCGGCTCTGGCTGCAACTTCTTTAAAGCGCTTCCAGATACCTTTTCGGGAGAGACCCTTTCCCAGGTAATTGAGGAATAGAGCAGTCTCCAGCCTGGTTTTTCGCAAAAGCAGGGGCCGGCCCCGATCCATGTAATTTTTAAGCCAAATTTTAGCTTCTTCTCCCAAAGGCGCCAGCCTCTGGCGATTTCCCTTGCCTGATATTTTTATTACCCCTTCTTTTATGAAGATACTGTTAACTGTAAGCTCCGCAGCTTCACTTACCCTTAATCCACAGGAATAGATCAATTCAAAGAGAGCACGGTCTCTTAAACCCAGAGGATTATCAAGATCGATATTAGCTAAGAAGCCATCCACTTCTTCAAGGGTAAGCACCGCGGGAATCTTTCGCGGAATTCGCGGTGTTTTAAGTATACGCACAGGATTAAATTCCGTCATCCCTTCCGCCTGTAAAAAACCATAAAAAGAACGCAGGGAACTTAAGATCCTGGCAGTTGTTTTCTGACTGACACCCTGGAGCTGGCGGTCAATAAGATACTCAACAACCTCGGTTGTTCCGGCTGATTTCATATCCAGCTGGTTAACCTGAAGGTAGCGTAAGAAGAGTTCAGCCTCACTTAAGTAGACGTTGACTGTCAGTGGTGACAGACGCTGTTCCACAGCGAGATAGGCCTTAAAATTGGCAAGCAGCTCCTGTCCCATGATTTTAATGTGATTCTCCCTGGCTTACCGGTTTCTTTTCCCTTAAGACCGTGGGCACATTAAGATCCTCTTCAGAAGGATTCCTGGTAAAAAGGAACTCTCCGGCGCCTTTCCCGGTTATACCCTTGCGCATCTTCATCCATTCATCATATGAAATTATCTCGCCATTCTGCTTACTGTCGCCCCCCGGTTTCTGGTAAATTACCTGGGAGCCGCTGAATCCGGTGGCTATAACAGTTACCTTGATAGAATCCTCCATGGAGTCAATAATCGCGTAGCCGGCTATTATATTAGCTTCATGATCCACATTGGTAGTAATTATTTTAAGCACTTCTTCATATTCCGGAAGGCTTAAGTCATTACCACCGGTGACATTTACTAAAATGCCTTTAGCCCCTTCAACCCTGGCATCCTCAAGCAGGGGATTACTGATGGCATTGGTAGCCGCATCCACAGCACGGTTATCTCCCCTGCCTATCCCGATACCCATCAGGGCATCACCGTTGACCTTCATGATATTGCGCACATCAGCAAAATCAATGTTGATTACCCCGGCATCGGTAATAAGATCTGAAATCCCCTGAACACCCTGCCTGAGCACATCGTCAGCCATGGAAAAGGCTTCCCGGATGGGCGTGCGCCGTTCCACAATTTTTAAGAGATACTGGTTAGGTATTACGATTAAGGTATCTACCTCCCGGCGCAGCTTTTCAATTCCCTCTTCGGCAATCACCATTTTACGCTTTCCTTCAAAATCAAAGGGTTTGGTCACCACGGCCACGGTAAGGGCGCCGAGTTCACGGGCAACACGGGCAATTACCGGAGCCGCTCCGGTGCCTGTTCCGCCGCCCATGCCGGCAGTTACAAAGACCATATCAGCGCCCTTCAATGAATTATGTACCTGCTCCTCAGCTTCTAAAGCCGCCTCTTCACCAATTTCCGGCACTCCCCCTGCGCCAAGACCTTCGGTCAGTTTGGCGCCCAGAATCAATTTCCCTTGAGCTTCGGAGAGCTCAAGGGCCTGTTGATCGGTATTTGCAGCTATAAAATGGACATTCTCCAGACCCGAGGCTATCATTCTGTTAACCGCATTACTGCCACCACCACCGATTCCAATTACCTTGATCTCAGTGAGGTTCCTACGTTTTTCCCCGGTTATTTCAATGTTCATCTTCCCCTCCCGTGATTTTCTTACACTATTAAAAAATCCTTTTTTAAAAAAACTCTTTTAACCAGTTCCGCATGCGCTCCCAGACATTATTGAATATTCTATCGCTGGAACTGGTATCCAGATGTTCATGTTCAGTTTTTGATGCCCCGAAGAGCACCAGGCCTATTCCGGTGGCATAGATGGGACTGTAATATTCTTCGATCAGGCCGCCCAATTTAACCGGATAACCTACCCGCGCCGGCAGATTAAATATTTCAGATGCCAACTCGGCAGTGCCAGGTAAAAGCGAACCGCCGCCTGTCAGCACCACACCGCCTGCCAGGAGCTTCATGTAATTGTTATCCTTAACCTGATCACGCACCATGGTCAGCATCTCGGTCATGCGCGGCTGGATAATATCAACAACACTCTTGCGCTTTATCTGCTTGGGAGGACGCCCCCCCACTACCGGTACATGAACCATTTCATCCTCCTGGATCAGAGGAAGATAACAACAACCTGCCTCCCGCTTTATCTTTTCCGCCGCATCCAGAGGAGTTTTCAGCATAATAGAGATGTCATTAGTTACCTGGTCCCCACCAATTGAGAGAATACTGGTATGATAGGGAGCGCCCTCAATGTAGACTAAAACATCAGTTGTGCCGCCGCCTAAGTCAATCAGAAGAGCGCCCAACTCTTTTTCATCTTTGGTCAGAACTGCCCGCGCAGAGGCTAAAGGTTCAAGAACAATATCAGCCGCTTTGAAGCCGGCCCGATTAACACATTTTACAATATTCTGTGCAGAAGTAACCGCTCCGGTAATTATATGGACCTCAGCTTCCAGCCGTACCCCGATCATGCCGAAAGGATTGCGGATATTTCCCTGATCATCTACAACAAATTCCTGGGGAATTACATGGAGCACCTCACGATCCATTGGAATTACAATTGCTTTAGCCGCATCAATAACCCGATCAATATCATTTCGGGTAATTTCTCTGCCCCGGCCGGTTACCGCCACCACTCCCCGGGAATTGATACCCTCAATGTGGCCGCCTGAAATTCCGGTAAAGACCTCGTGCACCTCACGGCCGGACATCATTTCAGCTGCCTCAACAGCGCTCAGGATCGAATGAATCGTAGCTTCAATATTTATTACCACGCCCCGGCGCAAACCGCGGGAAGGGGTGGTTCCCACACCAAGGATTTCTAACTGCCCGTTTTCATTTAAAGCGCCGATTACAACGCAGACCTTGGTGGTTCCGATATCTAACCCAACAATTATTTCATTTGCCGGCAAAATCTATCCCTCCTTAATCCTGTATACTACTTCTCCGGTCCGAAAATCAATCTCTTTGACTTTCTCTGATATACCCTCCCGCTTTAGCAGATCAAGCACCAGCAGCGCATTCTTCAAAACTGTGCCGTCGATACTGCCGGCTAAACGTACCCGCACGGTAAAAGAGAGCGGATAGAGCAGTAACTCAAAGCTTGCAGGACTTAAAGGTACTATCTGAATTTCAGAAATCAAACGAAAAATGTCCGGGTATGCAGCCCGCATTTGGGTTACTTCTGCAAGAAAAGAGTCGAGCATTTTGGGCAAAGTTGCCCCCGGCTCGAGCTCATTGAATTTCAACCCGGAAATAAGGGGAAGATCCCACTCTTTAATTGAGGAACCGCTCTGAAAGATCACTCCCTCTTCATCAATTACCACGGGAAAAGATCCTTTCCCGGTATCTGCCAGGGAGATAAAAAGCGCTTTTCTTCCCCTTAGATCAAGATTCAGGGTATCGGGAAAAATCTTTTCCACCCTGGCCTCTCTTACCAGGGGGCACGCCTCCAGATTATTCCGGACAACATCCCCCTTCAGTGAAAAATAATCCTCTTTTCCATCAATTCCTGCTATGGTTAATATCTCCTGCCGGGAAAGAGGAATATCACTCTTTACAATTATATTTCTGATCCTCAATTTAGGAGCGATTAGATAATGGAAGAGCAGGTCAGCTGCCAGAAAGAGGAATAAGAGAGCAATAATAAGCTTCAGAAGCCTATTCAATAGCTGCTCTGCGTCCTTTCTCCTGGAACTTTTAAAGATAAGTATTTCAGACAAATCTATTCCTCCTGGCTGCTGAAGCTGCTGAAGCTGCTGAAGTAGTGCGGGAGAGGTTTAAGAGCAGTCCACTCATAAAGAGAGTAAGAACAATCGCAGAACCTCCTGAAGAAAAGAAGGGCAATGGTATGCCTGTAGCCGGGATAAGCCCGGTTACCACTGCGATATTCATCATGCTCTGCACAAAAATCAGCGAGGTAATCCCGAATGAGAGATAGTAAATAAAATTATCCCCTGCTTTAAGCGAAATTGAGTACCCCCTCCAGGCGAAGAGAATGAAGAGAAAAAGCACAAATAGGGCGCCTAAGAAACCCATCTCTTCGCCTATTACCGCATAAATGAAATCAGAATGAGCCTCTGGGAGCCCTCCCAGTTTTTTTACGCCGCTTCCCAACCCCCTTCCCCAGAACCCGCCGTTAATCAGGGCCGAACGGGCCGCAATCACCTGAAAACCACTGCCCGCTGGATCCAGCGCCGGATTTAAAAAAGCAATGATTCTCTTGACTCTATGGGCTTTGCTGAAAAGAAGCACCACTCCCAGAGGCAGAACAATAAACCCGAGAAAAAAAAAGTAACGCAACTTGATACGCGCTATAAAAAACATTGCAATTGCTATTAATAAGATAAAAAAGGCTGTGGAGAAATCATTCTGGAGATAGATCAAAGTAACAAAAAAAGAAACCACGATCAGCGGCGGCAGAATCGAATTGAATGGATCATTGATCCTCTCTTCCTTCTTACTGAAGAGGGTGGATAGATATAATACCAGGCAGAACTTTACCAGCTCAGAGGGTTGGAAGGATATACCGAAAATAAAAAGCCAGCGTCTGGCGCCGAGAACCGGCAGCCCCACTCCGGGAATAAAGGTAAGCAGGGTCAGCAATAGGGAGAGCAGCAGGAAATAGGGCGTAGCCCGCTTCCACAGCTCCAGAGGTGTATTTGCCGCGATAATTGCTGCAATACTCCCAAGGATAATAAAGACAATCTGCCGCCTGAAGAAGTAATAGGAATCCTGGGTCAATTTTTCCGCATAGTAGTAGGAAGCGGAAAAAAGCACCGATACGCCCAACCCCACCAATAGAATAAGAATCAGGAAGAGCAGGAAATCAATCGGTTCTTTTTCAATTCTCTCCAAAAAAACTCTCCCTATTGCAGCTTAAGAGTCGAAAGACTCAATATGGCAAACAATCCGCCAAGGATCCAGAAACGAATTACCACTTTGCTCTCTGACCAGTTTTTCAATTCAAAGTGATGGTGAAGCGGCGCCATCCGGAACACCCTTTTTCCGGTCAGTTTATAAGAGACTACCTGGATAATAACTGAAAGCACCTCGATTACAAAAACACCCCCTACAATCACCAGCAGCATCTCCTTCTTGATAATCAGGGCAATAACCCCGATTACCCCTCCCAGTGAGAGACTGCCGGTATCCCCCATCATGATCTCCGCAGGATGGCAGTTAAACCACAGGAAACCTACGGAAGCGCCCACCAGGGATAAAGAAAAAACCGTAACCTCCCAGCTGTTGATTATATAGGGGATCTGCAAATAATCCGCAAAATCCACCCTGCCTGCCAGATAAGAGAGGATAGCAAAAGCTATGCCCACCATGATTACCAGCCCGGAGGCCAAACCGTCGAGACCATCGGTAAGATTCACCGCGTTGGAGGTGCCGACCAGCAGGAGTGTGGCAAAGGGAATATAGAAATATGACAGATCGAGCAGCGGATATTTTAAAAAAGGCACATAAAGCAGAGTAGTATACTCATGCCGCTGCATAAATAGAAAGAAAATAATTATCAGCGAAAGAATAACCTGACTGGTAAATTTAAAACTGGCCCTGAGGCCTGCCGAGTTCTTTTTGATGATCTTCAGGTAGTCATCAATAAAACCAATCAGACCGAAACCGATTACAGCCATTAAAAGGATCCAGGTATAGGGATTCTCAAGATCCATCCACAGCAGCACGGATACTACAATGGAAATAATAATCAGAATGCCCCCCATACTCGGTGTGCCTGACTTAGCCTGGTGGCTCTTCGGCCCGTCGGAGCGGATCTTTTCTCCGGCCTTAATTGCTTTCAATTTTCGAATTACCCAGGGACCGCAAAGAAATGAGATAAGCAGAGCAGTCAAAGCGGCATACGCAGCTCGAAAGGTAATATACTGGAAAATATTAAAAGCGGTAAAATACTTAGCCAGAGGATAAAGAAACTTCAGCATAATTCTTATCCCTCCAATCTATCCATAGCTAACAGTGGTATCAATCTTTCCAATTCAACCGCCCTTGACCCCTTAAGCACCAGCAGATCACCCTCCCTCAAATAACCCTGCAGCTTCTGAACCAGCTTTTCAAAATCTGCAGTCCAGCTTAAGAAACCGGAAA
>JAUVWI010000136.1 GCA_030604195.1 Spirochaetales bacterium
ATGCCTCTTTATGACCTATAATCAAGGGGAGACCATCTAACTCTGCCTTTATGACAATCTCCTTTTTCCTTGCCAGCGGCTGCAGGAGCTCTATACTCCTGGAAATAATGGGTTCTAATTTTACTTCCTCAAACCTCTCTATGAGGTTACCCGTATCCATATGAGACATATTGATCCAATCATTAATAAGCTGCAAAAGTTCTTCAATACGTAATTTTACCTCCTCCATCATTCCTTTCTGTTTACCCGCAACTTTGCCTCCGAAACCTTCCAGGATTACCTCAAAGGTTTGCAGAATAGTGATCAGGGGTGAGCGCAATTGATGTGAGACAAGGGTGATAAAATATTCTCTCATCTTCTCCTTTTCCCGCCGGAGTCTTATCGCTTCTATGCTGAGCCTTCTCCTTTCCAGGCCTCTTTTGACTATAATTCTCAGTTGTTCCGGTGTGAAAGGTTTGGGCAGAAAATCATAGGCATTGCGTCTCATGGCCTCCACAGCAGATTCTATGCTGGCATAGCCGGTAATAACCACAGAGATGATGCTCGGATCATATTCCCTGGTCTTTTCTAAAAGCTCCATTCCGCTTATTCCAGGTATCTTCAAGTCAACCAAAACTATATCAGGCCCCTTCTCTCGTATCTTCTGCCAGCCTGTGTCCCCATCCCCGGCTGTTTCTAACAAATACCCTTCTTTACTCAATGCCTGACAGCAGGAATCCCGCATGCCTTCCTCATCATCAATTATCAGGATACAATCCTCCTTCGGCATCTCGTGTCTTTCATCCGGAGTATGAATAAGAATCTTTTCCTGCATGTGTAATCACCCCGTAACGTCTCAATCTCACTCTTTAAGCAGTTTCTCAACCCGCTTTAACAAATTATCTGCCTTAACCGGTTTTTGGATATAGTCGTCTGCTTCGAAATATTCCCCGTCTGTCTCGGGTGAGAATTTGAATCCTGTCCTTTCAGTAATGGCTGATACGGCTAATACTGGGATCTTCTTCATCTCGGGATCATGCTTGAGCTTATAACATATGTCAAAGCCATCATATATTTTTTCCATCATGATATCGAGTAGAATCAGATCCGGCTTTATTCCCTCGATCTTATCCATTGCCTCCCCCTTGTTACAGGCAGATTATACCACGTAATCCTTGCTTTCAAGGATAGTCCTTATAGCCTTGACAAAATCAGCATCATCATCAACTATAAGAATATTTGTTGGTTTATCCATCTTCCTGCCCTCCTTAATTTTTCCTAATTTTTCAAAAACACCACGAACTGCTAATTTCAACTCGCGGCGGTCAAAGGATTTTATGTAATAGTAAAAGATATCTTGCTTTCTTACTTTAGCCTCCAATTCTTTAGTATTTCGATCCGTGGTTACAATTATTTGAATTTTTGAGTCGATCGTTTTTATGATGGGTACCGCCTCATAACCTTTTATATCCGGAAGATTAACATCCATAATTACACAATCAAACTTTACATTATTAACCTCTTTTACCGCCTCAGCAAAGCTTCTGCTTAATTCCAGGTCATAATCTTCACCCGAAAAGAGGGAGAACAGCTCCCGCGCATCCCCTATATCAGGTTCAACAATCAGGATTTTTTTACTTTTCTTCACTATTTCAAACCACCTCTGCATCAATCTTAGCAATTTATATGCCAATCGTTTACTATAAATAAAAAGGCCGCCCGGGATTTATCCCAAGTGGCCGAATAATAAAGAATTATAGTCGTTCTTATTGTTCTGTTTTGATTCTGCTATCCGTTATAAACATACTTTCCGTTCTGTAAGAAGGGAGCTTTTCACCCCATCAATGGGGAGTTTTGCCCCATGGCATTCTAACCTATTCCATATTTCTTCAGCTTTAACCGTAGGGTTTTGCGGTCTACACCCAGGGCTTCTGCTGCCCTGCCTATTTGATTATTGAACATCTTTAAAGTCTTTATGATGTGCTCTCTTTCCACATCATAAAGGCTCCGGGTCTTAGTAGTGTTTGATTGTGAAGAGGTATCAACAGACAGCCCATAGTAATATAGATCTTTAGGTTCGATCACTTCACTCTCGGTCAATACAACCCCACGCTCGATGGCATTCTCCAATTCCCTTACATTTCCCGGCCAGTCGTACTCAACTAATGCTTTCATGGCTTTTTCAGAAATGGCCTTTACATTCTTTTTCCTCATTCTGTTATACTTCTTTAAAAAATTGTCGGCTAAAATTGGAATGTCCTTTCTTCTTTCCCGTAAAGGGGGCAAAGCAATCGGGACGACACTAAGGCGATAAAATAGATCTTCACGGAATGTTCCCTCTTTTACTGCTTTCTGTAGATCTTTGTTGGTGGCAGCAATAATTCGCACGTCCGCTTTGATAACTTGCCCACTTCCTACTTTTGTGATCTCCCTTTCCTGAATTACCCGAAGTAATTTTATCTGAATATTCATACTGATATTTCCGATCTCATCGAAGAAAAGTGTTCCCTCGTTTGCCAGCTCAAACCGGCCGTATTTGGTTTCCGATGCACCTGTAAAAGAACCTTTAACATGCCCGAAGAGCTCACTTTCAAAGAGGTTTTCTACCAGACTTCCGCAGTCTACCACTACAAACGGCTTATCCTTCCTCCCGCTATAGTGATGTATAGCCCTTGCTACAAGTTCCTTGCCGGTGCCGCTATCCCCCGAAATGAGGACAGTGCTATCTGTCGGACTAACCTTTAGTACCAAATCCTCAACTTTCTTCATAGATTCGCTTTTACCAATGATTACTTTGGGACCTAAATTTTCCTTTACCTCTGCTCGGAGTAAGATATTCTCAAGGGCAAGTTTTTTCTTTTCCAGCGCTCTTCTGGCTATCATCCGCAGGCTGTCCGGAGTAAAAGGTTTAGGGACAAAATCATAGGCCCCGTTTTTCATGGCCTCTACTGCAGACTCGATTGTCGAATACCCTGTAATGACAATTACGATAGCCTCCGGGTCATCTCCTTTTATCTCGTTCAGAACGTCCATACCACCCAGGCCGGGCATCTTTAAATCAAGTATGATGAGGTCGAAGGATTCTTTCTTAAACCTGGTCAGTCCTATCAAACCATCCTCGGCCACTACTACCCTGTTTCCATCCCTGGAGAACACCTGCTGGCACGAATCACGTATGGCTTCATCATCATCAATGACCAGAATGTTTGCCTGGCCGTACATTTAGTCATCCCTCCGTTTTACAGGTAATCTGATAATAAAGGCAGTTCCCTTGCCGGCATCACTTTTCACCCTTATGCTGCCTTTATGCCTGGTAATTATCCCGTAACTAACAGCTAAGCCAAGTCCTGTTCCGCGGCCTATTTCTTTTGTGGTGAAGAACGGATCAAATACCTTCTCAAGATTCTCCCGGGGGATGCCGCAACCTGTGTCGGTGAATTCGATTTCGATAGATTTGTAGTCAGGTTTCATTCTTGTTGCAATAATCAGCTCCCCTTTCCCATCCATGGACTCTGCGGCATTTATGACAATATTTGTAAACACCTGTTGAATCTGACTCGCATCCATCATTACCTTTAACAGTGAGGGAGAAATGGCTCTGGTTATTTTAACATTCTGAAATAATGCCTGATTCTGAACTAATGAGAGGGTACGTTCCAAAACTTCATTCACATCCCACTCCTCGAACCTGGGCTCGGATTGACGGGCAAAGTCAAGGAGCCCCTTCACAATGTCCTTACATCGTGTAACTTCAACCACTGCCTTCTCCAGATTTTTACGAAGTATACCCTTCGCTTCTAAATCCTCCAATGCTAAATGAACGTACATCAATACAGCCCCAAGTGGATTGTTTATTTCGTGGGCCACTCCTGCGGCCAGATGCCCTAATGTAGCAAGTCTTTCCGATTTCATTATTTGCTGCTCGGTGTATTCCTTTAACTTCTCATCCCTATCTTTTAGTGAAGAGGCCATAAGGTTGAACGTTTCCCCGAGTTCTCCTATCTCGTCTTTTGGAGTGATCTTAACCCGGTATTCCAGATTGCCTGTTGACCACTGTTTAGAGGCAAATACTAAACGTTTAACCGGTTCCAGTACTCCGTTAGCCAGAAAACCGGAAACAATGAAAGCAATAATCATCGCGGTGAATGTTACTCCAAGAAACAGCGCTATAGCCCGCTTTCTCATATCCGTAAATTTCTTTTCCAGAATTCCAACATAGAGAATACCTACTATCTCACCATTTATATTCTTTATTGGCTCATAAGCGGCTATATACCAGTGATTCACCACAAATGCTCTATCTATCCAGGACAGCCCATTTACCAGTACCTGGTCATATACCTCCTGAGATACCCGGGTACCGATTGCCCGGCTTCCATCCTCTCTTTTAACATTGGTTGAGATTCGAAGGTCCCATTGAAAGATCGTTGATGTCCCTATATCCTTTCCCTTATATTTTACGCCTCTATAGACTGTGTCTTTCACCCTGTCAACGATCTCATAATCTCGATTAAGTAAATTACCGCCGTACAGCACACCAATCAGACTGCCGTTATATAAAACAGGCGCTGCAGCCATAATCATCATGCCTGAAGTCTCTTCAGTTTCAAATCTTGGCTTTGCCATTGGAGTAGGGTCAAATTTTATATAGGCCTGCTCAACCAGATCCTCTCCTTCTTTTAAGATTTCTTCCCTGGGAACTATCGTGGTTGCGGCTACTACTCCCCTCTCTGATAATACCCGGCTTACAAG
>JAUVWI010000118.1 GCA_030604195.1 Spirochaetales bacterium
CGCCGGGTCATAATTGCTTTAAACCTTTTAGCCATAGGTGGGTCATCAGTATCGATGTGGGGCAATACGTCGAATGAGATATTAATTATCCGGCCTGTGATGAATGAATTGGGACAGCAGTTTTCTTTGTGTTGTCAAATTAAACATACCGGGGAATGCTCTGAGTCCTGAGGAGCCTGGTAGATGAACTTTTGACGAAGTCCATCAACAATGCACGTGACACTGATGGTTACCTCTTAACAGTAGGTTGCCGCAAGTAACCACCCCACTGTCAGAAGAGCCCTTTGCTGGATTTGGGCGAAGCGATAGCGAAGCCTGCGGAACCGCATATCCGCTGTTATGTGCAGTTGCACCAGTCAACCCAATTTTCAATTTCTGATTCATCAATTCGTTCAAATACTTTAACATTATTTGTTACTAAAATTAGATTTTTTGATTTTGCTTGTGATCCAATAAGAATATCTAAAGGTCCTATAATATTTCCATCCTTCGATAGTTTAGCTTTTATTTTGCCATATTCTTGTGCATCTTTATCATCAAATGGTAACAATTTGAAAATCGAAAGAAATTCAATTAAAGCAATTCTATTTCGCTCTGGATATTTGCTCTTTTCAACTCCAAATTCTAATTCTGCTACAGTAATTGAAGAAATATAAACATCATATTTTCGTTTAAGATTTAATTGTTTTAAGACTGACTCCGATTTATTTTTTATACAATAAATACAAATGTTAGTGTCTAATAAATACATTAGAACTCATCTCTTTTTTGTTCATTTCCCTGGTCTCGTCCATCTTCGAGAAAATCTGATGTAAAACTATTAAGACCATTTAAGAATATTTCCCAATCTTTATCATGAGGAAAAAGAATTACTGCATCTCCAACTTTCTTAATAAGTACATCATTTCCATAAAATTGATATTCTTTCGGTAGCCGTACAGCTTGACTTCTTCCGTTCATAAATAATTTAGCCGTTTGCATATATTACACCTCCTATAAAAAGTCAACCGAGAATTAAAAACTCGGCTCCTCCATAAACATAATATATACCATGATATATATTATAGTCAAGTGCAATTGCACATATCGAGGGCAGAGCCCGACGACCAACGGGAGCGAAACCGGGTAGCCGCTGTTGTTTGTCTGTAGCCAGCCAGACCATTCTTACTTCCATATATATCCTAGATTTTAGCGCGCTCATAGTCTGATTCCTATATCAATTCATCTATTAGCTTTTCTGTCAAACTATGAATACAACGATATTCGAAGTCATTTATGATGGCATTTTCATAGCCCGTTTGAATACAACGCTCAATAGTATTCCAGATACTATCAATATGGATTAAGAGGAGAGTTCGCATTCAGATATCCGTATGAGGACTATGAGAAATACATCTACATTCCCAACCCTGATCTGCAGTATGTTCTGGGCATTGACAGGGAATTCGGGGATTTCAGCATTATTCTGCAGTACATAGGAAGATATGTTATTGATTTTACAGAGCTTTCAGAACCCGGGGCTCCACTACCAGAGATACTCAGATATGAAATTGAAAAAAAGAACAGGATCTTTTCTTCCCAGCAGGATGATATGAGCCATGCTCTCTCTTTTCGCCCGGCATTAAAGCTTATATATGAAACCCTCACCTTAGAGCTCTTCGGTCTTTACAACTTCACAACAGTGGAGCTTCTCTTAAGGCCCAGGGCTTCATACGACATGGCCGATGCTTTAACAGTAACTCTGGGCGGGGATTTTATTACGGGACCCGACGACACTACGTACGGCATAATGGATTCAGCGCTCAGCTCTGTATTTGTTCAGTTAAGGGCCTCGTTTTAAGGAGAATAAAATGACAGGGAAACAGAAAAAGGAAGCCAGGAAGAGGATACTTGATTCAGCAATCTCACTGTTTGCAAGGAAAGTGTATGCAGCAGTAGGTGTCCGTGAGATTGCACAGGAAGCGGAAGTGAATATTTCGATGATATCATACTACTTTGGCGGAAAAGCAGGCATTTTAAAAACAATCATTAACGAGTTTCATAATCAATACTATAGGGTAATTACAGATGCCATAGATGATAGTAAGCCGCCTGAAGAGTGTCTAAGATTAATAATCAGCCGCATCATTAGCTTTGTCAGGATAAATACGGAAATCACCATGGTTGCCTTTAATACACTTCCGCTTGATATTCCCGGAATTACAGATATCCAGGCAGGAAGGGTAATAGAGATGCTTGAAGGGATAAACAGTCTTTGCAGGCGTTTCGATATGGATCCAAATGATCCCTTTCCAATCAGTATAATCGGCCCTGCGATGCTTTCGACAATTCTATCGCATTTCAGGCTTAAGCCTGTACAAAAAAATATATTTGGTTTTGAGTTTGATCATGCCTTCTATGAACGTTATGCAAGAACAATAGAGACTCTATTTCTATATGGTATCACGGGCATTGCTGCTCAAAGCAAAAAGGCAAAAGGAGATAAAAATGAAACTGACTGCTGATATGATAGTTAAATTTCGCTGGCCCATCATTATAGCTTTTATCGCTATAACAGGATTCTTTGCCGCCCAAATTCCGAAGGCTGAGATGGACCCGGATATAATAAACCAGCTGCCCACTGATATGCCATCGAGAATAAGCACGGATAAGATCGAGTAACTTTTCGGCGGAACAGATATGCTTATGGTCTTGATCAAAACCGATGACGTGTTAAATGCAGAAACACTGAGCCGGGTCAAAAAGATCTCAAAACAGATGAAGAAAGTCGAGGGTGTTGACAAAGTGTATTCCCTCTTTGAATTAAAACATATTAAGAGTCAGGATGGGACAATGATCGTTGATCCGGCAGTAAAGCGGATCCCGAAGACCGAAGAGCAAAAAGAGATATTGAGAAAAGAGATCATGGACAATGACATGGTTTATGGAAGCGTTGTATCTAAAGATTTCACTATTACCTCTGTTATTGCAGTACTTGAAGCAGATATTTTTGATGAGTTTATTGTGGGTCAGATAGAAAAACTCATAGAAGAAAATCCGGGCAAAGAAGAGACCGTTATCGGGGGAGTCCCGTTTAACAGGCTTAATGTTAGCAGGAATATACAGAGCGATTTAAGGAGGCTACTGCCAATCGGCATAGTCATCATGCTTATATTTCTCTATTTTTGCTTCAAACAGCTAAGGGATGTTCTTCTACCCTTTTTCGTGGTTATCATGGCTATCCTTCTTTCCATGGGATTGATCCCGATTTTGGGATGGAAGATATCTGTCATATCCCTTATTCTTCCGATTTTTCTTATTGCAGTTGCAAATGACTACGGTATTCATATGATTGCAAAATACCAGGAAGACAATGTGCTCGGGAACATCTATTCAAAAGAAGAGCTTGCAAAAAGAATGTTCAGGAGTCTTGGCAAACCTATATTACTTACAGGGATAACAACAATGATTGGGATGCTCTGTCTTAATGGACACATTATGATAGGCGCAAAACAGCTCAGTGTTTTGGCATCCATAGGCATTGTGTTTGCCCTTGCTGCAAGCCTTTTTTTCATTCCTGCCGTAGTATCGCTGCTCCCAAAATCTAAGCCCGTTATACTGCCTGAAGGCGAGGGCAGGAAGAAACCCATACTTGAACGCACTCTTGCCTTTTTCAGCGGCATAGTATCAAGGAAGCCAAAAGCCGTTATTGCCGGGTCTCTCATTTTTTCAGCTATTGTATCAATAGGCATATTCTTTATTACTGTTGATGCAGATCCTATTAAATATTTCGCAAAGGATCACCCGGTTACCAAAGCGACGAATTTAATAGATGAAAATCTGGGGGGCACATTCAATTTTTCCGTTGCAGTTGGAGGAGATATAAAGGAGCCCCGGATAATGGAAAAAATAGACCGGCTGGAAGCCGAGATCGAAAAAATCCCGGAAGTGGGCAATACCTCATCCATAGCCAGGGTTGTTCGCCAGATGAGCCGTGCGCTAAACGATCAAGGTGAAGAATGGTATGACAGGATTCCCGACACAAGAAATGCGGTGGCCCAATACTTTGATCTCTACTCCATGAGCGGAAATCCCGAAGATTTCGAAAAGATGATTGATTTCCCCTACGAACATGCCTTGATCAGCGTCCGCCTGAATACGGCAAACACGCCAAAAATAAACAGGGTCATAAAACAGGTAAATGATATGGCCGGAAATGACAGTGATATTAAATATGTTGGCGGTATTGCATTGATTTTTACGGAGTTAGCGAGGCAGGTTGTTAACGGTCAGTTTCTTTCTTTGGGTATGGCCGTTATCGCGGTTGCAGTTCTACTTATGATACTGCTTCGTTCAGTTGCAGCAGGTCTTATATCAGCGATTCCAATGGTCCTCTCTTTGGTAATTCTATTCGGCCTTATGGGTCTATTAGGTATTGATCTCAGTGTTGTAACGGCTCTTTTATCTTCAATTATTATCGGGGTGGGCATCGATTATACGATTCATTTCCTTGTTTCGGACTTGCGGCTCAGGATAACTTGAGCGCAAAACAGATCATGGACAGGTCCTTTGAAGCTACAAAGCTTAAAGGCTCTGAGGCTGTAAGCACCATGACCATTATAGACAGCAAGGGAAGGGACCGGGTAAGAAGAATCGCACAGGTAACAAAGCTCTATAACAGCGGGGATACGGAGAAAAAACTAATACGTTTTCTCTCCCCCGCAGATGTTAAGGGCACAGGACTACTCACTTTCGATTACAAGGTAAAAGATGATGATATGTGGCTCTATATGCCCGCCTTAAGAAAGACCAGGAGGATAATAAGTAGTGAAAAGGGAAAGAGCTTTATGGGATCCGAGTTCTCATATTCAGATACCAGTCCGCCAAACCTGGATGACTTTAATTATAAAAAGCTGGGGGAAGCGGATGCTAACGGTACACTCTGCTGGAAAATAGAGATGTTGCCCATAAATGATGATATCGCGGATGAAAACGGGTTTTCAAAAAAGATCTCCTTTATTTCAAAGGAGGATTTTGTTTTAAGAAAGGCTGTTTATTACGACTTAGACGGTGAGCTCTTAAAAGACCTTGATGTAAAGGAGATAAGGGAGCTGGATATAAAGAACCATAAATACAGGCTCATCCATATGATTATGGAAAATAAACAGAACAACAGAAAATCCATCCTCATAGTGGATAAAATCCAGTTCAGCCCCGATGTGAAGGATGAGTTCTTTACAACACGGTATTTAGAAAGGGAGTAGGAAACAGATGAGTTTTATCCCTGAAATGATTCATCGTTCAATGCCATAATATCTCAATGTTAACCATTCGCCAGCATTTGATTCATAGGGTTGGGCGGCTCACCAGATCGAAAGCAAAACGGTCGCATCCGCTTTTATAGATTTATGTGGGGTTGAATGCTCATACAAACCGGAGACCTCTGGAGCCTCTGTCTTCCTACATACCCAGATTGATAGTGGAAAAATTATAATCGGATTTATTGAGGTAGGACCTAAAAACGACCATTATTGAGCCGATTATATCTCCCCCTCCCATCATGATCAGGAGAATCCTGACTGTATACAGCGAAAAAGCGGGTTCACTCCTTTGGGGGACCGGCCAACAGGAAACGTCCTGGACTTCTTTCCTCTTTTCTTGAGTATGAAAGAAGCGGCCCGGATCGCGTGCGTCCCTATCCCGCCCACCTGTCCTTCGGGAAATCAGGTTTAAAAAATTTCAAAGTAAACAACATCCCCATAGATATTACCATAGAGCGTGTGGATTGCACATCCAACAACAAGTATCTTGTAGTATACAACTTCAGTACCTGCGATCTGGGCTATATCAACGGCATCAGAAAGGGCCTGAGGTTCAAACTCCCCTTGCAGGTTCTGGCATTAAGAGAATATGTGGAGGAGAATCGTATTAACAAAACCGTAGGCGGTGCCGGTACTTACCTTGTAAAAAACCCAAGGGTGATCAAGCGTGGAGGCTACTTTGCCTTAAAATCACTTCAAGCCTCAAGAAGCACAAAAACCAGTGACAGCAAGCCCCTCTTTTCAGGGCAGCGTCGGTACGGCTTTCTCCCTGAGCCTGATTTTGAAGAAGAATTGGAAACAACAGCCAGGAGGACCGGACAGATCGCTTATTTTATTAAAAAAGGCCGTTTCAATCCTCCCCTGTGCTCCGCCAGGGATCAAACATGTTTGAACTGCCAGTATAATCGAATTTGTCGAAAAGATCAGCTTCGGTTGGATAAACTATATCCTCTTATCAGCGATAAAGAGTTTTACAGGCCTCAACGGAAGATGGAGTAACCGGTATGGCAAATTTCTATCCCACTCTGTTTCAGCATCTGGCTACGGACACATCCCGCAATCTGGTTATAACTGCAGGCGCTGGTACCGGAAAGACAGCGGTTCTGACCCGCCGGATCATTAAAATCCTCCATGAGGAAAAACTTAGCCTTGATCGCCTTATGGTTGTAACTTTTACAGACAAAGCTGCTGTGGAGATGAAGGAGCGTATCTATTCCGCCATCGAGCGAGAGATCGAAAACAACGGAGATGAACATTTTAAACGCTTAAAGGACAATTTTCTGGATAACCGGATCAGTACCTTCCACGCCTTCTGTGCAGGTCTGCTGCGGCAATACCCTATTGAAGCTGGAATCGATCCCTATTTCCGGGTAATGGATGAAGTTGATAAGGTCTTTTTCCTGCGGCGGGTTATCAATCGAACGATTAATGAGCTGGCTGAAGACAGGAAGAATCCTGATCTTTCGATCTTGAGCATCGAATGGTCCAAATCCGCAATCGCAAACGCCGTGTATTCCCTGATACAGAAACGGGAAGACGCCGGGCCCTGGCTGCATGAATGTATTCTTCTCAAGTGGCAGGAATTCAGTAAGCGGCTTCCGGTGTATCGGATAAACATCTTAAGGGAAATCTGCTATAAATTGGGCAGAAGCGGGATCTTGCCCAGGGCAATTCAGCTCTTAAAGAATGCTGAACCCAATCCCCCTGATGATGATTCCAGCTTAAGCAATCGAAGGCGGGAACTCCTCGGTCTCCTTCCACATCTGCAGTCACTGCTGCTCTCGGCAGATCAGGAGGATTTTAATCCTTCTTCTGTAAAATTATACAAGGATCAGGTGCTGAAATTGTGTGATTTAAGAGGGTCACAGGCCAATGCCTGGTCCTGCGAACCTGAAAATCTTGATCTTCTGCGGGAAGGGATCATGACCGTTAAATCGTCTTTGGAAAATCTTA
>JAUVWI010000137.1 GCA_030604195.1 Spirochaetales bacterium
CAAAGGCGTTTTTTCAATGGCGGTCACAATCATCTCACAGTACTCAATCCAGAGTCTGGTTGGTCTCGGGATTACATTTTTATTTATTGCCACTATAATTCCCAGCCTCTTTCCCACCTTTGGGCTGCTAATTACTCTTGGGTTCGCACTTGGGCCAGGGCAGGCATTCGCTATCGGGACAGGATGGGAGCAATACGGTTTTATAGGCGGTGGAAGCGTAGGCTTAACATTTGCCGCTATGGGATTTCTCTTTGCCTGTTTTGGAGGGATATTCCTTATAAACAGGGCAATCAGAAAAAATTGGATTGATAAAAATAGCTTTACCCCCATAAACAGTAAAAATATCAGAAGAGAAACACATAAGATTAATATATCTCCTACAGGTGAATCAAAAGCTGCTCAAAAAATTGTAGCAATAGACCCACTGTCCTATAACCTTGCAATTGTGCTTGGTGTTTATCTTCTTACCTTTCTTTTGCTGAAACTAATCACTTTCACCATGTTATTTGCCGGAAATATGGGCAAGGACCTGGGAGCAGGTCTGTGGGGAATCACATTTATCTTTGCTGCGATGCTAGCTGTCCTGGTAAAAAAAATATTAATCGCGTTTGGAATTGACCATACCATAGACAACCAGCTTCTCAACAGAATTGCAGGAACATCGGTCGACATAATGGTAGCCTCCTCAATAGCCGCCATCTCACTGAAAGTTGTAGCCCAATACTGGCTGCCAATAACTGTAATGGGCTTTTCAGGAGGAATCGTTACGTTCATCAGTGTGCTGTGGTTATCATCACGTATGTTCAGGGATTATATCTTTCAGCGGACCATACTCATATACGGTGCTCTAACAGGTACTCTTCCGACAGGCCTTGCTTTACTCAGGGTAATAGACCCAGAGTTTGAAACACCAGCTTCCACGGATTATATGTATGCGGTAGGGATTGTCTTCTTTTTTGCGTTACCTTTCATTGTTTCGATGAACTTTCCTGCGTACGGATACTCAACAGGAAAGTCATTTTATTACTGGATAACCTTTTGTATATACGCAGCCTACCTGATTTTTGTTCTCATTGCCTTCAGGTTTATAGCGGGAAAAGGTGCTTTTCAAAAAGCGGGTAAAATCTGGCTTAAGAAGTAATCAATATTCATTCCATATCAAATATCTTAAGCATATGTCAAAAGAATATAAAGAGTTTCAAGAATTGATGAGGCGGGGGAAGTTTATAGAAGCTGCAAATTATGCTGAACGTGAATATTTATATGATAAGAAACAGAATGTATTCTGGCTTACTCAACAGGCAAATGCATTGATACGTGCTGAAAAATATAAGTTGGGCTTTGATATTTCAAGTCAGGCATTGACCATAAATTCAACCAATCCTTACGCGGTATTATCAGCGGCAGACGCGCTTTTTGGTTTAAACAGATTTAAAGAAGCTTTACAGTACTACAGCGAAAACCTGAATAATCAAAAGCTGAAATTACGATCACAGAGGGGTATACTGGAATGTCTATTAACCCTTAAAAAATGGAATGACATTCTGTCTTACCTGGAAAGCTGGGATATGCCTGAAAAAGACAGTATACGATACAGGGTAAAAGCTCTTGTGGGGCTGGGGGAATACAAACGGGCAGCCGAGGCCTGCAGGGAGTGGTTGGATTTGAAGCCGCATAATCGTTCGGCACTCTGGGAACTGACAGAATTAGAAATCAGACGTGATGGAATTGACGATGTGCTTAAGCGCATGGGAAAACTGTCAAGAATTCCATCACTGCCTTCTATTTATGGTGAGATTTATGCGTCGCTTTGTCGAAGATCAGGCAAACAGGAACTGGCCATAAAGCAGTATGAAAAGCTGGAGGCAGAAGGTTCACAACACCGGATTCAGCGAAAACAGGCCTTTGTACTTGCCAGGTCGGGCCAGGAAAAAGAGGCTATCCGGATAATGGAAGAGCTTTTAAGGGTTGATCCAAAAGATATGTATCTACATTCCAGTTACGGCGCTGCCTGTGCTCGAATTGGTGAGCTGGAGAGGGCCTTCAATTTTTATCAAAAGCTTTTAAGTTCATTCCCGGATGAAAAATCATTATACGGGCGTATACAAAAACTTAAAAACATGCTGGATAAAAAGCAATGAATAAAGAACAGTTTATCGGTGATCTTGTAGAGATTCCGCCGGTTAAAACCGTTATACGTCTGGAAGAGGGACGCACCGAATCCGATGAGATTGCAAGTAGTTTTGTATTTACACCCGAGGTTTTTTCTCATTTTACTGTAATCTCGGATTCACTTCTAGGGTGCCGCGGTCAGGGTTATTTTCTTCAGGGTGATTTCGGTTCAGGCAAATCTCATTTTTTAGCGGCAGTTTATACCTGGCTTGCAGAAACTGCAGGCACCGATGTTCTCACTGACCGCCACGGCGGGCTTAAGCGCGTCATGGAATCCGGTAAAAGATTATTACCCGTAGCCGTTTCATTAGTGAATTACCGGGCTGTTACACCTTTAGAACGGATTGTTGTTGAAGCAATAGAAACCACCCTTAGATCAAAAGGCATTGATGTAGTATTAACCCCTGTTTCCTCTTTTCTTAATAACTTAAAAAACCTGCTTGAGGAACCCGAGGTAGCTGAATCTTTTCTAAAGCTGATAGGTAAATCAAAAGACAGTTTTAAAACGGATAATCTTAAGGAGTGGATAGCTAAACATCCTCCAGAAGCTTATATGTACGGCATGCGGTTAATGAAAAATCTGGGACTTAAAACCCCTGAAGCCCTGGTTGAAGAAAGGCATGAGACTTTTGACCGGGTGATATCCGAAGTAAAGAAAGCACGGTTTGACGGCCTTTTTTTACTTATTGATGAGCTCTCCGAGTTTTTCTGTTCTAAGCCCACTCCCCAGGCATTAAATGAGGATGCTCGTACTCTTCAGTTGTTAGGAGAGCTTACAGCAGATGAGCCGTTATGGATTATTGCCGCAGTTCAGGAAAGCATCGAGCGCACCGGTGATATCTCACAGGTAACATTCCGAAAGATAAAAGACAGATTCCCGGTAAAACTAACCCTTTCGACAGTACATATTCGCTCACTCATATCCCAGCGTCTTGTGAAACATAAACCCGGGGCTGATGAAGAAATATACCGCATTTATGAAGCCTATAAAAGGCAATTTTCAACTTTCTCCTGGACGTACGATGGCTTCAGGCAGACATACCCTGTTCATCCTGTAACCATTTCCCTCCTTGATGGGCTTGGTGAACTCTTTTCAGAACACCGCGGAATAGTTGATTTTATTTACTCTCGCATAGCAGGAGATAAAAGGCGGAATATCCAGGGAATTCTTAACAAGCCTGCTTCGGAAATACTTGCTCCGGACAGCATTTATGACCATTTTGAATTGAGACTTGGAGAGTTCTCAGCATTCAATGTATATCCGCGCCATATCATTCCCCATCTTAATGAGGTTATTGAGGACGTAATAGAAGATGAAGATGACCGGGTTCTGGCTCAAAGGCTGATAAAAATTCTTGTCCTCTATAAAATACATCCCACAGCGGATACTCCCCCGGTAGGCCAACTTGCTGAAATAGCAGCCTGCGCTTTAGATTTTCATATGCCCGGGTTTAATGTTCAATATATAGCCGAGGCTTTGCTTGATCCAATCGTTGAATCAAGCCGCTTTCTGATAAAGCGGCCCTCTGAATCCGGTAATACTTTGGATGCAGTGTACTCGATTATTACCCAGGATGATCCGGGCAAGATCTTGAAGTCACGGATAGACCGTACTGCCCGGGATCTGAGCCCGGATGATTCAAGGCTTTTATCCGAGCCTTTTTCCGGTATCCCGGAATCAGAATCATGGCCTGGCGGCTCTTTAATGGAAAAAGGTGTCCTGCGTCAGATAACCTGGCATTTCAGTACCCGAAAAATACTTATTCGTTTTCTACATGAAAACGATTCACCCGATCATTTAGCCTATGAGATTTCTTCAGGAGGGTATGATTTCGCTGTAATAATGACATTCGGGGAAAGGGAATACAGCGCTGATCATACAGCCGTATGGCAGATTCCTTTTCCACAAATGAAGGCCCCGCTTGCCAGGCTTTTTAAAGAATTTTTAGCGACAAAGTTGGTTGCCTCAGAGCTAAAGCCCTCAAACCCTGCCGATGCCCCTCTCATACAACCGGTAAAAGATAGATTAGAACGTCTTAAACCGGCTGTTCACCAGGCAGCGCTCGATGCCTTTTATTCAGGGAATTTTACTAACAAGCGGATTCTGGTTGAGCCGGTAGTGCGCCAGCTTAAGCGCTTTGATCGCCTTTTGGAGGCTGCAGGGGAGGTTAGCCTGGATGACAGGTATCCGAAATTCAGAGAAATCGCACCCAGAAGGGTTCATCCCTCACCCCGGTTGTACC